>NZ_MDCR01000152.1 GCF_001723055.1 Streptomyces niveus
GGCTGCCAGGACCGCCGGTGCGCAAGCAGCCGACGAACAGCACCTCGGTCGTGATGCTCATGCTCCTGCTCACGGCACCGGCGGTCCTGGCAGCCGCCATCCTTCGCCCCCGTTCCCGCTGACTGACGGAGACTCATGTCGGAATGGCTTGTCCTGTCCCTGGCCATGGGCGCCGCCTGCGCGGTCGTGGTGGCCATCGTCCTCATCAACAACCGCCGGATCCCGGCGGACGACGACCCCTCCGAGAGCCCCGACGTCCTCGAGTACATGACGATGATGATCGGCGTGGTCTACGCGATCGTGCTGGGCCTGGCCATCGCCGGTGTCTGGGAGGCGCGCGGCGGCGCCCAGGAGTCCGTACGCCAGGAGGCGCAGGCTCTGCACGAGGTGCAGGCGCGGTCGCAGGTGTACCCGGTCGAGGTGCGTGACCGGATCCGGGGCGACGTCGACGCGTACGTCTCGTACGTGGTCCACAGCGAGTGGCCCCACATGTCGGAGCACAACAGCCTCAGCGAGAAGGGCACGGCGCTGCTGGAGCAGGTGCGGCGGAGCGTCACCGACTACGTGCCGGCCGACGACCACGAGGCGCAGGCGTATCAGCCGCTGGTCGACCAGGTGGCGGCGGCCGACGACGCGCGGGGCGCCAGAGGCGAGAACGCCGGTGCGACGATGCCGGGGGTCGTCTGGTTCGGCCTGATCATCGGCGCCGTCGTGACGGTGGGGCTGATCTTCACGCTCCAGATCCGCCGTACCTGGCGGGAACTGCTGCTGGCGGGGCTGTTCAGCGCCCTGATCGCCTTCCTGCTGTTCCTGATCTGGGATTTCGACGCGCCGTACGGCCGGGGCATCGCGGCGACGGCGGCACCGTTCGTCGACCTGTTCCCCCACATCCGTAACTAGGCGAGAGCCCCTGCCGTGTCCGCAGGACCCGGACCTCGGTCGCCGGACGGGCCGCATACTCCGCCCGTCCGGCGACCGGGAACACGGGCGGGCCAGTCGGGTGACAGGACAACCCGTTCGCCCGACTGAGATCGCGGCTGTGGTAAGGCACTCCTAGCGTGCCGGGTATCGAGGTGCATTTCCCGCCATCTGCGGAAATCAGTTCCGCACTGCCCCTCGGAGACCCGGAGGATTGTCCATGCGCGCGATACGTGCCGCGTCCGCCGCTCTGCTGGGAGCGGCCGCACTCGCACTGACTACGCCTGCCGTGGCCATGGCCACGGCGGCGGCCCCTGTCACACCGTTCGGTTTCGCCGTCACCCCCTCGGTGATCGCGGCCGGCGGCCAGGTGACCCTCACGGTCACCGGTTGCAGCAGCACCGCCACCGCCACGTCCGGGGTGTTCGACGACACGGTCATCCCCTCCGGGGGATCGGCGCGTGCCTCCATCTTCTGGGACGCCAAGCCCGGTGCGATGTACGAGGTGACCTTCACGTGCAACGGCGAGGAGGGCACCACCGACCTCACCATCGCCGGCGGCACCCCGGCCCCGACGCCGACCCGGACGGCCACCCCCACCCCGACCCCGACGGCGAGCCCGGCCGCGACCCGGACGCCCACCTCCAGCTCCACGGCGATCGCGCCTCCCGGCGGCGTCAAGGGCGGTCTCGGCGGCAGCTTCATCGGCATGAACGGCACGGAACTCGCCGTCGGCACCGGCCTGGTGGCCGCGGCGGCCCTGGGCACCGTGCTCGTCGTACGCCGTCGCTCGGCGAACCGCCAGCACTGACCGGCGGCCGGCTCCGCCGAACGCCCGTCGCCCCAAGTCCTGTTCGGGACCTGGGGCGACGGGCGTTCTCCGCAAGGACGGGCGTTCTCCGTAAGGAGGAGGTCCGCCCGGTCAGACGAGCGAGTCGCTCGTACGGCGGCGGCGGGCGATGAAGTACGTGCCGCCGACCGCGGCCGTGGCGACCAGACCGCCGCCGACCGCCATCTCGGTCGAGCTGGGGCCGATGGAGCCACCGAGGCCACCCTCCGCGCCCTGGCCGGCCAGCACGCGGAAGCGGTGGGTCGCGATGCGGCTGTTGTCGCTGCACTTGACGGACAGGTTGTAGTCGCCCGGCGTGGCGTGGTTGTGGATACGGGCCCGGGCCTCCGAGTGGCCCGAGGAGTTCACCGAGAGGTGCGCCGTGGGGAAGGCGTTGGAGGTGACCGTGCCGCCGTGGCCACAGCCCTCGACCTTGATGTGCAGCGTGCCGCCCTGGTGGACGGCGAACGGGTTGACGGTGATCTCCCTCGGACCGTTGGTGGCCCCGGCCAGCGGGGCGGAGAGCGCCACGGCGGCGCAGGCCGCGGCAGTCACCATGAGAGCGCGTGAAGCACGCATCGTTGAGCCTCCAGCGGAAGACGCCCCAAAGCGGTGCTCCGGGAAATTCGACGAGTACGCCCTCCATGACGAACCATCACCGGACAGCACATCTCACGCATTTCGGCACTGGTCCACCCCGGTGAGGCGACACGCCGACAGAACGTGGCCGGATCTGACGGAGTCGCAGGTCACGGACCGTCAGGGGGCTTATATGACGACTACTCGAATGGGGCAGCCGGCCCGGCACGGACGGCCGCACCACCCATTCGCCCTCCAGCTCTCGCCGACCCGGGCAAGCGCCCTTAGCGTGCGTACCAGGCGCCCACGAAGGGAGAACCATGGGCCTGGACCACGGCGGCTCGGAGGCGAGGAGACGCTCGCCCTGGGGCGTTCTGGCTCTTGTCATGCTCTCTGGTCTCGCACTCATGCGGAACGGGGCCGACGTCTCCCTCGGACCGCCCCAGCCCGCCTCCGCGGCGGCGCTGGACACCCGGCAGGAAGCGGTGACCGAACCCGCCGACGTCCCCATCGTGAAGCCGCTGCCGTACGCCCCGATGTCCCGGGTGACGATTCCGGCGATCAAGGTCGACGCGCCCGTGATGGACGTGGGGCTCGACCCGGAGGGCTGGATCGCCGCCCCGCCTCCCCAGGACGCCAACATGGCGGGCTGGTACCAGAACGGCGTCGCCCCCGGCCAGCGCGGCACCGCCGTCGTCGTGGGCCATGTCGACAACCAGGCGGGCCCCGCGGTCTTCTACGGCCTCGGCTCGCTGACCAAGGGCGAGCACATCCGGGTGACCCGCTTCGACGAGCGGGTGGCGGTGTTCGAGATCTACGGGGTCGAGGTCTTCTCCAAGAACGACTTCCCCGGCGCGCGGGTGTACGGCGACACCGGTCACTCCGAACTGCGTGTGATCACCTGCGGCGGCGGCTACTCGAAGGCGGGCGGCTACGACGGCAATGTCGTGGTCTTCGCCAGGCTGGTCGACACCCGCTGAGCGATCGCCGAACGGACGGGCCGGGGCGGGACGGCGCCCCGCCGTCCCGCCCCTGAGCGGCCGTCAGGGCCTCGGTACGGTGATGCCGTACCCCTCGTTCAGCAGCTCCGGCAGATAGTCCCGGAGCGCGGCGACGCTCTGCGAGCGGTCACCGCCCGCGTCGTGCGACAGCACCACGACCCCCGGCGCCGCCCCGTCGAGCACCGTGCGGACGATCCGCCCGGTGCCCGGCGACTTCCAGTCGAGGGTGTCGACGGTCCAGGCGAGCGGCTCCATGCCGAGGTCGGCCCCGATCTCGAAGGTGTGCCGGTTCCAGGAGCCGTACGGGGCGCGGAACCAGACCGGCGGACGGCCCAGCGTGCGCTCGATCACCTCGCTGGTGCGTTCCATCTCGGCACGGATCCGGCCCGGTCCCAGCTTCGGCAGCTCCGGGTGCGACCAGGTGTGGTTGCCCACGATGTGCCCGTCGTCGGCCATCTCGCGCAGCAGGTCCCGCTGTCCCGTGGCCATCTCGCCGCAGACGAAGAACATCGCCCGTACGTCGTGCGCGCGCAGCGTCTTCAGGATGCCGGGGGTGTAGTGCGGGTCGGGTCCGTCGTCGAAGGTGAGCACCATCGAGTGGCCCAGGTCCGGCATCTCCAGGAGGGGCTCCTTGCGTACGGAGAGCCTGGCGGGCCGCCCGTCCGGCGGCTGGAACTCCGTCATGGGGCTCAGCCTGTAGGCCGACGGCCGGCGCGGCAAGGCCTCCGGCCGCGCTCCGGCCGCCGGGGCACCCCCCTGCGGAACGCCGGTCGCCGGACGGCCCGGGGTCTGGGCGTCGCCCGCGGTCAGCAGCCGGGTCAGCCCGACGGCTCCGAGGACCGCGGCGAGGCGCAGCACGGTCCGGCGACCCGGAATCATCTGGTCCTTTTTGATGGCTTCCATGGCCAATGGCTCGCACGGCCGGTGCGTCCTGTCCCTCACCGACACCGCCGACGGCGGGGAAAGCACCCGATGGGATGAGCCGATGAACTTCTGTGACGCCGGTCCGGCGGGGCTCAGCCGCGCCGCACCAGCGGGAAGGGCAACGTCTCACGGATGGTCAGTCCGGTGAGGAACATGACGAGCCGGTCCACACCGACACCGAGGCCGCCGGTCGGCGGCATGGCGTACTCCAGCGCGTCGAGGAAGTCCTCGTCGATCTCCATGGCCTCCGGGTCGCCGCCGGCGGCGAGCAGGGACTGGGCGGTGAGCCTGCGGCGCTGCTCCACGGGGTCGGTCAACTCGGAGTAGGCGGTGCCCAGTTCCGTACCGAAGGCGACGAGGTCCCAGCGTTCGGCGAGCCGGGGGTCGTCGCGGTGCTGTCGGGTGAGCGGGGAGACCTCCGTGGGGAAGTCCTTGTAGAAGGTGGGCAGCCGGGTCTTCTCCTCCACCAGCCGCTCGTACATCTCCAGGAGGACGTCACCACGGGTGCCGCAGGGGGCGTGCGCGATGCCCGCGCGGTCGCAGAGGCGGCGCAGCGCCCGCTCGCCGGTGTCGGGGCCGATCTCCTCGCCGAGCGCGTCGGACAGGGCGCCGTGGACCGTTCTGACGGGCCAGCGGCCGGAGATGTCGTGCGCGACGAGCCTGCCGTCGTCGCCCCGCGTGTGGGCGAGCGGGGCGCCGAAGACGGCGGTGGCCGCGCCCTGGATGAGTTCGCGGGTGAGGTCGAGCATCACGTCGTAGTCGGCGAACGCCTGGTATGCCTCCAGGACGGTGAACTCGGGGTTGTGTTTGTAGGAGACGCCCTCGTTACGGAAGGTGCGTCCGAGTTCGAAGACCTTCTCGACGCCGCCGACGCAGAGCCTCTTGAGATACAGCTCGGGGGCGATCCTCAGGTAGAGGTCGAGGTCGTAGGCGTTGATGTGGGTGGTGAAGGGGCGGGCGTTGGCGCCGCCGTGGATCTGCTGGAGCATCGGTGTCTCGACCTCCAGATAGCCGCGGTCGACCAGCCCCTGGCGCAGTGCCTGGATCGCGGTGGACCGGGAGCGTACGACGTTCCTGGCGGCCGGGCGGGAGACCAGGTCGACGTAGCGGCGGCGGACCCTGGCCTCGGGGTCGGTGAGCCCGCGGCGTTTGTCGGGCAGCGGGCGCAGGCACTTGCCGGTGAGCTGCCAGCGCGTGACGAAGACGGTCAGCTCGCCCTTGTCGGTGTGTCCGACCTCCCCGGTGGCGGTGAGCTGGTCGCCGAGGTCGATGTCGGCGGCGAAGCGCTCCAGGGGCGGTGAGGCGCCGCCGTCGCGGGTGAGGGCGAGCTGGAGGTCGCCGGACCAGTCGCGCAGGACGGCGAAGAGGATGCCGCCGAAGTCGCGTACGGCCATGACGCGCCCGGCGACGGTGGTGTGCGCGCCGCTGCGGCTCCCGGGGGCGCCGGCCGGGTGGGCGGCGCGGATCGCGGCCAGGGTGTCCGTGGGCGGGGCGACGCCGACGGGGTAGGGGTCGACGCCGTCGGCGCGGAGCCGGGCCAGCTTGTCGTGGCGGACGCGTACCTGTTCGGGCAGGTGCCGCTCGTACACCGCCTGTTCGGTGTCGGGGCCGGTGAGGCGCAGTTCTTCGACGGCGGGGAGTCCGGCGGTGGTCGCGGGGGTCGTGACGCCCCTGGCGCCGGGGGCGGGCCGTCCCCGGCCCCAGAGCCGGCGCAGGCTCGGTACGGAGACGAAGCCCTCGGCGATCCCGGAGGCGAGGCCGACACGGGCGAGGGAGCCGGCGTCGCCGTAACAGAGGAAGCGGGGGTACCAGGCGGGCTGGTACTTCACGTTGGAGCGGTAGAGCGCTTCGAGCTGCCACCAGCGGGAGAAGAAGAGCAGCATTCCGCGCCAGAGTCTGAGCACCGGTCCGGCGCCGATGCGGGCGCCTTCTTCGAAGGCCGAGCGGAAGACGGCGAAGTTCAGGGAGATCCGGCGGACACCGAGCGTGGGGGCGTACGCGCACAGTTCGGCGACCATGAACTCCATGACGCCGTTGGGGGCGGCCCCGTCACGGCGCATCAGGTCCAGCGAGATGCCGTCCTTGCCCCAGGGCACGAAGGAGAGCAGCGCGATGAGGGCGCCGTCGCCGTCGAACGCCTCGACGAGCAGGCAGTCGCCGTCGGCGGGGTCGCCGAGCCGGTCGAGCGCCATGGAGAAGCCGCGTTCGGTCTCGGTGCCGCGCCAGGCGTCGGCGCGGTCGACGATCTCCCGCATCTCGTCCTCCGTAAGGAGGGAGTGGCGCCGTACGCGGGCGGTGACCCCGGTCCTGCGGACCCGGTTGACGGCCTGTCGGGTGACGCGCATGTCGCGCCCGCCGAGGTCGAACCGGTCGACACGCAGGATCGCCTCGTCGCCCAGCTGGATGGCGCCGAGCCCGGCGCGCGCGTAGGCGGTGGCGCCGTCCTCGGACGCGCCCATGACGGCCGGTGCCCAGGCGTGGTGCCTGGCGACGTCGAGCCAGGCCTCGATGGCGGGCGCCCATGCCTCGCGGTCGCCGAGGGGGTCGCCGCTGGCGAGGCAGACGCCGGTCTCGACGCGGTAGGTGACGGCCGCCTTGCCGCTCGGCGAGAAGATGACGGCTTTGTCGCGGCGGGTGGCGAAGTAGCCGAGCGAGTCCTGGGAGCCGTACGCGCCGAGGAGCGCCCGGATGCGGGGTTCCTCGTCGCCGTGGAGCGCGGCTTCCATGCGCTGCGAGCGGAAGAGGGTGGCCGCGGCGGCGAGCAGGGCGAGCGCGCCGAAGAGGCCGAGGAAGAAGAAGAGCGGGTGGGGCGGCCGGCCGTCGAAGTCGCCGGCGGAGACGAGTCCGCCGAACACGCGGTTCGCGGCCCAGGTGAGGCGCTCGCCGTGCGACAGGGAGCCGGGGAAGAGTTCGACGAGTCCCCAGCCCGCGAGGACGCCGGCGGCGAGGCCGAGCACGAGGACGAGCAGCGCCCGGCGCAGGGAGCCGCGCCGGCTGGCCGCGTAGAACTGGCCGCGCGCCAGGATCAGTACGACGAGCCCCGCGCCGCACAGGACGAAGTTGGGCAGCCACGACCAGGCGGCGAAGGTGAGCACCACGACGTCGACCGCGACCAGCAGCGCCAGATAGGTGACGACCAGCCACCACGCGGCCTTCTTGCGGGAGGCGACGGCGCCGGCGAGCAGGAGGAGGAAGACGGCGTAGGCGAGGTTGGCGCTGACGGGGACGGCGACGTCGTCGAGGAAGGCGGAGAGGGGCCGCAACAGCCGCCGGAGTGCGGGGATGAGGGCGATGAGCGCGCAGTAGACGCCGAGCCCGCCGAAGTACGTCGCGAACGCGCCGGGCACCCGGCTCAGGAACGGTCCCCGTCCTCGCCCTCGCCCGTCACCCCGGTCCCGGCCCTGGCCCCGGCTTCCGGCCGCGCGGCCCGGCGGGGCACCCTCCACGCTGACGCTCATACGTCGCACTCTAGGGCCAGTCCGGCAAATCCCGCCCGGCCTGAGCCGTTCGGGACGACCGCCGGGCGGACCCCCGGAGGGGAGCCTCCCGGGAGCCGATAGCCTCGCTGCCGTGACGGATCAGCAGCCCTCCCCCTTCGAACGCGGAACCGACGGCCCCAAGGTGATCGTCGCCGGTGTGGACGGCTCCGAGTCGTCGCTCCGCGCGGCGGCGTACGCCGGTGGCCTCGCCCGGCGGCAGAACGCCCTGCTCGCCATCGTCTACGTCCAGCCGTTGATGTCGTCGGGGGCCGCGCTCGGCGCCCCGGTGGCCGACACGACCGGGGAGATCGCCGAGGATCTCGCGGAGCAGATCCGCGCCAGCGCCGAGCAGGTCCGGGGCATCTGGGACATCCGCTGGGAGTTCCACACCCTGCGCGGCGACCCGTACAACGGGCTGGTCACCGCGGCCGACGACCTCAAGGCGGACGCCGTGGTGGTGGGCGCGTCGGAGTCGGCGGGGCACCGGTTCATCGGCTCGGTGGCGGTACGGCTGGTCAAGGCGGGCCGCTGGCCGGTCACGGTCGTCCCGTAGCGAGGTGTGACCCGCAGGCGTCAACGGCCCATCGTGAGGCCGTCGTTGGCGGCGCCGCGGCCGAGGACCGCAGCCTCGATCGCGGACCGTGTCGCCCGGTAGTCGTCCCTCGACGGGTCCTCGTCCAGCGCCTGGGACAGATTGACCACCCGCCCAACGGTGTTGTCCATGGTCTGCGGGATGAACTCCGCCTTCGTGACGGCCCAGCGCTCGCCGTCGGTGGCGGGCGGCGCGAAGGTGAACCGGCCGATCGAGCCCTGGGTGCCGCGCGGGTCGAACTGTCCGGCGTTGTTGATCATTTCACCGGCGATCTGGTCACCCATGCCGTAGATGATCCAGGTGCCGTTGACCTTCTCGTACGCCTGCGGGGCGTGCACGTGCGTGCCGATGATCAGGTCGATGTCGGGGCGGCCGTCGGTGGTGGACGCGGTGAGCCGTTCGCCGAGGCGCAGTTGCTTCTCGTCGGGCGCCGTCTGCCACTCCGTACCCCAGTGCATGCTCACGACGACGACGTCGGCGCCCGCCGCGCGGGCGGCCCGCGAGTCGGCGATGATCTTCTCCTCGTCGATGAGGTCGACGGCCCAGGGCTGTCCGTCGGGCAGCGGTTTGCCGTTGGTGTCGTAGGTGTACGCCAGTTGGGCGACCTTCGCGCCGCCCGCGTCGAGCAGCGCGGGGCGGGTGTCCTCCTCGGCCGTGCGCGCCGAGCCCGCGTGCTTGACGCCGGCCTTGTCGAGGGCGCCGAGCGTGCGGCTGATGCCGTCGGCCCCGGCGTCGAGGGTGTGGTTGGACGCGGTGGAGCAGGAGTCGTAGCCGGTCGCCTTGAGGGCGGCGGCGATCTCGGGCGGTGAGGCGAACGACGGGTAGCCGGTGAAGGGCCCGCCGTCGGGGCCGTACACCGTCTCCATGTGACAGATCGCCACATCGGCGGCCGAGACGACGGGCTTCACCCCGGCGAGCATCGGTACGAAGTCGTGGCCGGTGCCGCCCGCGTCGACGCCGGCGCGACTGATGACGGAGTCGTGCGGCAGGACGTCTCCGGAGGCGACGAGGGTGAACCCGCGCTCCGGTGCCGTGCCGCCCGCGGCCGAGGGTCCGGACCCGGCGGCGCTGTCGGCGGGCCGGTCGACGGCCGGTTCGGCCGTGCCGGGTCCGGCGCATCCCGCCGCCGTGCCGAGCAGCAGAGCGGCTGCGGCCACCGCTCCGTGTCGCGTGTGCGTCGTCATCGGTCAGGCTCCTTCAGAACGAGGAAGGCGACCAAACGGTCAACACATGCATTCTTCATATTAGTGTGACTAATGCTCCGAACGCGGTGAAGTACCTGAAAGGGATGAAAGGGATCGGCCGACCGTTCACCGCACCACTCGCCGCGCGGAGCGACCGCTCGTCGCAGACCCTTGTGAGCCGTCTGTCCCCGGACGCACCGGATGCGTTCCGATACGCCAACGGCAGCGCCGCCGACGCCGGCGACCTCCGCGAGGAAGGGACGTTCACGATGACCACCGCCACGGCCACGGCGACGACCGACGAGCGGGCGCTGACGGAGTTGCAGCGCGACCACGGCCCGGCGCTCCTGCACTTCCTGCTCGGTCTGACCTACGGCGACCGGCAGCGCGCCGAGGACCTCCTCCAGGAGACGCTGGTCCGCGCCTGGCAGCACCCCGAGGCCTTCGAGGGCCCCTACGAGTCCATGCGGCCCTGGCTCTTCACCGTGGGCCGCCGGCTGGCGATCGACGCCCGCCGCTCACGTCTCGCCCGCCCGACCGAGGTCAGCGACGGCGTCCTGGAAGCGACCCCGGAGCCCGGCGATCCCACGGAACGCTCCGTCGCCGCGCTCGACGTACGCGCGGCGGTGAGGTCGCTGAGCCCGGAGCACCGCGCCGTACTCGCGCAGATCTACTTCAAGGGGCTGAGCGTGGTCGAGGCCGCGCAGGTGCTCGGCATCCCGGCCGGCACCGTCAAGTCCCGCTCCTACTACGCGCTGCGGGCCCTCGGCCGTTCCCTGCCCGGCTACCACAGGTCCTCCTCGTCGAAGAGTGCGAGGAGCGCCGCGCCGTCGGCCACCTCCGCATAGGCGGCGGCGCAGCCCGCGCAGCCCTCCAGGTGCCCGGCGATCAGCCGGTCCTCCTCGGGCGTGAGGGCTCCCAGCGCGTACGCGCCGAGCTGCGACCGCACATGTGGGTCACCGCCGGCCTCACCCGTCACAATCGCCTCCGGTCCGCTGTCGGATCCTGCTCTTCTGGCCACGCTGGGCACCGGCCGCCGGTTCAATGCTCGGTGAAGCAGCGTCCCCCGAGAGAAAGGAAGGCGGAAAACAATGCGTCCGGAACATCATGACGAAGGCGGTGGCGGCGGCCTGCTCGTCCCCATGGCGTGGATGTACGCGGAGTACGTCGCCGACGAACTGCTGCGCACCGGCGATCTCATGCCGCCCACCACACTTGAGTACCGGGCGGGTCGCGACGCCCTCGCCCTGACCATCTTCCTGTCCGAAGGCCCGGTCGGCGGGCCCGGCGGTGTGGCGCGGATGGCCGAGTGGCGGACGCTCACCGCGTACGGCACGGGTTGGCGTGAATGGGTCTGTCACCAGCTCGATCTGCTGGAGACCCGCGCCTGCCAGGCGGAACGGTCCGGCACGGCGCGGCCCGACCCCGATCTGGAACTGGCCCTGGACGCCTGGCGGTGGCTGGAGGAGACCGAACTGCTGGCCCCGGATCTCGACGCGGTGGGCGCGCCGGGCGCCGATCCGGGTGGCGCCGAGGGTCCCGAGCCGAACGAGGAGGAGGGGCCGCAGGTGTGGACCCCGGCGTGGCAGCTCGGGCTGCCGCTGGGACATCTCGCCATCGCCCTGTTCTGACTCAGCTGCCGTGCACGCCCGCGCGGTACTTGGGAATCCGTACGGTGATCCGCATCCCCGCCCCCACCCCCGTCTCGATGACGAGCCCGTAGTCGTCCCCATACACCTGGCGCAGCCGCTCGTCCACGTTGAGCAGTCCGATGCCCGTGGACAGCCCGCCCTCCCCGCGCAGGATCCGGCGCAGCCGATCCGGGTCCATGCCCACCCCGTCGTCCTCGATCACGACCTCCGCCTCCGAACCGGCGTCGAGCGCGCTGATGGTGATGTGACTCATCGTGATCTTGCCTTCGAGGCCGTGCTTGACGGCGTTCTCGACGAGCGGCTGGAGACAGAGGAACGGCATCGCGACCGGCAGCACCTCGGGTGCGACCTGGAGCGTGACCGACAGCCGGTCGCCGAAGCGGGCCCGGACTAGTGCCAAGTACTGGTCGATGGAGTGCAGTTCGTCGGCGAGGGTGGTGAAGTCGCCGTGCCTGCGGAACGAGTAGCGGGTGAAGTCGGCGAACTCCAGGAGCAGTTCACGGGCGCGCTCGGGGTCGGTGCGGACGAACGAGGCGATGGCGGCCAGTGAGTTGAAGATGAAGTGCGGCGAGATCTGGGCGCGCAGCGCCCTGATCTCCGCCTCGATCAACTGGGTGCGGGAGCGGTCGAGTTCGGCGAGTTCGAGCTGTACGGAGACCCAGCGTGCGACCTCGCCGGCGGCCCGCGCGAGGACGGCGGACTCCCTCGGGGCGTACGCGACGAGGGTGCCGAGCACCCGGTGGTCGACGGTCAGCGGCGCGGCGACGCCCCAGCGCAGCGGGCAGTCCAGATCGCCGCAGCCGCTCGCGAAGGCCGTGTCGCGGCCACTGGCGAGCAGGGCCTGCACATGGTCCATCACATGCTTGCCGTGATGTTCGCCGAGGCCGTCCCAGGCGAGCACCCGGTCCCGGTCGGTGAGGCAGAGCGCGTCCGTGCCGAGCAGCGAGCGCAGCCGGCGGGCGGCCTTGCCCGCGCTCTCCTCGGTGAGTCCGGCGCGCAGGGGCGGCGCGGCGAGCGACGCGGTGTGCAGGGTCTCGAAAGTGGCGTGCTCGACGGGCGTACCGACGTCGCTGGTCCGGTCGGGCCGTCCGCGTCCGCCGCGGCGGCCCAGCAGGAAGCCGCCCGCGAACAGCAGCGCGCCGAGCACGAGCAGGACCGCGAGGGCCGCGCCGTTCACCGGGGGCCTCCTCTGGCGCGGGGCATCAGTGCCTCCGGGAGATGGAACCGGGTCATGGCGGCCTTGGTCCCCGGCGGTATGCGCGAGCGCGTGGCCAGCGACACCAGGATCATCGCGAGGAACCCGACGGGCACCGACCAGACGGCGGGCCAGGCGAGCAGCGCGTGCGGCCACCCGGAACGTACGGCGCCGCTGACCGTGATCCCGATGGCCACCAGCGCCGAGCCGCCGCCGAGCAGCAGCCCCGCGATCGCTCCGGGCGGGGTGAGCCGCCGCCACCAGATGCCGAGCACCAGCAGCGGGCAGAACGACGAGGCGGAGACGGCGAAGGCCATCGCGACGGCGTCGGCCACCGGCATGCCGCTGACCACCAGCGAACCGCCGAGCGGCACGAGGATCGCGAGCAGCGTGGCCAGCCGGAAGTGCCGTACGCCGCGCGAGGGCAGTACGTCCTGGGTGAGCACCCCGGCGACGGCCATGGTCAGTCCGGATGCGGTGGACAGGAACGCGGCGAAGGCGCCGCCCGCGACGAGCGCCCCGAGCAGATCGCCCGCCGTGCCCCCGATGACCAGATCGGGCAGCAGCAGGACGGCGGCGTCGGCGTCCTTGCCGAGGGCCTGCGCGGGCGCGTACAGCCGCCCGAGCGCGCCGTAGACGGGTGGCAGCAGATAGAAGCCGCCGATCAGGACGAGTACGCCCAGGGTGGTCCGGCGGGCCGCCCGGCCGTTGGGGCTGGTGTAGAAGCGGACGACGACGTGCGGCAGTCCCATGGTGCCGAGGAAGGTGGCGATGATCAGTCCGTACGTCGCGTAGAGCGGGTGGTCGGCGCGGCTCGACAGCTCGGTGGGGTCGAAGTCGATCGCGGGCCGTCCGTCGCCCTGCCAGGCGAGCAGGAGGAAGATCGCGGGCACGAGCAGGGCGGTGAGCTTGAGCCAGTACTGGAAGGCTTGGACGAAGGTGATGCTGCGCATGCCGCCCGCCGCGACGGCGACCACCACGACGACGGCGACGAGGACGGCGCCGAACCAGTTCGGCGCGCCGGTCAGGATCTCCAGCGTGAGTCCCGCGCCCTGGAGTTGAGGCACCAGATAGAGCCAGCCCGCGCCGACGACCAGCGCGCTGACCACCCGCCGCGCGGGGCGCGACTCCAGGCGCCCCTCGGCGAAGTCGGGGAGGGTGTACGCGCCGGAGCGGCGCAGCGGGGCGGCGACGAAGACCAGCAGGACCAGATAGCCCGCGGTGTAGCCGACCGGGTACCAGAGCATGTCGGGGCCGTGCAACAGGAGCAGTCCGGCGATACCGAGGAAGGAGGCGGCGGAGAGGTACTCGCCGCTGATCGCGGCGGCGTTGAGGCCGGGCCGCACCGTGCGGGAGGCCACGTAGAAGTCGGAGGTGGTGCGGGATATCCGCAGGCCGAAGCCGCCGACGAGGATCGTGGCGACCACGACGACGGCCACCGCCGTCACCGTGTAACTCTGGCTCACGGCAGCGGCCGGCCCTTCACGAGCCGGGCGAAGTCCCGCTCGTTGCGCTCCGCGCGCCGTACGTACCACCAGGCCAGCAGGGTCAGCAGCGGATACGCGGCGACGCCGAGCACCACCCAGACGACGGTGGTGTCGCGCAGCGCGGCGAAGGCGAGCGGGAGGGTGCCGACGACGGCGGCGAGGAGCGCGAACGCGGTGAGTCCGGCGCGGAGTTGGCCACGCATGAGGGAGCGGACATAGGCGTCGCCGAGCGCGGTCTGCTCGTCGATCTCGGACTGGGCGCGATAGCGGGGCAGGGGGCGTACGCGGCGGGGTTCGCCGGTGACGACCTCACGCTTGGGGGTGGCGTCGGCGGTCATGGTCCTTCCTCCCCCTCGTGCCTCGTACCTCGTGCGTGGTCGCGGTGCCAGGGCCGGAGTGTAAGCAGACCGTCAAGGCGGTGGGAAGCCCCCGGGCACCACCCCCGCCTTGACGAACAGCCTGGTCAGCGGCCGGGCAGCCGCATCAGCAGATCGCGTACGGCCCTGGCGTGCCGCCTGCTGACGGCCAGTTCGGCGTCACCGACGCGCACGCTCATGGCGCCCGCGTCGAGGCGCAGTTCGTCGATACGGGCGACGGAGACCAGATGGCGGCGGTGGATCCGTACGAAACCGCGGGAGCGCCAGCGCTCCTCCAGGGTGGTGAGCGGGATACGCACCAGATGGCTGCCGGTGTCGGTGTGGAGTCTGGCGTAGTCGCCCTGGGCCTCGGCGTAGACGATGTCGGCGACGGGGACGAAGCGGGTCACGCCGCCGAGTTCGACGGGGATCTGGTCGGTGGAGGTGTCCACGACGGGGCCGCGCTCGCCCACCAGTTCGGCGACCCGCCGCACGGCCTCCGCCAGCCGCTCCCTGCGGACGGGCTTGAGCACGTAGTCGACGGCCTTGAGGTCGAACGCCTGGACGGCGAAGCCCTCGTGGGCGGTGACGAAGACGATCAGCGGGGGTTCGGCGAAACCGGCCAGGAGCTTGGCGACATCGAGCCCTGTCAGACCCGCCATGTGGATGTCGAGGAAGACGACGTCGACGGCGGCGGGGTCGTCGGGACCGGCGTCGAGGGCGGCCCCGATACGGCGCAGCGCCTCGGTCGCGCTCGTCGCGCCCTCGGCGCTACGGATCCGGGGGTCGGCGCGCAGGAGGTACAGCAGCTCTTCGAGGGCGGGCGCTTCGTCGTCCACGGCCAGTACACGCAGCATGACCCGGAAGTTTAGGGGCTGTGGAGCGAGCCGGGCCCGGCTCGGCGGGAGGAGAAGTCGGAGCGGGAGAAGGAAGCAGCGGGAGAAGTCGGAGCGGGTGAAGGATGTCGGCTTGAGTGATTCGCCGTCGCGCTCCGTATCAGGAGGCATGCGGACACCGGAGATCCATCGTGACGTCGGCGCCTACGCACTCGGCGTGCTCGACACGGCCGACGCGTTCCGCTTCGAGGACCATCTCATGGACTGTCCGCACTGCGCACTGCTGTTGGGCGATTTCGACGGGGTGCGCAGTCAGCTCGACGAGTACACGCGGCGCACGCCCGCGCGGGTGGCGCCCTTCGTGTCGGCGGGGCCGGAGCTGCTGCACCGGATGCTGGAAGGGACGGCGGCCCGGCGGCGGGTGAGCCGCAGACGGCGCGTCGCCCTGGTCGCGGCGGCGGTGGTGATCGCGGTGGGCGGCCCGTTCGCGATCGTCGACGCGCAGCGGGGCGGCGGCTCCCCGGCCGGGCCGGCCGCCGAGCGGTGGACGGCGACGGACCGCAGGACCGGGACGGCGGCTGTCGTGACGGCGGCCGAGCGGGGCTGGGGCACGGATGTCGCGCTGGAGCTGTCGAAGTCGGCGGCTGCCGGGGTGTGCGCGCTGGTGGCCGTGGGCCGGGACGGCTCGGAGGAGACGGTGATGACCTGGACCGGCGCCGGTGGCGGGGGCGGTCCGATGGTCACGTGGGGCGGCGCGGCGCTGCGGTTGGGGGAGATCGACCGGTTCGAGGTACGGACGGCCGAGGGCCACCGGCTGATGACGGTACGAGGCGCCACCTGAGGTAGTCCTACTTGAGAAAGCGGGACGTCCTGCGGTCGGCGAGCGGTTTGCCGCCCGTCTGGCAGGTCGGGCAGTACTGGAGCGAGGAGTCGGCGAAGGAGACCGACCTGATGGTGTCGCCGCACACCGGGCAGGTCTCACCGGCCCGGCCGTGCACCTGTAGGCCGCTCTTCTTCTCGGCCTTCAGCCGTCCCGCCGCGACACCGCGCGAACGCTCGATCGCCGAGGTCAGGGTCGTGCGCATCGCGTCGTACAGGACGGTGATCTCGTCGTCGGTCAGATTGTGGACCGGTTTGAAGGGCGACATCTTCGCCGCGTGCAGGATCTCGTCGCTGTACGCGTTGCCGATGCCCGCGATCAGGCGCTGGTCCCGCAGGGCGCCCTTGAGCTGCCGCCGCTCCCCCGCGAGCAGCGCGGCGAGCGCGTCCCGGTCGAAGCCGTCGCCGAGCGGGTCGGGACCGAGGCTGGCGATGGCGGGCACCTCGAAGGGGTCGCGTACGAGATGGACGGC
This sequence comes from Streptomyces niveus, assembly GCF_001723055.1. Classification (GTDB taxonomy): domain Bacteria; phylum Actinomycetota; class Actinomycetes; order Streptomycetales; family Streptomycetaceae; genus Streptomyces; species Streptomyces niveus. The sequence goes on from NZ_MDCR01000152.1 coordinate 16,385, forward strand.
GAGCCGCTTGGTGGTGCCGGCCTCGGTCAGGTCGAAGCCGTCGCCCCCGGCCAGGACGGTCCGCAGCGCGAGCGGCCCCTTCCCGGGGCGCGGGGGCGCGGCGGGGAACTCGTCCTTCCACCGCAGCCAGCCCGCGCGGGCCAGATGGATGGCGAGATGGAGCCCTGAGTCGCCGGCCACGATGTCGAGCCACTTGCCGTGCCGTTCGATCGCGCTGACGGTGGCGCCCTCCAGGGCGGTGAGCGGCGGGTCGTACGTCTTGAGGACGTTGATCGTCAGGGGCAGGACCCGGACGATCTCCTTGCCGACCAGTTGGCCGTCCAGGAACTCACGCAGCGCTTCGACTTCGGGGACTTCCGGCATGCCTCCAGAGTGCCGCAGCGGCGGACCGAACGCCCGGCGGGCGCAGGGGGTGGTTCACAGCCCGTACGCCGCCGTGGCCGTCGCGCCGAAGACGGCACGCCGTTCGTTGTCGCTCAGGTCGGCGGTGAGCGTACGGGTGACGTCGACGACCTCGGCGTACGAGGCGGCCAGCCGGCACACCGGCCAGTCCGAGCCGAACATCAGACGTGCGGAGCCGAACGCGTCGAGCACGGTCTCGGTGTACGGGCGCAGTGTGTCCGCCGTCCAGGAGTCCCACTTCGCCTCGGTGACCAGGCCGGAGAGCTTGCAGACGACGTTCGGGCGGGCCGCCAGGGCCCGGATGTGACCGGCCCAGGGGTCGAGGGCGCCGGAGGCGACGGGCGGCTTGCCGAGGTGGTCGAGTACGAAGGTCAGCTGCGGCAGCAGCGCGGCGACGGCGGTCGCGGCGGGGAGCTGGTGGGGCAGGACGATCAGGTCGTACGCGAGTCCGGCGTCGGCCACGGCGGCGAGCCCGTACCGGACGTCGGGACGCAGCAGCCACTGGGGGTCGGGCTCGCCCTGGACCTGGTGGCGGATGCCGACGAGCTTGTCGCCGCCGGGCAGTTCGCGCAGCGCGGCGAGGGTGTCGGCGATGTCGGGCGCGGTGAGGTCGGTCCAGCCGACGACGCCGGCTATCAGCTCGTTCCTGTCGGCGAGTGCGAGGAACTCGGGGGTCTCGTCCGCGACCGTGACGGTCTGGACGAGGACGGTGGCGCCGACACCGGCCGCGCGGGTCTCCGGCGCGAGGTCGGCGATGCCGAAGTCGCGCCGGATGGGTGCCATGGCGGGGCCGGTGATCCAGTCCTGGTCGCGTACGGACAGGTCCCACAGATGGTGGTGGGCGTCCACGACGGGCGCCGAACGGGTCGGCCGGCGGGGCGGCGCTCCGCTCATCGGGCGTCGCCTTCCAGCAGTCCCTGGGCGCGCAGGTCGTCCCAGAGGGCGTCCGGGACGGTGCGGGAGTACATGTCGGCCGCGTCCTGGACCTCGTCGGCGGAGCGGGTCCCGACGAGGACGCTGGCGACGGCCGGATGGCGCAGCGGATAGGCGATGGCGGCGGCGCGCAGCGGGACGCCGTGCCGCTCGGCGACGGCCTTGACGCGCAGGGCGCGCTCCAGGAGCGCGGGCG
>NZ_MDCR01000153.1 GCF_001723055.1 Streptomyces niveus
CCCACCCGCAGCAGGTCGCCGGCGCCGCGGGAACCGGCTCGGGGGCCGGGGCCGGGGTCTCGGGCGGCAGCGGGTACGCGCCGGACTGCTGCGGCAGGTAGGCGGTCTCGGCGGCGACCTGCTGCGGGTGGGGCTGCTGATACGGCTGCTGCTGGTGCTGGACCTGTGGCTGGTACTGGGTGTCCCAGGTCTGGCCCTGCCAGGTCTGCGCGTCCTGGGTGTTGGCGGGTTCCTGGTAGTGCTGCTGCTGGTGGTAGGGCTGCTGCTGGTACTGCTGCTGCCCGTACTGGTGCTGCGCGTGGGGCTCGGAGCCGTAACTCTGCCCGTACCCGTGCTGCTGATCACGCTGGTGGTACTGGTCGTCGCTCATGCTCTGCTGTTCACCCTCCTGCGAACGGCGGGAGCACTTCGACCGTGCCGCCCTCGGCAAGCCGTACGGTCTCATGCCCGCGGGTCCCCACGGGGTCACCGTCGACCAGGAACGAACACCTCTGGAGTACACGGACCAGCTCACCCGGGTGCTTCTGGCGCACGACATCGAGCGCCTGGGCCAGAGTGTCCGCCGCGTAGGGCTCCTCGGCGAGACCCGCCGCCGCCTTGGCGGCAGCCCAGAAGCGGATGGTTCCCGCTGCCATCGCGACTCCTTCCGCTAATTTCTCGGCAATATTCCCGTTGATTTCCGCCGTGTTCCGTCGGCCCTCCATGATGGCCGATCCCCAGCCCCGCCACGGCATCGGCGCCCTTCGCCGCGGCACCCGCAGGCGGATGACCCAGTGTCCGCGCCCTCTGACACTCAGCACATGTGGGTTATTCTGCTGCGGAAGAGGATCCGGGCAATGTAGCCCCCGGGTCCTTTTGCGCTTTCCGCCCCCCAGGGCGCGGACGGAGAGCGGTGCCACATACGCCCCCACATCCCTACCGGGTGTGGGAGGTGCCCCCTTGCAGGGACCGAGGAGGAACCGACGTAATGGGCGACGTAATGGGCGAGCCAATGACGCAGACACGTGTAGTACGTGAAGATTGTCCGACCCGGGCAGGTGGGCGGCGATGAGTTCTCTGCTGCTGCTCACCAACGCCCTCCAGCCGTCGACGGAGGTGCTGCCCGCTCTCGGACTCCTTCTGCACCACGTGCGGGTGGCGCCGGCCGAGGGTCCGGCCCTCGTCGACACTCCGGGCGCCGACGTCATACTGATCGACGGCCGGCGCGACCTGCCCCAGGCGCGGTCGCTGTGCCAGCTCCTGCGGTCCACGGGACCCGGCTGCCCGCTGGTCCTCGTGGTGACCGAGGGCGGCCTCGCCGCCGTCACCGCCGACTGGGGCATCGACGACGTCCTGCTCGACAGCGCGGGCCCGGCCGAGGTCGAGGCGCGGCTGCGGCTGGCCACCGGTCGTCAGCAGATCTCCACCGACGACTCCCCGATGGAGATCCGCAACGGTGATCTCTCGGTGGACGAGGCGACGTACAGCGCGAAGCTGAAGGGCCGGGTCCTGGACCTGACCTTCAAGGAGTTCGAGCTGATCAAGTATCTGGCCCAGCACCCCGGCCGCGTCTTCACCCGGGCGCAGCTGCTCCAAGAGGTCTGGGGCTACGACTACTTCGGCGGTACGCGGACGGTTGACGTGCACGTACGGCGGCTGCGCGCGAAGCTCGGCCCCGAGCACGAGTCGCTGATCGGGACGGTACGCAACGTCGGTTACCGCTTCGTCACGCCCGAGAAGGTCGAGCGCGCGGCGGAGGAGGCGAAGGCGAAAGCCATCGCCGAGGCGGCCGCGAAGACGAGGGCCGCGGAGCCCGCGGAGGACGCCGCCGACGACACCACGCACACGGCCGACAGGTCCGAGGTACGGGAAGGCGCCGTACGGCCTGCCGGGAGGTAGGTCACCACGCGTAGACTGCCGCGCGTGGCCAAGGTGACGCGGGACGACGTGGCGCGACTGGCGGGGACTTCGACCGCGGTCGTCAGCTATGTCATCAACAACGGACCGAGGCCGGTCGCCCCGGCCACGCGCGAGCGTGTACTCGCCGCGATCAAGGAGCTGGGCTACCGGCCCGACCGGGTCGCGCAGGCGATGGCGTCGCGGCGCACCGACCTCATAGGGGTCGTCGTGCCCGACGCGCGGCAGCCGTTCTTCGCGGAGATGGCGCACGCGGTCGAACAGGCCGCCGCCGAGCGCGGAAAGATGGTGCTCGTCGGCAACTCCGACTACCGCAACGAGCGCGAGGTCCACTACCTGCGGGCCTTCCTCGGTATGCGGGTGTCCGGCCTGATCCTGGTCAGCCAGGGTCCGAGCGAACGCGCCGCCGCCGAGATAGAGGCATGGGACGCGCGCGTCGTACTGCTCCACGAACGCCCCGAGGGCATCGACGACGTGGCGGTCGTCACCGACGACATCGGCGGCGCGCAGCTCGCCACCCGGCATCTGCTGGAGCACGGCTATCCGTACGTGGCGTGCCTGGGCGGCGTCGAGTCGACCCCGGTCATCGGCGACCCGGTGACCGACCACGTCGAGGGCTGGCGCCGCGCGATGCGGGAGGCCGGCCTGTCGACGGAGGGCCGCCTCTTCAAGGCGCTCTACAACCGCTACGACGCGTACAACGTGGCCCTGAAGCTGCTGGCGGGCCCGGACAGGCCCCCGGCGATCTTCTGCTCCACCGACGACCAGGCGATCGGCGTGCTGCGCGCCGCCCGCGAACTGCGGATCGACGTCCCGGGCGAACTGGCGGTGGCCGGCTTCGACGACGTCAAGGAGGCGGCCCTCACGGACCCACCCCTGACAACGGTGTCCTCCGACCGCCCGGCGATGGCCCGGGCGGCGGTGGACCTGGTACTGGACGACGGCCTGCGAGTGGCGGGTTCCCGCAGGGAACGGGTGAAGCAGTTCCCCTCGGCCCTGATCGTCCGCCGCTCGTGCGGCTGCGGCTGAGCGGCGGCGTCAGGCGGGGCGCAGGAGCCGGGCGAGCCACTGGGTGCGGGTCCGGCGGGCCGTCGCCGAGATCCGCGCCCGCGGGTACAGGGCGTCGAACCCGTGGAATCCCCCTGCCCAGACATGGAGTTCGGCCTGGCCGCCGGCTGCCCAGATACGGGAGGCGTACTCGGTGTCCTCGTCGCGGAACACTTCGGCGGAACCGGTGTCGATGTAGGTGGTCGGCAGGCCCGAAAGATCCTCGGCCAGTGCGGGTGAGACGTACGCGGGCACCTCGCCGTCGGTGAGGCCGCCGAGGACGGAGCGCCATCCGAACTCGTTCATCTCGCGGGTCCAGACTCCGGGTTCACCGGAGAACTGGCGGCTGGAGACGGTGGTGTTGCGGTGGTCGAGCATCGGGCAGATCAGCAGCTGCCCGGCGATCGCGGGGGTATCCAGGTCGCGGGCCAGCAAGGAGACACCGGCGGCCAGTCCGCCGCCCGCGCTGGCGCCCGCGACGACGATCCGGGCAGGATCGACGCCCAGTTCCGCGGCGTGTTGGGCGATCCAGAGCAATCCCTGGTAGCAGTCGTCGACGAGGGTGGTGCCGGTGGCCTCCGGGGCGAGCCGGTAGTCCACGGAGACCACGACCGCGCCGAACTCGTCCAGCCACTCCAGCGGGATGTCGATCTGCGAGAACCGGTCGCCCATGACCATTCCACCGCCGTGCATCCAGTAGACGCAGGGGGCCGGGGCGGTGCCGTCGCGGTGGGTGGGGGTGAAGACCGACAGACGGATCGGCGTGCCGTCCTCGGCCCGCACGGTCACTTCGCGCAGGTCCGCGTTCCGGTCGGCGAGGAGGGAGTCGACGGGGGGCGAGGAGTACTGGCGCAGTTGCGCGAGTATCTCCGGGTCGAGCCCGGACATCAGCGGCATCTCGGCGAGCAGGTCGCGGAGTTCGGGGTCCAGGGCGGGGCGGGCTGTGGTCATGGCTGTTGGCCTTCCATGGGACGGTGCGAGAGCTTCGGACGGAGCGGAACGTGGGACCGTCAGAAGGCCGCCTTGCCGCGGACGGGGACGTAGTCGGTGTATTCGGACTCCTCGGCCAGCAGTCCGTCGATCTGCGCCACGATGAGCTGGGCGGCCTCACCGGCGAAGACCCGGTGGTGGTCCTCCTCGCTGCTCCAGCCCTCGGTGACGTGGACGACATCGGGATCGGAGGCGGAACGCGAGACGAGGTAGACGAGGCAGTGTTCGCTCGCGCCCGGACTCCCCTCGTCCAGACCGGTCAGCAGCAGCTCGACCAGGCGGTCGCCCATCCCGGTGCGGGCGGTCAGGGTGGCGTTGAATCCGTAAGTGGCGATCATGGGAACCTCTCCTCGGTGGTGGAGTGAACTGATTCCATTGAACCGACCTGACCTGCGATGACGTTAGAAGCATCCTCTCTTTCACTTGCACAATCCTCGCGACCTTGAGGATCACAGCGGGAAAAGGTGCTGCAATGGAGACATGTCCCTCGAAGAGTTCCGCACCCTGCTGACCCGGCACGCCCGCCCCGACTGGACCACCGCCGTCGACGGCGTCCTCATCTCGAAGGTCGACCGGGCGGATCCGCCGGCGCCCTCCATGTCCGGCACGGTGCTCGCCGTCATCGCCCAGGGCGCCAAACGGCTCGCGCTGGGCGACCGGGTGTACGAGTACGGTCCGGGGCAGTTCCTGGTCGCCTCCGTCGACCTCCCCGTGACCGGACAGTTCCTCCGGGTCGAACCCGACCAGCCGGCCCTCGGCTTCGGGCTCCTGCTGGAACCGTCCGCCGTCGCCGAACTCCTGTTGCAGGCGGGGCCCGGTGACACCCCGCGAACCGGCGCGGGCACACCGTCGGGCATCGCCGTCGGCGACGCCCCGCCCGCGCTGCTCGACGCGGTGGTCCGGCTGCTGCGCCTGCTCGACGAACCCCGCGACCGGGCGGTGCTGGCCCCGTTGGTCAAACGCGAGATCCTGTGGCGCCTGATCACCGGCGAGCAGGGCGCGGCGGTGCGCCAGCTCGGCCTCGCCGACAGCGGTCTCAGCCATGTCTCCCGCGCTGTGCGCTGGATCCGCGAGCACTACGCCGAGCCCTTCCGGGTCGAGGACGTGGCACGCCGGTCCGGTATGAGCGCCTCCGCGTTCTACCGCAACTTCCAGGCGGTGACCGCGATGAGTCCCATCCAGTTCCAGAAGCAGATCCGGCTCCAGGAGGCCCGGCTGCTGCTCGCCACCCACCCCGGTGACGTGACAGGAGTCGGCCTCCGGGTGGGCTACGACAACCCGTCGCAGTTCAGCCGTGAGTACCGCCGCCAGTTCGGCTCACCCCCGAGCCAGGACGCGGCCCGCCTGCGCGGCGCGGTACGCACCCCTGCGGGCGCCATGACCTGAGCACCCATAGCGAGAGGATCGTGCTAGAAGCGGCGAGGATAGCTCTACCATCACCGCAGCCCAGAGCGTTCCAATGGGATCACCAGCTTCTCCTGAGAAGCAGGAATGTATCTGCCGAGTACAGATCCCAGAGGGGCACACCATGAAGACAGTCCTGATCACCGGCACCTCGTCCGGATACGGCCGGGCGACCGCTCTCCACTTCCACGAGCGGGGATGGAACGTCATCGCGACGATGCGCAAGCGGCGGCCGGACGTCCTGCCGGAGTCGGACCGGCTGCGCATCGTCGAACTGGACGTCACCGATCCCGAGAGCATCACCGCCGCGATCAAAGCCGCGGGACCTGTCGACGCCCTGGTCAACAACGCGGGGGTCCCTTCGATCAGCGTGTTCGAGGGGACCCCGATGAGCCGGGTGCGGGAGGTGTTCGACACCAACACGTTCGGCGTCATGGCGACGACGCAGGCGGTGCTCCCGCAGTTCCGCGAGCGCGGATCCGGCGTGGTGGTCAACGTGACCTCCAGCGTGGTGCTGGGCCACATGCCGCTCTCGGCGGTCTACAAGGCGAGCAAGATGGCCGTCGAGGGGTTCACCTCATCCCTCGCCCTCGAACTGGCGCCCTTCGGCGTCCGGGCGAAGACGGTCGAGCCGGGCGCCTGCCTGACGACGAACTTCGCGGCCAAGGCGACGGGCGGAGGTGCACTGACCGAACTGGTCCCGCCGCCGTACGCGCCGTTCGTGGAACGGACCATGGCCGAGTTCACCGGCCAGGACGTGTTCACCGAGGAGAGCGACGTCGCCGAAACGATCTGGCGCGCGGTCCACGACACGACGGGCCAACTCCGCTTCCCGGCCGGCCCCGACGCCCTCCGCCTCGCCGAGGCGAGGTAACCGGCGCCTTCCGCCGGCCGGGGTCACTGCGGTGTGAACTCGTACCGCACCTCGTAGAGATGGCCCGCCTTGGCCATCACGGTCACCTCGACGGGCCGCTCGTCGGCGCCGTACACCACGCGCAGTGTGCGCAACACGGGCAGGGCTCCGGGCAGTTGAAGTGCTTCGTACTGCTCCTGCGTCGGTATGCGCGCGGAGACATGGTCGACGCTGAGCCGGGGCGGGTGGCCAAGTGTGGTCAGCAGGGTGGGAGTTCCGCCCTTGATCCGGCGGTGTTCGGCCAGCGGGGTGCCGCGGGCGATGTGGGGCGGGTAGTAGGCGTGGACCAGCTCCACCGGGTCGCCGTCGAGCGTGAGTACCTGGCGCCGGAGAACCGCCGTTCCGTCGGCGGGCAGGCGCAGGGCCGCCGCGACGTCCGCCGGCGGCGTCACCTCCGTGACGTCGAGGAGTGTGCTCCGAGCCTCACCGCCACGCTTCGCGGTCTCGGCGAGCCAGGGATACGGGTCGCCGTCGGCGGCGGAGGCCATGGACAAGGCGGGGCGTACGGTCAGCTGCCGGTGCTCCCGTACGGTCACGGAGGCGCCCGCGCGGCCGACGACCAGCCGCTCGCTCTTGAGGAGTTGGAGCGCTTTCTGCACCGTGGCGTTCGAGGCGCCGAACCGCTCCTTGAGTCGCACGGTGGAGGGCAGGCTGGCGCCGGGAGCGAGATCCCCGGTCATGATCTCGTCGCGTAGATCGGCGGCGATCCGCTCGTGGAGCGAGCGCCGGTCGTACGCGTTCTCGTCGCTGCGCGGCACGGTCGTCATCCGATCCCAGTCCCGGTCTCGATCTCGTAGCGCAGCCGCTGCCGGTGCGCGGGCATGGTCATCACGTCGGCCTGGATGGGCCGTTCGGCGGCATCGAAGGTGACCCGGACCAGCCGGAGCACCGGCTCGCCCGGCTCGGTGCGGAGCGTTTCGCGCTCCTCCTCGTCGGGCATCCGGGCCGTCACGTCTTCCTGGACGCGTACGCCGGTGTGCCCCAGTTCGGCAAGGAGCGTGACGGCGCCACCGGGGATCTTCGCCGTCCCGGCGAGGCGAGTGCCGCGCGCGATGGACACGGGGTAATAGGTGTCCGTCAGCTCGCAGGGCACGTCCTCCAGGACCATCACCCGCCGCCGCACGACGACGGCCTCGCCCGTGGCGATCCCCAGCAGCCCTGCCACCTCGTCCGGCGCCCCCACCTCGCCCGCACTGACGATCCGCTGCCCACCCCGCCGCCCTCGGGCCGCCAACTCGGCTCCCCACGGGTCGGGTTGGCCCTCGCGCCGTGGTGTCAGATACGGCATCGAGCTGCTGACCCACACCCCGGCGCTCATGACGTCCTCCTGTGCAGATGACGGGATCTTGACCTTGCCGCTTTACACAGTAAGCGACTCGGGTTCGCCTCCCTCGACGACCCAAGCTTGCCGCTTTTCGTGAATAGCAGTACGGTTCTCCTGATCGTACATCGCACAACCAGGCGGAGGTGCCTCGCGCCCCGGCGCACGGCCATCGCTTTGAAGGGGAGTGGAAAATGGGTGGCTCCTTGCTCGCCTCGTACGGGGTCGGCACCGGGCAGCGCGCGGTCTGCGGCGCGGAGGTCGGCTGATGGGGTGCGTCGGCGACGGCACGGTGGTGCTGCGGTGGCGGCGGCATCCCAGTTCTGTGGGGCTGGCGCGCCTGGAGTTGCGCAAGTCGCTCGCCGGATGGGGTCTGTCGGCGCTGGAGGACTCGGCAGTTCTCGTTCTTTCGGAGTTGGTCACCAACGCGGTGCGCCATGCCCGCGTGCCCTCGGGGCGGGAGATCGAGACACGCTTTCTGCCGATGGTTCCCCCGAAGCCCAGTGGTCTGCGGATCGAGGTGCACGACACGTCGGCCCTTCGACCGCGCCTGCGGGCGGCGGAGCCGGACGCGTGCGACGGGCGCGGGCTTCTTCTGGTGGACGCACTGGCCGACGAGTGGGGTGTCGCGGACCGGGTCGGCGTGGGCAAGCTCGTGTGGGCACTGTGGCGGCCCACCACCGATGGCGTCGAGCACGGCGGCGGGCGTTGTGACATCTGACCCGCGCCTTCGCACCCTGTGGGCCCGGCGGTGGAGCCGGTCGGCCGGACGCGGCGGGAGTTGTCCCTGGGGGTGCTGCACGCTCGACGTCGGCCGGGCCGGGCCCCGCCTCGCGGAGCGGTTCATCGCATACCGGCGAGACGCGACGGACACCCCGTCCCGGTAGATCATCCCCGTGGTCTTTATATGGGGCATACGGGATTTTGCCGTGGTTCTCAGCGGGCACTCAGACGGCTCTCATCTGCCGGGCGGATTGTCGAAGACATGACCGACAACTACCGCCGCAGCGGCGACGAAGACGCGAATCAGCAGGACTCCGGCAGCGGCCAGGCGTACCCGCCGCCGCCTCCGTACGACCCGGCCGCGCACGGCGGTGGGCAGCACGCTCAGGCGGGGCATGCCGCCTGGGGGTGGGGGCCCGCCGCGCCCGCGCACAGTGGGGCGCACGCTCGGCGGGCCAGGCGGCCCGTCGCGTTGCTCGCCGCCGCCGCGTTCGTCGCGGCCGTCGTCGGGGGTGGGACCGCCGCGCTGACCGCGACGCTGACCGACAACGGCTCCAGCTCCGCCGCCGGCACCGTCGCGACCGGGACGACCGTCTCGCAGAGCAGCAAGGGCACCGTCGCGGGTGTGGCGGCAGCCGTGTCGCCCGCCATCGTGGAGATTCAGGCCGCGTCCAACTCCGGGCAGTCCACCGGGTCCGGTGTGGTCATCACCAGCGACGGCGAGATCATCACCAACAACCACGTCATCGCGGGCGCGCAGACGGTGAAGGTGCAGCTCAGCACCGGCAAGACGTACACCGCCGACGTCGTGGGCACCAGCCCCGACAAGGACCTCGCGCTGATCAAGCTCCAGGGTGCGAGCGGCCTCAAGACCGCCGTCCTCGGCAACTCCGACAACGTGAAGGTCGGCGACGAGGTCGTGGCCATCGGCTCGCCCGAGGGGCTGACCGGCACCGTGACCAGCGGGATCGTCTCCGCGCTCGACCGGGACGTCACCGTGTCGAAGGAGCAGGGCCAGCAGCAACAGCAGCAGGGCGACGGACGGTGGCCGTTCGAGTTCGGGGGCCAGCAGTTCAACGGCGACACGGGCGACTCCAAGACCACGTACAAGGCGATCCAGACCGACGCCTCGCTCAACCCGGGCAACTCCGGCGGCGCGCTGATCAACATGAACGGCGAGATCATCGGCATCAACTCGGCCATGTTCTCGGCGAGCGGTTCGAGCGGCGACAGCTCGTCGGCCGGGAGCGTCGGCCTCGGCTTCTCCATCCCGGTCAACACCGTCAAGGCCGACCTGAGCGCACTGCGGGCCGGTAACAGCGACTAGGACCGCTCTGACGTGCGAGGCTGAAGTGCCGGAGACCCACCCTGACCGCGTTCGGAGAAAGAGCGACGACATGAGCCCCGCCGAAGGAGATCCGCAACGCGTCCTGATCGTCGACGACGAGCCCGCCGTCCGTGAGGCGCTCCAGCGCAGCCTCGCCTTCGACGGGTACGGGACCGAGGTCGCCGTCGACGGTGTCGACGCGCTCACCAAGGCCGCCGCCTACCAGCCCGACCTGATCGTGCTCGACATCCAGATGCCGCGCATGGACGGGCTGACGGCGGCCCGCCGGCTGCGCGCCACCGGGTCCACCGTGCCGATCCTGATGCTCACGGCGCGCGACACGGTCGGCGACCGGGTCACCGGGCTCGACGCGGGCGCCGACGACTATCTGGTCAAGCCCTTCGAGCTGGACGAGCTGTTCGCCCGGATCCGCGCGCTGCTGCGGCGCAGCTCGTACGCGGGCTCGGCGGGCGGCGAGCTGCCGCAGGACGACATCCTCGCGTTCGCCGATCTGCGGATGGACCTGGCGACGCGCGAGGTCACGCGGGGCACGCGCCGGGTGGAGCTGACCCGTACCGAATTCACCCTCCTTGAGATGTTTCTGGCCCACCCGCGTCAAGTGCTCACGCGGGAGCAGATCCTGAAGGCCGTCTGGGGCTTCGACTTCGAGCCCAGCTCCAACTCACTGGACGTGTACGTGATGTATCTGCGGCGCAAGACGGAGAGCGGCGGCGAGCCGCGCCTCGTCCACACGGTGCGCGGGGTGGGGTACGCGCTGCGCGCCGAGGGCGGCCCGACGACGGGCGGCGGACCAGGTGGGCACGGCGGTCACGGCGGTCACGGCGGCGCCGAGTGACCTCGCTCGCCCGGCGCCTCCGTACACTGCCGCTCCGCTCCCGCCTCGCGATGCTCGTCGCCACCGCCGTCGCCGTCGCCGTCGCGGCGGCGGCCGTCGCGTGCTGGCTGCTGACCCGCGCCCAGCTGGAGGCGGAGCTGGACAACTCGCTCCGCAACACCTCCGCGCCCCCCGGCCTCGTACAGGACCTGGTGAACAGGTGCTCGCCGAGCGGGGCTTCCTCGAAGACCGCCAACTCGCCGTTCGCGTACATCCAGATCGTCGACTCCGACGGCAACCGGTGCGTGGAATCCTCCTCGCAACCGGTGAAGATCCAGTCGGCCGACCTCGACGTCGCGCTCGGGACGAAGGACAGCTCCCTGCACAACTCCACCACCGAGGACGGCGCCCCGGTGCGGGTCCGCACCACACCGGCCCGCATCGGACCCGCGCGGATCGCCGTCTCCATCTCCCGCCCTCTCGCAGAGATCGACGCCTCCCTGAACCGGCTCGCCCTGCTGCTCACCGCCGTCGCCGGCGCCGGTGTCATCGGCGCGGGCGCCGCCGGGCTCTGGATCGCGAGGACCGGTCTGCGGCCGGTCGACGGGCTGACCCGCGCGGTCGAGCACGTCGCGCGCACCGAGGATCTCAGCCTGCGCATCCCGGCCGAGGGCGAGGACGAGATCGCCCGTCTCTCCCGCTCCTTCAACTCGATGACCGCCGCGCTCGCCTCCTCACGCGACCGCCAGGCGCAGCTCATCGCCGACGCGGGCCATGAGCTGCGTACGCCGCTGACCTCCCTGCGTACGAACGTCGAACTGCTCGCCCGCAGCGACGAGACGGGCCGCGCGATCCCCCCGGAGGACCGTGCGGCGCTGATGGCGTCGGTGAAGGCGCAGATGACGGAGCTGGCCGCACTGATCGGCGACCTCCAGGAACTCTCCCGCCCGGACGCCCCCGACCCGGGCCCGCTCCAGGTCGTGGCGCTGCACACGATCGTGGAGAGCGCCCTGGAACGCGCCCGCCTGCGCGGCCCGGACCTGACGATAGAGGTCGCGCTGCACCCCTGGTACGTACGGGCCGAACCGGCCGCGCTGGAAAGGGCGTTGGTCAACGTCCTGGACAACGCGGTGAAGTTCAGCCCGCCGGGCGCGGCCGTCGAGGTCGCGCTGAGCGCCCAGGGCGAGCTGACGGTACGCGACCACGGCCCCGGCATCCCGGCGGACGAACTCCCGTACGTCTTCGAGCGTTTCTGGCGCTCCCCGTCCGCCCGCGCGCTGCCGGGCTCGGGCCTCGGCCTGTCGATCGTCGCGCGCACGATCCAGCAGACGGGCGGCGAGGTGGCGCTCCGCCGGGCGGCGGGCGGCGGCACGGTGGCGGCGATCCGCATCCCGGGCGCCGCGACTCCACCACCGAGCGGACCGGCGGGCGCCACGAGGGCCTGACCGGCGAGGCCGGCCCCTCTCCTCGCCATTCGGCTCACCAGAAGCGAGAAGGTAGCGCTACCAGCCTCTTTGAGGAGCATCTCGCGCCTTCTCAGCATGGACAGGTCTTCCCGCGCCGCTCCCACCCACGTCCGGCGCCCCCAACTTCGCCCCTTCGATGTCCAGTTGCGGCAGCAGCCGGTCCAGCCATCGGGGCAGCCGCCATGCCGTCGTGCCCGTCAGGGCCAGGGTGGCCGGGACCAGGGTGAGGCGGATCAGGAACGCGTCCACCACGATTCCCACCGCCAGGCCGAACGCGATCGGTTTGAGCGTGAGGTCCTCCGCCGTCACGAAGCTCGCGAAGACCGCGAACATGATCAGCGCCGCCGCCGTGACCACCCGTGACGCGTGCCGCGACCCGGCGACGACGGACTCGACGGCCGGGCGGCCGGGCCGGAGGACGTGGTCCTCCCGTATCCGCGCCACGAGGAACACCTCGTAGTCCATCGCCAGCCCGAACAGCACCGCGATCAGCACGATCGGCATGAAGCTGAACACCGGCCCGGAGGCCCGGACCCCGAACACCGCGGCCAGCCAGCCCCATTGGAAGACCGCGACGACCGCGCCGAAGGCGGCCCCGGCGGAGAGCAGGAAGCCGAACGCCGCCTTCACCGGGACGACCAGCGAGCGGAAGACCAGCAGGAGCAGGATCAGCGCGAGTCCGACCACCGTTCCCACGAAGGGCAGCAGCGACGCCCGCAGCCGGTCGGACACGTCGATCGCCGCCGCCGTGGAGCCGGTGACCAGGATCTCCGCGTCGGCCGCCCGCCCCATCGCGGGCGTACGCGTGCGGATCTCGCGTACGAGCCGCTCCGTCGCCTCCGCGCGCGGCCCCGCCTTCGGTACGACCGTGAGGATCGCCGTACGGCCGTCCGTACCGATCTGCGGCTCGCTGACGGACACCACGTCGGGCAGCGGGAGTCCTTCGAGCCCCGCCGTGACCTCGTCGGCCGCGGCTTCCGGGTCGCCGGTGCGGCTCTGTACGAGGACGAGCAGCCGCCCGTTGACGCCGGGGCCGAAGGCGTCGGAGATCAGGTCGTACGCCTTGCGCTGGGTGGTTTCCGGTGCGGAGGTGCCGTTGTCGGGCATCGCCAGGGCGAGTTGGGTGGCCGGTGCGGCGAGCACGCCGAGGCCGATGACGACGAGGAGGATCGTGGCGAGCGGGCGCCGCGTGACGAGCCTGGCCCACCGTTCCCCGGCGGGCGCGCGCCCCGACGGGGACGGCTCGTACCGCGCGCGCCTCTCCGCCCGTGACCCCGCCTTCGGCCGCAGCCGCGCCCCCGCGAAGCCGAGCAGCGCCGGCAGGAGCGTGATCGCCACGGCGACCGCCATCAGTACGGTGCCGGCCGCCGCCAGCCCCATCACGCTCAGGAACGGGATGCCCACGACGGTCAGCCCGGACAGCGCGATGATCACGGTCAGTCCGGCGAAGACCACCGCGCCGCCCGCCGTACCGGTGGCCCGTGCCGCGGACTCCTCCGGGTCCATCCCGGCGGCCAGTTGGGTACGGTGCCGGTCCACGATCAACAGCGCGTAGTCGATACCGACCGCCAGACCGACCATCAGGGCGAGGCTCGGCGCGGTGGACGAGACAGTGGTGACGTTCGAGATCAGCAGCAGCCCGATCAACCCGATGACCAGGCCGAACAACGCGGTGAGCAGCGGCAGTCCGGCCGCCGTCAGTGATCCGAACGTGACGAGGAGGACGAGGACCGCGACCCCGAGTCCGATCGCCTCCCCGATGCCGACGGCGAGCCCGCCGGTGCTGTAGATCGTGCCGCCGACCTCGGTGCGCAGCCCGTCCGACCGCGCCTGGTCGGCGATCGACTCCAGGGCGGTGACGCTGGAGTCCTTCAACGCGTCCCGTTTGATGGGGTAGAGCACCTGCGCGAGCGCGGTACGGCGGTCGGCCGAGACCGTCTCCGTACGGAAGGGGTCGGTCGCGCTCTCGACCTGCGGCGCCTCCCCGGCCGCCCGCACCGTCTTCGCGATGACGGCGCGGTACGCCGGGTCGTCGAGCGTGGTGCCCGGCGGCGCGGCGAAGACGAGCTGCGCCGTGACGCCGGTGGCGGAGGGCAGCGACTTCTCCAGGACGTCGATGCCCTGCTGCGCCTGCGAACCGGGGATGGTCGCCTCGCTGTCGAGGTGCGAACCGTACGCGGCGAAGCCGCCGCCCAGCAGGGCGATCAGTAACAGCCAGCAGGCGAGGAAGCGGCCACGGCGCCGGAAGGCCGCGCGGCCGAGCGCGTGAAGCAACGTGGCCATCAGGCGTCACCCTCCGCGTCGGCGGACGGCGGGCTCATCAGCGCGCCCAGCACGGTGGCCAGCGCGCTCTCCACCTCTGTGGCGCCGACCTCGTCGGGGTCGGCTATGTGCTCGTTCGAGAGGCCGTTGGTCAGGCAGTGCACGATCAGCGCGGCGAGTTCGGGGCTGACGGCCGGCCGGGCGCCGGTGCGTTCGGCGACCTCCGCGAACGCGCGGGCCGCCGCGTCGCGTTGAGCGCGCCGGATGGGGGTGAGGACCGCCCTGGTCCCCTCGTCACGGGCGGACCGGGCGGCGAACTCCAGCCCCAGGCGCCCGTGTTCGACGTCGTCGACGATCCGGTTCGCGACGGCACGCGCGGCGAAGGCGGTCACCGCGTCCGCGTTCCCCTTCGGCGCCTGGTCCTCGTGCCGGATCGCGGCCATCAGGTTGTCGTTCTCGGCGTCGGCCCCCTGCGCCAGCACGGCGCCGAACAGGCCGTCCTTGCTGCCGAAGTTGGAGTAGACGGCGCCCTTGGTGAATCCCGCGTCCCGGGCGATGTCCTCCAGCCGGCTGTCGTCGTAGCCACGGCCGGCGAAGGCCCGCGCGGCGGCGGCGAGCAGCCGCCGCCGTACCTCACTTCGCGGAACGCGCCGTACGGCGAGGGGATCGGGACCGGGATCGGGCACCCGGTCGGGTATGGACGGCATCGTCTTCTCCTTCACGTCGGCGGTGCGTCTCACTCGATACCGAGGGTATTGAGATGGACGCCCGCCTTCGATCCGGTCCGCCCCCTGAGGATCCGGGGGTTAACCCCCTTGCCGCTCAAGGGAATTGCGGGGGCTACTCGGCGCCCGCGCCGTACCGCAGCCCGTCCATCAGCAGCGCCACCATTCGCTGCGCGTGCTCGTCGTTCTCGTCGCCGACCGGCAGCGCCAAGTTGGCGACCGCGCGCAGCAGGTCCATCGGGTCGGCGTCACCCCGGATCTGTCCGGCCGCCGCCGCCGCGTCGAGGAGTCCGCCGAGCACCGGTATGAAGCGGTCCTGGAAGTACGAGGGCAGGCTGCCGTACGCCGGGTCCCCCGAGTGCAGGGCGGCGCTCAGACCGCGCTTGGTGGCGATGAAGCCCGCGAAGCGCCGGAGCCAGCGGGCCAGGGCGTCGGCCGGGTCGTACCGCGCCGCGAGCGCGGGCGCCGCGTCGGCGCAGGCGTCGACCTCGTGGCGGAAGACCGCCGCGATGAGGTCGGAGCGCTGCGGGAAGTGCCGGTACAGGGTGCCCGCGCCCACGCCCGCCCTGGCGGTGATCTGCCGTACGGGGGCGTCCACGCCGGACGCGGCGAACACCTCGGCGGCGGCGGTGAGCAGGGCGTCGACGCTGCGCTGCGCGTCGGCGCGTACAGCATGCCTGGGCTGCCGGGGCTGCCGGGGCTGCCGGGGCTGTCCCCCGTTCGTCGGGACGTCGGTCACGGCGGCGACCCCTCCTTGCTAAACGGAACATCGTTCCGTATCGTCGGACACGACAGCGGAACACCGTTCCGCTTACGCCAGCGTATCGCGCCACGGAGGAGCACCATGCACTACCGCACACTCGGCCGGACCGGCATCAAGGTCAGCCCCTACTGCCTGGGCGCGATGATGTTCGGTGCCATCGGCAACCCCGACCACGACGACTCCGTCCGCATCATCCACAAGGCCCTGGACGCGGGCATCAACTTCATCGACACCGCCGACGCCTACTCACGCGGCGAGTCCGAGGAGATCGTCGGCAAGGCGCTCAAGGGCGGGCGCCGGGACAGCGTCGTACTCGCCACCAAGGCGCGCCTGCCGATGGGCGACGACCCCAACCAGCAAGGCACCTCCCGCCGTTGGCTGACCCGCGCGCTGGACGACTCGCTGCGCCGGCTGGGCACCGACCACGTCGACCTGTTCCAGATCCACCGGCCCGCGCCGGACACCGATGTGGAGGAAACCCTCTCCGCCCTCACCGACCTGATGCGCGCGGGCAAGGTCCGGGCCGTCGGTACGTCCTCCTTCCCCGCCTCCGACATCGTCGAGGCGCAGTGGGTCGCCGAGCGGCGCGGACTGGCCCGGTTCCGCACCGAGCAGCCGACGTACTCGATCCTCAACCGCGGCATCGAGCGCGAGATCCTGCCGGTCTGCGAGCGTTACGGGATGGGCGCCCTGGTCTGGAGCCCCCTCGCGGGCGGCCTGCTCACCGGCCGCTACCGCAAGGGCCAGGAGGTCACCACCCACAGGGCGGGCTTCGGTTTCAAGCACCTGAGCGACGAGCGCCGGCTCGACGCCGTCGAACAGCTCATCCCCCTCGCCGAGGAGGCCGGGATGCCGCTGACGCACCTGGCGACGGCTTTCGCGATCACCCACCCCGGTGTCACCTCGGCGATCATCGGGCCGCGCACCATGGCCCACCTGGACGACCTCCTCGCGGGCGCCGGGACCACGCTGAGCGACGACATCCTCGACCGGATCGACGCCGTCGTGGCCCCGGGCACCGACGTCGGCACGCTGGACACCGCGTACGTCCCGCCCGCCGTCGACCCGGCCGCCCCCCGCCTGCGCCGCCGCCCGGCATCCGAGCGCGCGGCCTGATCCAACCGACAGGCCCTAAGCTCTGTCCGGCCGGACCGGACGCCGAGGCCGGGGCCGTATCGACAGACCCCGGCCTACCCCGAACAGTGCCGTCAGCCGTTGTGCCGGATCAGGGAATCCACCAGCCCGCCCCTGGTCTCCGGGAAGTCCAGCGGCACGATGCCCAGGCCGCGCCAGCCCGCGCCCTCCGACCCGTCGAGCAGCGTGTGCACCTGCGGGTTCAGCCGGTCGGAGTTCCAGCGGGGCGGCAGCAGCGCCGCCGTGCTGACGAAGTTGATGTACTGCTTGCCCGGCTGGGACGCGGCCTTACGGAAATGGGCCGCGATCTTCGGGTACTTGGCGCCCGGCTCCGCCATGTAGTCGTCCTGGATGTCGAAGAGACCGCCGTCCCCGTACCGCACCCCCGGCATCCCGCCGCTGTCCGCGAGCAGCACGACCTTGCCGCGCGCCTCGCCGAGCGTCGGCAGATTGCTGTCGAGCCGGAAGAGGGACCGCCAGCCCTTCCCGTCCAGGTACGTGTCGAAGATCCGCCGGAACTCGGCGTCGCTCACCGACGAGTACTCCTGCTTCACGCGCATCAGCACGGTCTCGGAGGGGTGCGCCTGGAGGAAGTTGCGGCAGGCGGTGAGGACGTCGTCGAAGTTGAGGTTCTGGTAGTACGCGGCGTGGTGGATCGGGAAGGCGTTCTCGAACGCCCGGCAGCGTATGTCCAGGAACCGCACGCCGGTGTTCAACTGGTCGGCGATGGTGGTCCCTTGGCACGCGACGTACAGACCACCGCTGCGCGCGCCGGAGTTGTGGGTGCCGGGGAGGGTCAGGCTCCGTACGGGGGTGGAGTCGCCGATCCCGGAGAGCCAGTCGGAGGGGGCGAGGGCCCGCCGGGCCTTCGCGGACGCGGTGGTCGCCGTGGTCGCCCTGGTCGCCGCCGCTGCGGATGCCGTGCCGACGAGGGCGGTGGCGGAGACGGCGAGCGCGCCGGCGAGGATTCCTCGACGGCCAAGTCCAGCACCGGTGGGGGGAGTTGTGCCTGTGTCTGTAACCATGGGCCGAGTATGACGTGCACGCATCAGGTACGGACAGGGCCTCACGAGGCGTCGTATTCCGGTCAGTTGCCTCGCGCCTTACCTTTGCCTCGCGCCTGCGACGGCCGGTACGGGGAAGGCGCGGAGGAGTCGGCCTGGCTGTACGAGTCACTGTCGTACAGGGAGGCGCCGCTGCTTGAGCTGGACCCGCTCCCCCGGCGCGAACGCGAGTTCCACATCTCCGGCATCGGGATGTTCGTGCCCGTGTACGGTGCCGAGTCGCCGTTCGTCCGGGTCAGCGGTGACGAGTTCTCCCGGTCCCAGTGGTTCTGGTTGTCCTGAACTCGGGCGGGAGGGACCGCCGCCTGCTGCTGCCGCTGCTGCTGGTTCGCGGCAAGCGCCTGGATGACGTTCGCGAGCGCCTCGGTGGCTCGGGCCAGATGCACGCTCACATCAAGGTCGTCGGACGCCGGGGCGGCAGTCCGGCCGGCAGCCGGAGCCGGAGTCTGATTCGCAGGGGCGGCGGAATTGCGCTCCGTGGACAGCGGCGACTGCCGCATGTCCCCTGTCAACGCCCCCTGCCCGCGCGCGTTCTGCTCCATCCGGCGAAGGGCGAACGATCCCCCGGCGACGGCCATCCCCGCGAAGAACAACGGCCCACCGGCGACAGCCCCGATACCGGTGAGACTCATCGCCGCTCCCGCGGCCATCATGGCCAGCCCGACATACGTCGTCGTACGCGACCTCGCGAGCCCCCCGGCGAGCGTCCGCGCGAACCTCCCGGCGCCACGTACCGCTCCACCCAGCTGTTCGCGCCGCGACTTGGGGCGCTCCTTCTCCTCCTCGTCACGATCCGCCGTGCTGCTCACATCGGACATGCGCTGTCACCCCTTCGGGAACGTGGACGGGTCGACGGAGCCGTCGAAGGCGCATCGTGATCGACCGGCCGGCCTGCCTGCCTTCTGAGCAAGAACGGTCAGGAGTGGTGGTCGGTTCAACCACACCCGGTTTGTCCCGAAGCCTCAGCTTCCGTCCGCGGCCGGGCCCGGTTGCTGCCGGGCCTGGTTCCGGAACTGTGCGGGCGATGAGCCGACCACACGGCGGAACGCGGTGCTGAACGCGCTCTCCGACCGGTAGCCCGTGGCGCGTGCGAGCTGGGAGATCGACAGGGTGTCGCGGGCGAGGGCGTCGCGTGCGAGGCTCATGCGCCACTGGATCAGGTACTCCAGCGGCGGCGTCCCGACGTGGCTCTTGAACGCCTGCGCGAACGCGGAACGCGACATGTGGCTGATCTCGGCCAGCTCCTTGAGGCTCCAGGAGTGGGCCATGTCCGCGTGCACGGCACGCAGGGCGGCACCGATGCCGTCCGCGTTCAGCGCGCCCAGCCAGCCGGTGGGCCGGTCAGTGCGACCCGCGTGCGCACGCAGCATGTGCACGAGCAGGATCTGCGCGAGGTGGTTCTGCACCAGCGGGCCGCCGGCGGCGGCGACCCCGACCTCGGTGGCCAGCAGATCGATCAGCTGCGCGAGCCGCCCGCCATGAGGATCGGCCACGCGGACGATCACGAGCGAAGGCAGAAGATCGGTCAGGAGGGCCGCGTTCCTGTCGTCGAACGCGATGTGCCCTACGCAGAGGTAGAGATCATCCTCCCCGGACTCCGGGCCGATGGACTCCGGGCCGATCCGCACAAACCCGTCCTCGGCACCCGCCAACACCGGCCCTGCGGGGCGCGGGCTCGCGCCGGGCGAGCTGGCCAGCACATAGGGCGGCGGGTTGCCCAGCATGAAGGTGTCGCCCTCCCGCAGGAGCACAGGCTCGTGCCCATCGAGGATCAACCAGCAGGTGCCTCGCACAAGGCCCCCGATCCGCACATGCAGGAACGGGTCGAAGCGCAGGGCCCACTCCCCTGCGGCCAGCAGACTGGGCCCGATCACCGTGCGGGGCCGGAGCAGGCCGATCGCGTCAGCCACCGGATCCCGGAATCCGAGCACCGACGACACCTCCTGGACGATACGTAAAGAACAGCGGACTTTGCATCATGGATAGTATCCGGGGCCTCCCGCAGTATCGATGACGAACGGATCGGCATCGAGAGTGAGGGAGACGCCCGCATGGGACAGCTGGAAGGCAAGACGTCGGTGGTCACCGGGGGCAGCACCGGTATCGGTCTGGCCACCGCCGTACGGCTGGCGGACGAGGGCGCGTACGTGTTCGTCACCGGCCGGCGCGAGTCCGAACTGGCGTCCGCCGTCAAGACCATCGGAGCGGACCGGGCCACCGCGGTCGTCGGCGACATCGCGAAGCCGGAAGACCTGGACCGGCTGTACGAGGCGGTCCGGGCGCGGGGCACGGGTCTGGACGTGCTCGTCGCGAACGCGGCGGTCGGCGCGTTCGCGACGCTGGAGCAGACCACGGAGGAGCACTTCGACCACACCTTCGACGTCAACGTCCGAGGCACCCTGTTCACGGTGAAGAAGGCGTTGCCGCTGCTCAACGACGGAGCCTCGGTCGTCCTGGTCGGTTCCACGGCCGGCGACCGCGGGGTTGAGGCGTTCGGCGCGTACGCGGCGTCGAAGGCGGCCGTCCGGTCCTTCGCGCGGACATGGTCCAACGAGCTCAAGGACCGTGGCATCCGGGTCAACGTGGTCTCCCCGGCCTGGATCGAGACTCCCGGGGGCACGGCCGCTTTCGGCGACGAGGAGACCGCACGGGCCGTCAAGGAGAACGTCGCCGCGACCGTGGCCAAAGGCCGCATGGGTCAGCCCGAGGAGGCCGCCGCGGTGGTGGCGTTCCTGGCCTCGGAACAGAGCAGCTACGTCGTCGGCGCGAACATCTACGTCGACGGCGGCACGAACCAGATCTGAGGTGGCACTGCGGTTCCAGCTCGCGCAACCCCAATACTGACGCCATCGCGTATGGGATCGTCGCGGGTTGACCAGGAGAACTGAGACAGAACGAGCAGTCTGTGGTCCCGGGCGGTCGGCACCGGCTCAGTCACGTAGGTGGGTCAGAAGCGTGTCGCCCGACGGATACGGGAGCTCCGCGGGAAGCAGTTGCCGGGCGGCATCCAGAGCCCCGCCCTTCACCTGGGCATGGATCGCATGCGCGAGTGCGGTGACGTCGTTGATCGAGACGATCCACTCCTCCGCGTAGCGCTCAGCGGCCTCGCCCGTGAGGCCGAGTTGAAGAGAGCGGTAAGGAAGCGGCTGTAGGTGGAGACCGCGTTCGGGATCCCACTGAACTCGAGCCGGGGCTTGCTTCAGCCGGCGTTTCCAGGTGGCGCGGTCGGGATGCAGCCCGTGTTCGTAGTGGGCCAGGCAGGCGTTTCGCAGCGCCCATTCGAAACCCTCTCGGGTGATTTCGATCGCCAGCACCGTCTCCTGGTCTTCCTTGCTCGCCCATCCGCAGCGGTACATCATCCAGAGGAACGACGGCTTGATCCACGTCATGCGTTCCCTCTTCCAGGCCGCCGGAAAGCGACCGTCCTGCACGGCAGGCAGTCCAATCTCCGGCGCGTACGCCTGGTAGACGGTCACCGTGGCGGCCGTGTATAGGGCGCGGATCTGATGCTTGGGTTCTGGCACGGTGACCAGAGTCGGCGTTCGGCGGGGGCTGCGCCATCGAATTACCGGGCCGGATGAGGCTGGCTGGTCGGGTGGTTCGTGAGGTAGGTCGAGTGGATGTGCCGACCGGGACGGGCTGCCGGGGGCGAAGAACCGCTACCCGGCTCCCCGTAGTCTGCCTTGTCTCACGACGGCATGACTTCGGCGGGGTCTCATGGCAGACGGCAGCAGATCCAGAACGGACATCCGCGGCGGCCACATCGGACTGGTCGTGGTGATCATTGCCCTGGTCGTCATCGCCAGTTTCTCGGGTCCTCGCTGGACCTTGGCCGTCGCGGGGTGCTTCGTTGTGTGGTTCACCCTCGCGCTGGCAGTCATCCGCATCAGGGGTGGACGCGGCAGAGAAGCCATTCGACGGGCTTACGTCGCAACCTTCGGCTGGGGCGACTACGTCACCCCGTGAGGGGGTTGAACGACGGGCTAACGGGCCGGGCCCCGTGCGCTGTTGGGCCGGGAGAGCGGTACCGCGTGGCCGGTGCTTCCCCGGCGGGCCGCCGCCGGGCCGGTGGGCGGGGCCGGGTTGATGTCCGACAGCTCGATGTCCGACAGCGAACGGGACCTGCCCCGCCGTGGCACGGTGACGGCCGCGGTCGCCGCCACCACGGAGTTCACGGTCGCGGGCTCAGCGGCGGGCGCCGGCGGCGGACGTAGCGTGCCGCTCTCCAGCTCACCCGCCCGCAGCCAGCGGTCGTCCGCCCCCGGCGGCGCCGCCGGGGGCCGCGCCCGCGCGAACCGGGCGACATCGCCCCGGTGCAGCGGGAGGATCGCGTCGGGGCGGGGCGGGCGGTACATCTCCTCCGCGGGCAGGAAGTGCTGCTTCAGCACGTTGGAGGCGGTGACGAGCAGCAGGCCGCCACCAGTGGCGTACCGGCCGAGCCCCCCACCCGCACCGGCGCCGTACAGCGCGTAACCCGTGGCGTTGAGAACCCCGAAAGCGAGCCGCGTGAGACTCGGCTTGACGTGCTCCTGGTCGGGTTTCATCCAGATCGCGCGGGCGGCGTTGGCCTCGTAGACGATCTGGTTCAGCCCTTCGAGGCCGGCGATGCCCGTGCCCACCCCGTAGGTGGCGAGGCTGTCCTGGAACTTCCCGAGACTCTTCACGAATGGCGCCGCGTCGGTGGCGACAGAGGGAAGCAGATCGGCCCAACCCACGTTGTTGACCACGCTCGATACCTCCGTCCATGGCCGGGCATGCCCCGGTGTTCCGCACGACCTTGATCACTACGACTGTCGCGCCCGGAGCTGAATCCCGAGCCAACGGCAGGTGACACCGCGGCCATCGTTCGTCCCCGCCAACGGAGTTGGGGCGAGTCCCCCGGAGTCCGCCGCGCGGACCCCAGGGAACTCATCAGCCGGCGGGGCTACTTGCCGTTGCCACCGCTCGGAGCGGGATCACGCGGCGCCTCGGGAGGCATGGGGCCTCCGTCGTGCTTGCCGCCGTCGTCGTCGGTGGCAGCCATGTCCCACGGGTGACGGAACGGCACGCCCCGCCACCCGTCGCCGTCCGGCGGTCGCGTCTCGTACGTATCGACGGTCTGTGCGCTCACGGCGCCGACCTCCTCTTTCGCGCGGGGCCGCGCCGCCGTACCGTCGACGGCGTGACCGGTGAACCGCGAGGCGCACGCCTCACGGGTTGGTCATCCGCCCCGGCCACTCGACCTGTCCAGGGTTCTCACCGGCCGGGGCGGACGTTCTTGGTAGGGCTTCGGCCTCGTCAGTGCCGTATCGACGCGCGGGGAAGAAGCGACAGCCCGCTCACGTCGAAGGCCAGATACGGGCGTACGGTCCACTCGATCCACCGTCCCCCGCTGCTGAGCGAGAACCCGCACGGCTCCCCCCGGTGCAGCGCGGCGACGGCCCCCAGAGACCCCCCGTGCCCGGTCCACCGCAGGGCCCGCTCGCGCTCGACGGGCGCCAGGGTGTCCTTGATCGCACGCACATCCACCCGGATCGCCCGGACGGCCTCGGCCGGGTTGGACCGCGAACACCGCGAGACCTGGGCCGGACTGTCGGGCTCGAACGTCTCGTACACGACCCGCTCGCACCAGAAGGCGGTAAGGGTCTGGCCAGGTCGACGCATGCGGAGCCCTCCCGAGTACGACACGGCAGCCGGCCCCCTGCCTGCGGCCGGCGTGACGAGCGGCGAGCAGGGGGCGGCCCTTCGAACGCCCCTCAACTGGCGCAGAGTTGGGGAGCGACACCTCGAAGCTAGCGCGTGCTAGGGACGGGTATCAAGTGTTATCCCTCTAACGGGTGATACTGGAATCACCAACGGGCGGTCCACCGCACCGGTGGGACCGCCCGTCGTGAACGCGCCTTGAATCAGGTGAAGTTGTGGGAGCGTGCCGGTCCTTCGCGGGCCTACCAGTAGGTGGCCGGTCCCGAGAGGACCCAGCCCGCGTCGGTGGGCTTGACCCAGAAGCTCAACTCCACATCGACTATCCGCGCGCGGTAGGCGATCTTGATGCCGACATGGCTGTCGGTGTAGCTCCAGCCGAAGTCCGAGAGTTCGAGTTCACCGAGCCAGGACAGGTTCCGCTCCCACTCATCGGCGGCGAATTCCGCATCGGTACTCGCAGCGACGGAGGCGGTCCACAGCGACTTGAGTACATGCCGGACCGGGTAGTGATCGACGAGTTGTCCGGCCTCGGAGATCCGCCCCGCACGGAGAAGCCCGAAGTAGTTGCGAAGGACCGCTTCGACCTCTGTCCTGCCGGGCTGCTCAGTCCAGATCCTCATCGCGAAATGATAGAAGTTCGGGCGCCGCCGCCGAACGCACCAACGGGCCGCGCGTCAGGCGAGGTTGTCGAACTCGCCCTCCTTGGCACCGTCGAGGAACGCACGGAGCTTGGCCCGGGTGGTGTGGATGACCACGCCAGGGTTGTCGCTCTCACGCATCAGGATCTCCCCGTCGTGCTCGGCCAGTTCCAGGCAAGCGTCGCCCTCGTCATCTGCCGACTTCGATGACTTGCGCCACCGAATACCCATGGTGCTCACACCTTCACAGTTGACGTGCGATTACGCGGATGAAGCCCCGCGAGCTGTCAGAGCCAAGCATTCCGCAGCCGATCCACTCACGCCAGAACGCACCAACGGGCGGCCCCATCTGCGCCGATGGGAGCCGCCCGTTGAGAACGCGCCTTGCGTCAGGCGAGGTTGTCGAACTCACCCTCCTTGGCACCGTCGAGGAACGCACGGAGCTTGGCCCGGGTGGTGTGGATGACCACGCCAGGGTTGTCGCTCTCACGCATCAGGATCTCCCCGTCGTGCTCGGCCAGTTCCAGGCAGTTGTTGCCGTCAGGGCCGGACGACTTCGTCGACTTACGCCACTGAATTTCCATGGTTCTCACGCCTTCATAATTGTTGTGCGATTCCGCGAATGAAGTCTCGTGAACGCTCAGGATCGAGCGAACGCTCCTCGATCCGGTCCAGCACGGCTCGATAGTTCGCAAGACGCGTCTCAGCATCCAGGAAAGCGGGGCCGGTCGGGGTGTCCGTCTGGACTGTGTCGAGCTGCGGAACAGGACCGTAGACGTACTGTGTCGAACTGCCGCTCTCCGGGAAACCGCCGGCCTCGAACGGAATCGCCCGGACGGTCACGTTCTCGCGCTCGGACTCCTTCAGCAGATAGTCGAGTTGCGCACGCGCAACCGCCGGGCCGCCGAAGGTCATCCGCAGCGCGGCCTCATGGATCAGAAAGGTGCAGGTCGGCGGGTTCTCCCTGTCCAGGACGTCTCGCCGCTTCAGCCGGTGCGAGATTCGCCGCCGCTGGCTTGCCGCACTAAACGGTGGCACCACTTCAGCGAACACCGCGCGAGCGTAGTCCTCGTTCTGAAGCAGTCCCGGCATGTAGACGATCTGCACGCACCGGATGCCGACCGCATGATGCTCCAGCTCGGCCAGATCAAGCGCACCGCTGGCGAGGTCCTCGCGGTAGTCCTCCCACCAACCGGTGAAACGCTCGGCCGCCATCGCGGCGAGCGCGTCAACGTACGCGGCGTCGGGGCACGCGTAGTGACCGGCCCAAGTGCGCACCCGCTCAGGGCTCACGCCGAAGCGGCCTGATTCGGTGTTGCTGATGGTGGTGCGGTCCGTGCCCAGCACTTCGGCGGCCTGGGTCATGGAAAGGCCGGTGTGCTCCCGGATCTTGCGTAGCTCGGTACCCAAACGGCGCTGTCGAGCCGTGAGTGCCTTCCTCGGTGCCATCGGCCTCTCCTCTTGTCGGGTCTCAGTCTGGCCTGCCAGCCACATCACAATCCACTTGGTTACCCATAATATCGAGCGCGGTACAACGCGTTATGGATTGAGGTACTCTCCTCCCCTTACTGGACCCCACACCGGGAGACAACGCCATGACCACCGCCATCCCAACCCCCTTACCGCCCCCACCTCCTCAGGGCGGTGAGACCTACCGCCTCGCCGTACCCAACACCGCCGCCGCCCCAAAGATCGCGCGGGACTTCCTCGACTCGCTCCTCCATGTGAGCAGACACGACGCCCTCACGCACGACGCCCGCCTCTGCGTCACCGAGTTGGTCACCAACGCGCACCGCCACACGCAGACCCGCCTCATCGGCGTGACCGTCGCCGTCAACCGGAAGCGGGTCACGGTGTACGTCACCGACAACAAGCCGTGGTCGCTGCCCGTACCCCGCACCATCCCCACCGTGCACGAACTCGGCTGCGGACAGGGCGTGTTCCTGCTGGACAGCGTCGCGGAGACGTGGGGGTCGACCATCTACGGGGGGCTGCGCCCCAGCCACAAGGCCGTCTGGTTCACCCTGGCACGGCGGGAGACCGCCGCGTGACGGTGGCCGGGCTCGCGGGACCGGCCGGGGACTTCGTCCTGGTCGCCGTCGCTCTCGGCGTGATCGCCGCCGGGCTCTCGCTTCACGATTAATCAAGTTTGACTAGCCGCCCGGATCGGGCATACGCTCCGAGCGAGCTAGTCAAGCTTGACCAATGAACCACGGGAGCCAGCATGCCCCTTCTGCCCGACACCGGATACACCCCCTCCGCCGCCGAACTCGCCTCCGTAGACGCGTGGTTCGCCACGTACGACGCCCACAGCGCCAAGCGGGAGATCGAGCGGATGGCGGATCTCGCCGTCTTTCCGCTCAACCTCGTCAGCGACGACTCGGCCGGCGACGGCGCGTCGGCGCAGTGGGACAGGGAGCAGTTCATCGGGACGATGACGCATGTGATGGGCGACGGCGGCGACGGTGAGATCACCTTCGAGTCCGTCCGTACGCCGGTCTTCCTCACCGCCGCGATGGTCGTCGTGTTCACCGACTCGACGATGACGACGGCGAACGGCGAGACCCAGCAACTGCGCTACGCCGACGTCCTGATCAAGCGGGGCGGGGAGTGGGCGTTCCAGACGATGATCCAGGGCGGCTGGGGCGACAACCTCCGCTGAGGCGGCGGGACGGGCGCGGCGACGGGGACGTGGAGGAACGGGCGGACGGGCTGACCGGCTACCGCTGAGGCGCGCGGCCCGAGGGCGGCGGCACTGTCAGACCCCGGCGATACCGTCGCCGTACGGACCGATCCCTCTCTGCGGAGCCCTCATGAGTGACGCGTACTCGCCCATCCCCGAGCTGAACCTGCTCCGGGAGTTCTACGACCGGCAGCCGGCCATCTCCGACGGATTCGAGATGTACGAGTACGGGCAGCCGGACGACGTGTTCGTCCACTGGCTGGACATGGCCGGGTCACGGGACCCGGAGCTGCCGGGCCGTCTCGCGCGGCTCGTCCCCTTCGCGCAGGCCAGTGGCTCCGGGTCGTTCTACGCGCTGTGGCGGTGTGACGACCGGGCCGATCTCGCCACCCTGCCCGTCATCCGCTTCGGCGACGAGGGCGACCTCGACGTGGTCGCGTCCGGGCTGCGGGATCTGTTCCGGCTGCTCGCGGTGGACGACGAGTGGTACATGCTCGACGACGCGGCGGACGACGGCGAGCGCAGCACCGACCACGCCGACTACCTGGTCTGGCTGCGGCGTACGTTCGGGCTCACGCGGCCCGACGACCCGCAGGCGATCATCGACGCGGCCACGGCGGAGTACGGGCGCCGGTTCGCCGACTGGCTGCGGCAGTTCGCTTCGGCCGAGATAGCCGACTCGGTGCTGGAGCCCAGCTTCTGAAGCCTGAAGGACGCTCACCCACTCCGCATCACTCCCTATTTTCCTTCATCGATACCTGACAGGGTAGTTTGAGGTAGCATTCATACACATGGAGAGCGATGACCGTGAGCTCTATTCGGTCGGCGAGGTCGCCGAACGGCTGGGGCTTCATGTGCGGACGGTGCGGAACTATGTCCGCGACGGGCGGCTGAAGGCCGTCCGGATCGGCAAGCAGTACCGCATCAGCCGCGCGGACTTCGAGGCGCTGACCAGCACCGAGGACAGTGCGGAGGGTGCGGGACCGGCGGCGGACGGCATCCCGCGCGGACGGCACGTCGAGGTGTCCAGCATCGTGCAGATCGAGTCCGTCAGCCCGGAATCGGCGAGCCGGCTGAGCACCCTCGTCACGGCGAGCGTGCAGGCCGTCCGGGACACCCCGGACGCCCTGCGGATCCAGCTGGTCTACGACAGGGAACGGGCCCGGCTGAAGATCGTGATCCTCGGCGGGGCCGCCGACACCGCCGCCGTACTGAACCTGCTCGACGACGTGCTGGGGCCGGGCAACGACCTGCTGCCCAGCGAAGGATGGGAGAGCGACCGTGCCTGATCTGCTCGTGGAGCACCACGGCGTACCTGTGCTCGTGTGCGACGACGAGGGCGCGCCGATCGGCAGCCTCCAGGACGCGCTCGACCATCTCGTGGGCGCGGCCTTCGAGGGCGCGGAACTGGTCGCCGTCCCGGCCGGGCGGTTCGACGACAGCTTCTACGACCTCAGCAGCGGACTGGCCGGCGCGATACTCCAGAAGTTCGCCACCTACCGGCTCCGGCTGGCCGTGGTCGGAGACATCTCGCACCATCTCCTGGCCAGCGCGGCGCTGCCCGATCTCGTACGGGAAGCGAACCGCGGACGGGACATCTGGTTCGTCGCCGACCTCGACGAACTCGTGGCACGGCTGGCCCCCCGGTAGGTCACGTCACTCGCAGAACACCGACACCTTGGATCCGGGGTCGTCCACGTCCACGATGACCTCGTCGAGCTGATCGATCAGCTCCTCGATGTGCTGCGGCTTCAGCTCGGCGAGGTCGATCGGCACCCCGGACCTGCTCAGCGCCTCATTGACCCGGGTGAGCGCCTGCGGCGGGATCAGGCTGGCGACCCGGACCCCGGCGCGCAGCAGTTGCAGCGGGACCTGGATGTTGATCCGGCTCGGGCCGTCGCCGGTGCCGTCGTCCTCCGAACTCACCAGTACGCGGAGGTACTTGGGGCGGGACTTCGGGCGGGACGCGGGTCCCGCCGGGGACTCGGGCCGGTCGCGTTCGAGGGCGCTGATCAGCCGCTCGGCCTCGTCCGCGGTGATCTTGCCCTCGGCCAGCATCTGCAGGACCTGGCGACGCTGCTCGTTCATCGTTGTGCTCCTTCTGATCCGACTCATCCGACTCATCTGACGCTTATCAGCAGGGCGGTTCGGCCCTGTTCCATCTCGAACCGGGTGCCTGGCAGCGCCCACAGCAGCCGCCCTGCACCGCGCAGCGCGGCCGGCACGACCGCGGGGCTCACGCGGGTGGCGAGGCACGCGATCAGCCCGGCCGGCACGGCGAGCAGCAGCAGCGGTGACAGCACCAGCAGCAGCGGCAGGACGGGGACGTACAGCCGCAGCCGGCGGCCGTCGGAACGGTGGCCGCGTACCGTCACCAGGTGCGGCATCACCGGGACTTCTCCAGCTCGGCCAGCGCCTCCTCGACGCTGATCTCCCCCTGCCGCAGCCGCTCGACCACGTCGGCGCCGCTGGGCGCGGGGTCGGTCTCCACGAAGTCGAGGCGCTCGGCGATCCGGTTGAGCCGGGACTTGACCGTCGGGTAGCTCACCCCGAAGATCCGCTCCATCTCCTTGATCGAGCCGTGCGCCCGCACGAACGCGGCGACGAACACCTGGTCCTCGACACCGAGCTGAGCCAGCTGCGGCGTCTCGAACTGCCCCTCGACGGCGATACCGCTCTCGACCAGGCGGACCCGCTCGACCACGAACGGCTGCCCCTGTGTCAGGTCCGTCAGCTCCTGCCAGTCCACGCTTGGCTCCCTACTCTCGGCGACCTGATCGTAGTTCATTTCTACATTGAGTTTCTTAAGTCGTCAACGCACGAATCTTGATTTTTCTTATCCGGACTTCCATGGCACCACATGGCGCCATTATGGTGCTACTCTGACGTCATGGACCTCACGCCGTATGTCGACAACCTCCGCCACGAACTCGCGGTGGCCGCCGAAACCGGCGGCGACGAAGCCCGCGCCCTGGCCGAGCGGCTCACCGCCCCCCTGGAGTCGGCGGCCCGCCTGACGATGCTCAACGTGCTCTCGGCCGCGATGGACGAGATCACCCGTGAACTGGCCCCCGGCTCCGTCGACGTACGGCTGCGCGGACTCGACCCGGACTTCGTCGTGACCCAGCCGAGGCGCGACGAGGCATACGAGGCGAGCACGCCCGCCGAACCGCTGAAGGCCCCCGCACCCGCCGACGCGGACGACGGCGGCGGCACGGCCCGGGTCAATCTGCGGCTGCCCGCCCACCTCAAGGCGCGCGCCGAGGAGGCCGCGAGCCGCGAGGGGCTTTCGGTCAACGCGTGGCTGGTACGGGCCGTGTCGGCCGCGGTCGACGGCGGTGTCCCCGCGCGTACGGCGGACAAGCCGCGTACCACCCGCACCGTCGGACAGAGCTACACGGGCTGGGTGCGCTGACCGCGCCCCACCGCTCAGCCCAGACAGGGACAGACAGCACCAGGACCCAAGAGGACGGGACAGCCATGCCTTCTTTCGACACCCCCGAACCCATCAGCGCCACCACCCACGTCGAGGCGGGAACCATCCAGTTCATCGCCACCGACCGCACCGACACCGTCGTCGGGGTGCGACCCCGCGACCCGAAGAAGGACTCGGACGTACGCGCCGCCGAGCAGACCGAAGTGCGTCACGTGAGCGGCCTGTTGACCATCAGGACGCCCAAGCAGCGCTATCTCGTCGGCCGCACCGGCGCCGTCGACGTGACGGTCGAACTGCCCACGGGCTCACAGGTGGAGGTGACCGGCGCCTGGGCGCAGGTGCACGGCGAGGGCCGGCTCGGGGAGGTCCGGGTGAAGACCTCGTCGGGCGACGCCCGCTTCGACACCACCGGGCCGCTGAATCTGACCGCCTCCCACGGCAGCATCACCGTGGACCACGTCCAGGGGGCCGCCGAGATCACCACCAGCTCCGGCAGCCTGCGCGTCGGGACCGTCGACGGCCCGGCCGTCCTGAAGAACTCGCACGGCACCACGACCGTCCGCGACGCCATGGGCGATCTGCGGGTCAGCGGCTCCAACGGGGACATCCTCGTGGAGCACGCCGAAGGCTCGGTCACCGCCACCACCGCCCACGGCGCCCTGCGCGTCGACGATGTCGCCCGTGGCACCGTGCAGTTGGAGACCGCGTACGGCTCCATCGAGATCGGCATCCGGCAGGGGACGGCCGCCTGGCTCGACGCCAGTTCACGCCTCGGTCAGGTGCACAACACGCTCACCGCGTCCGACACCCCGGACTCGTCCGAGGACACGGTCGAGGTCAGGGCCCACACCCGCTACGGCAACATCGACATCCGCCGCGCCCGCTCCTGACACGGCACTGCGCCTGCCGCTCAAGGAAGCGCCCGCTGCCGGCCGCCCTGATCACGGCTTCCGATTCTCGTACCGGTACAGTACGGCCGGTATAGTTATTGGTCGCAGAAGACGTGAGCACAAGAAGTGAGAAGGGCGCCGCATGATCGAGATCCTGAACCCCACCCTGGTGGCCCGCGCGAGAGACACCGGCGCCCTCGTGGCCGACATCCTCCAGACGCTGAAGGGCCGCAGCACGGTCGGCACGAACCTGCTGGACATCGACCGGTGGGCGAAGGCAATGATCATCGAGGCGGGGGCGCAGTCCTGCTACGTGGACTACGAACCGTCCTTCGGGCGCGGCCCGTTCGCCCACTACATCTGCACCGCCGTCAACGACGCCGTACTCCACGGGCGCCCGCACGACTACGCGCTCGCCGACGGCGATCTGCTGACACTCGACCTCGCCGTCTCCAAGGGCGGAGTCGCCGCCGACGCCGCCATCAGCTTTCTCGTGGGCGAGGCCAGGCCCCCGGCGAGCGTCGCGATGATCGGCGCCACCGAACGCGCGCTGGCCGCGGGGATCGCGGCGGCCGGGCCCGGGGCCCGTATCGGTGACATCTCGCACGCCATCGGCACCGTCCTCGGCGAGGCGGGATATCCGGTCAACACCGAGTTCGGCGGCCACGGCATCGGATCGACGATGCATCAGGACCCGCACGTGTCGAACACCGGCCGGCCGGGGCGGGGTTACAAGCTGCGCCCCGGGCTGCTGCTGGCGCTGGAGCCGTGGGTCATGGAGGACACCGCCCGCCTCGTCACCGACGCCGACGGATGGACGCTCCGCAGCGCGACCGGCTGCCGGACGGCGCACACCGAGCACACGATCGCCATCACCGAGGACGGGGCCGACATCCTGACCCTGCCGAAGCAGGCGCGGCAGTAACGCCGAAGGGCGGCGGGACGTGAACTCCGTCCCGCCGCCCTCAGCCGTAGCCGTACCCGGTGTGGGTGGTGACTACTTGATGATCGTGATCCGGTCCGTCGCCGGCGGCGCCAGCGGCGCGGCGGCCGTGGAGTTCGCCGCCAGGTAGGCGTTGAACAGGTCCAGGTCGGACGCGCCGACCAGCTTGTTCTTGCCCTGGCCCAGCGCCGGGAAGCCGTCGCCGCCGCCACCGAGGAACTCGTTCATCGCGACGCGGTACGTCTTCGCCGGGTCCAGCGCCTCACCGTTCAGCTTCACCGAGTCCGTGACGATCCGGGCGGCGCCCGTCTTGGTCATGTCCAGGGTGTAGGTGAAGCCCTTCGAGACCTGGAGGATCTTGATGGACGCCTCGTTGGAGCCGCTGACCTGCTGCTGGAGCGCGGTGATGAGCTGCGCGCCGGTGAGGTCGACGACGTTCATCATGTTGGTGAACGGCTGCACGGTGAACGCCTCGCCGTACGTGACCACACCGTCGCCCTCGCCGCCCGACGCCTTGTAGACGAGGTCGGAGCGGATACCGCCCGGGTTCATGAACGCGACCTGCGCGCCACCCTTGTCGGCCGGGGACAGGCCCGCGAGCTGCGCGTCGGCGATCACGTTGCCGAGCGGCTTCTCCAGCTCCGTGGAGCCACGGCCGTTGATGTCGGCGGAGATGAAGCCCTGCGGGGCGCCCGCGATCGGCGCGGCGGTCTTGTTCCAGCGCGCGATCAGGTCGGTCATGTCCTGGGCCTTGGCCTGGTTACGGCTGACCACGTGGTTGGCCGACTTCACCTTCGTACGGACGATGTCCTTGGTCCGCAGGTCGTAGGTGAGCGTGGTGTCGGTGTAGACCTTGCCGAAGGACGACGCCGAGGTGACCATGCGGTCGTTGCCCGCCGGGTCGGGGACGGTGCACGCGTACGCCTGGTGCGTGTGGCCCGTGACCAGCGCGTCGACCTTGGGCGTGATGCCCTTCGCGATCTCGACGATCGGACCCGAGATGCCGTCACCGGGGCCGGGGCTGTCGCAGTCGTAGTTGTACGAGTCCGAGGCCGGGGCCCCGCCCTCGTGGATGAGCGCGACGATCGACTTGACGCCCTGGCGGTCCAGTTCCTTGGCGTACTTGTTGACGGTCTCGATCTCGTCGTGGAACTTCAGGCCCTTGACGCCCTCGGCGGTGACGATGTTCGGGGTGCCCTCAAGGGTCACGCCGATGAAACCGACCTTGACGCCGTTCTTCTTCCAGACGGTGTACGGCTTCAGGACCGGCTTGCCGGACTTCTCGTACGTGGCGTTGGCCGCCAGGTACGGGAAGTCGGCGCCCTTGAACTTCTTGCCCTTCTCGAAGCAGCCCTCGACCGGGTGACAGCCACCGTTCTGGAGGCGGGTCAGCTCGGCCGAGCCCTCGTCGAACTCGTGGTTGCCCACGGCCGTGACGTCGAGGTCGATCTTGTTGAGCGCCTCGACGGTGGGCTCGTCGTGGAACAGCCCGGACAGCAGCGGGCTCGCGCCCACCATGTCGCCGGCCGCCGCGGTGATGGAGTACGGGTTGCCCTTGCGCGCGGTGCGCAGCGAGCTGGCCAGGTACTCGACACCACCGGCGGGCACGGGCTTGACCGTGCCGTCGGCCTGTATCTCGTTCACGTTGCCCGAGGAGCCGGTCGGCGGCTCCAGGTTTCCGTGCAGGTCGTTGAAGGACAGCAGCTGGACATCCACGGTGCTGGGCTTGGGGTGCCCGCCGTGGCCCTGGCCCTGCCCGCTGTCCTGCGCCCCGACTGCTGCGGGCGCTGCGACGGCGAGAGCGCCGAATGTGGCAAGCCCGGCCACGGCGGCGAGCAACCGCCTGGCCTTACGGTGTTTCTGCGGTGTCGCTGACATCGGTCCCCTTGTTGCTTCCGCTTGTAAGTTCTGTGTGAGGGATAAGAGCTGCGAGCGGCAGCCTAGAGTCCACGCGCGTAGAGCAACAGGGGTCTTCGGGTTACGACCTGGTTGCCAATACCCGTCGGCCGGCGGTCGTCACCGACCGCCCGGGAAACCCGGGGATCGCGCACCCGCGCCGTACCCTCGACGCATGACTGATACCGCAGCCCTCGATCCGGGTCGGCAGATCGAGACCCTTGACGAGATCACCCCCGAGCAGGCGTCGGCCGTCCTGGAACTGCTCGACGCCGCCGCCCGGTCCGACGGGGTGCAGGCCGTGTCCGAGCAGGGGCGGTTGCAGCTGCGCGGGGGGCCGAGGGCCGGGGTGCGGCATTTCCTGCTGACCGTGGGCGGGGAGCTGACGGGGTACGCCCAACTGGAGGACACCGACCCCGTCGAGGCGCCCGCCGCCGAGTTGGTCGTGCATCCCTCGTACCGGGGACGGGGGCACGGGCGGGCGCTCGGGGCCGCGCTGCTCGCCGCGTCCGGGAAGCGGCTGCGGGTGTGGGCGCACGGCGGCAAGTCGGCCGCCCGGCATCTGGCGCAGGTGCTCGGCCTGACCATGTTCCGTGAACTGCGCCAGTTGCGGCGGCCGTTGGAACCCCTGGACATCGCCGAGCCGGTCCTGCCCGACGGTGTCACCGTCCGTACCTTCGTACCCGGTCAGGACGAGGCGGCCTGGCTCGCCGTCAACGCCGACGCCTTCGCCCACCACCCGGAGCAGGGCGGGCTCACCGGGCGCGATCTCGCCGACCGCGAGGCCGAGCCGTGGTTCGACCCGAAGGGTTTCTTCCTGGCCGAGCGGGACGGGCGGCTCATCGGCTTCCACTGGACCAAGGTGCACGCCGCCGAACACCTCGGCGAGGTGTACGTCGTCGGCATCAGCCCCGACGCGCAGGGCGGCGGTCTCGGCAAGGCGCTGACCGCGATCGGGCTGCGGCACCTGGCCGCGCAGGGCCTGCCGACCGCGATGCTCTACGTCGACGCCGACAACACGGCGGCCGTGACGGTCTACGAGCGGCTGGGCTTCGTGACACACGAGGTGGACCTCATGTACCGGACGGAGTCGTGACGGACCCGGCGTAGCGCCTGGTCAAGTAGGCGAAGGGGCGGTGGAGTTGACACCGCCCCTTCACTGTCCCATGCTTTCACTACTTCCCTAGTGAAAGGGTGCTTGCGGGTGATCGAATTCCGCATCGACCGGCGCAGCGGCGTCGCCACCTACCTCCAGATCGTCCAGCAGACCAAACAGGCGCTGCGGCTCGGCCTGCTGGAGCCCGGCGACAAACTGCCCACGGCCCGCGAGGTCGTGGCGGCCACCGCCATCAATCCCAACACCGTCCTCAAGGCCTACCGCGAGCTCGAACGCGAAGGTCTCGCCGAGGGCCGCCGCGGGCTCGGCACCTTCGTACGCGGCACGCTCGGCGGCGGCGACTCGGCCGACCACCGCGCCCTGCGCGACGAGTTGCGCGCCGAACTCGCCGCCTGGACCCGCCGGGCCCGCACGGGCGGACTGGAGAAGGACGACGTCAGCGCACTGTTCACCGCCGTCGTCGACGAACACTTCGAGCGCCCGGACACCGACCGACAGAAACAGGGGAACGACTCATGACCGCCGCCGCGATCGAGGCCACCGGCCTCGGCAAGCGCTACCGGAAGAGGGGCCGCTGGGCCCTGCGCGACTGTTCCTTCCGGGTGCCCGCCGGCCGTATCTGCGCCCTCGTCGGCCCCAACGGCGCCGGCAAATCCACCCTCCTCGCCCAGGCCGCGGGACTCCTGCCCACCACCGAGGGCAGCATCCGGATCCTCGGCGAGCGGCCGGCCGACGCCCGCGACCGCGTCGCGTACGTCGCCCAGGACAAGCCCCTGTACGGGCAGTTGACGATCCGCGACACCCTGCGGATGGGGCGCGAGCTGAATCCCGGCCGCTGGGACCAGGAGGGCGCCGAGCGCGTCGTCGCCGACGGCCGGCTCGACCTCGGCGCACGCGTCCGTACGCTCTCCGGCGGCCAGCGCACCCGCGTCGCGCTCGCCCTCGCGCTCGGCAAACGGCCCGAACTGATGCTGCTGGACGAGCCGATGGCCGACCTGGACCCGCTCGCCCGCCACCAGCTGATGGGCACGCTGATGGCCGAGGCCGCCGAGCACGACACCACGGTCGTCATCTCCTCCCACATCCTCACCGAGTTGGAGGGCACCTGCGACTACCTGCTGCTCGTCGACGGCGGGCACATCCGCCTCGGCGGCGAGACCGAGGACCTGCTGACCGCGCACCGCCTGGTCACCGGCCCCGTACGCGACCTGGCGCCGCACACGGTCGTGGACTCGCGCACCACGGGACGCCAACTCACCGCGCTGATCCGCCCCGAGGGCCCGGTCGACACCGACTGGCAGTCCCTGCACCCCTCCCTGGAGGAACTGTTGCTCGCCCACCTGCGCTCACCGGACGCGCCCGTCCTGCTCACGCCGAGCGCCGAGCGGAACGACGACCGTACGGCGGTGACGGCATGAGCACGCTCCTCGACGAACGGCCGGCGGCAGCGGCGTCCGTGAAACCGCGGCTGCGCGGTCCGCTGTGGGTCTCCGTACGGCTGCACCGCACCCCCCTCCTGATCGCGGCCGGCACCGTCCTCGCCGGAGTGCTGATCCTCGTCGCGTACCGGATGTGGATCGGGGGCGTCGCGGACGACTTCGCGGCCACGGGCTGCGTACTCTCCGGTGACGACAGGCCGGACTGCTTCCAGCCGTTCCGCGACTTCCACGACGACATGCTCGCCTTCCACCGGGTGACGCAGTACGGCGCCTTCTTCCTCCAGCTGCTGCCCGCAGTGATCGGCGCGTTCATCGCCGGCCCGGTGGTCGCGCGGGAGCTGGAGTCGGGGACGTACAAGCTGGCCTGGACACAGTCCGACAGCCCCGCCCGCTGGTTCGCCTCGAAGCTGCTGCCGGTCGCGGCACCCGTCCTCCTGCTCGTCCCGCTGCTGACGGCCCTGCTCGCCTGGGTCAACGCGTCGGTCCCGGCCAACAGCCCCTACGACCCGCTGCGGTGGTACCAGACCACCGGCTACCTCTCCCGCGGCACCGCCCCGCTCACGTACGCCCTGCTCGGGATCGCGGTGGGCGCACTCGTGGGGCTGCTGGTGCGGCGTACCGTCCCCGCGATGTCCGTCGCCCTGCTGGCGCTCGGCGGGGTGTTCCTGGCCATGAACCGGGTACGGGAATGGCTCTGGCCGACCAGGACGGCCACCAGCCCGCTGGACGGCTATCCGTCGTTGGGCAGGGCCGCGTGGTCGCGGGACAACGGGCTGCTCGACGCCGCCGGCAACCGGCTCCCGGACATGAACTGCGAGGTGTCGTGCCAGGCGGAGCGAGGCGCGGCCGTCCGGTACCTCGACTACCACCCCGAGTCGCACTTCTGGCCCCTCCAGCTCGTCGAGACCGGCATCGTCCTCGTCCTGGCCGCCGCGTGCGTCTTCGCCGCGTTCAAGGTATTGGGGCGGCGGCACGGCTGAGTCCGGGTACACGTACGGGGTCCCGCCCGCCGCGGGGAGGCGGGCGGGACCCCGTACGGCCCCGCCCCGCTTCCCCTGCACGTCATGTCGCCGTTACCGGCCATTCAGACGCGCTTGCGACCCTCACTGAATGCAGCCCGCTGTGCCCCCCACTCCGAACGGCAGGAACGGCAGGTTCCGCCTCGCCCCCGCCGGCTCCGACGCGCCCGTCGTGCCGTCCGCGCGGAACAATGGAGGTATGAGCCAGCAGCCTGCCGAGACCCCGGTCCACCCGCAGCCGTCCGTCGGGTCCATCGCCGCACACCGGCCGCACACGGTCAGCGCCGCCGTGTCCGACCTGGAGCCCGACCTCGACGCCGATCTCGACTCCTACGAGCAGGACGAGGACCCGGAGGGCGGCGTACTGCCCCAGGGCCGGTTCCTGGACCGTGAGCGCAGCTGGCTCGCCTTCAACGAGCGCGTACTGGAACTGGCCGAGGACCCGGCCACCCCGCTACTCGAACGGGCGAACTTTCTCGCCATCTTCGCGTCCAACCTGGACGAGTTCTTCATGGTCCGCGTCGCGGGCCTGAAGCGGCGCATCGCGACCGGCGTCGCCACCCGTTCGGCCTCAGGGCTCCAGCCCCGCGAAGTGCTCGACCTGATCTGGACCCGGTCGCGGGAGATCATGGCCCGGCACGCCGCCTGCTTCCAGCAGGACGTCTCCCCCGCGCTGGCCGACGAGGGCATCCATCTGATCCGCTGGGGCGACCTCACGGAGAAGGAGCAGGCGCGCCTGTTCACCCTCTTCCGGCAGCAGATCTTCCCCGTCCTGACGCCGCTGGCCGTGGACCCGGCGCACCCCTTCCCGTACATCTCGGGGCTCTCCCTCAACCTCGCGGTCGTCGTCCGCAACCCCGTCAGCGGCCACCGGCACTTCGCCCGCGTCAAGGTGCCGCCCCTGCTGACGCGCTTCCTGGAGGCGTCCCCGCAGCGGTACGTGCCGCTGGAGGACGTCATCGCGGCGCACCTGGAGGAGCTGTTCCCCGGGATGGAGGTCCTGGCGCACCACATGTTCCGGGTCACCCGCAACGAGGACCTGGAGGTGGAGGAGGACGACGCGGAGAACCTCCTCAAGGCGCTGGAGAAGGAACTGATGCGGCGCCGCTTCGGCCCGCCGGTGCGCCTGGAGGTCGAGGAGTCGATCGACCCGTACGTCCTGGACCTGCTGGTGCGCGAGCTGAAGGTGTCCGACGCCGAGGTCTATCCGCTGCCGGGGCCGCTGGATCTGACCGGGCTGTTCGGCATAGCCGCGCTCGACCGGCCGGAGCTGAAGTTCCCCAAGTTCATCGCGGGCACGCACCGCGACCTGGCGGAGGTGGAGTCGGCGTCCGCGCCGGACATCTTCGCGGCGCTGCGGGAGCGCGACGTACTGCTGCACCACCCGTACGACTCGTTCTCCACCTCCGTCCAGGCGTTCCTGGAGCAGGCGGCGGGCGACCCGGACGTGCTGGCGATCAAGCAGACGCTGTACCGGACCTCCGGCGACTCACCGATAGTGGACGCGCTGATCGACGCCGCCGAGTCCGGCAAGCAGGTCCTGGTCCTCGTAGAGATCAAGGCCCGCTTCGACGAGCAGGCGAACATCAAGTGGGCGCGCAAGCTCGAAGAGGCCGGCTGCCATGTGGTGTACGGCCTGGTCGGGCTCAAGACGCACTGCAAGCTGTCGCTCGTGGTCCGGCAGGAGGGCGAGACCCTGCGCCGCTACAGCCACGTCGGCACCGGCAACTACCACCCCAAGACGGCACGGCTGTACGAGGATCTGGGCCTGCTCACGGCCGACCCGCACGTCGGGGCGGACCTCTCCGACCTCTTCAACCGGCTGTCGGGCTACTCGCGGCGCGAGACCTACCGCCGGCTGCTCGTCGCGCCCAAGTCGCTGCGCGACGGGCTGATCACCCGCATAAACAAGGAAGCGGCGCACCACCGTTCGGGCCGCCCCGCCTACGTACGCATCAAGGTCAACTCGATGGTCGACGAGGCCGTCATCGACGCGTGCTACCGGGCGGCGCAGGCAGGCGTGCCCGTCGACATCTGGGTACGCGGCATCTGTGCCGTGCGCCCCGGCGTGCACGGCCTGTCGGAGAACATCCGGGTGCGCTCCATCCTCGGCCGCTTCCTCGAACACTCCCGGATCTTCGCCTTCGGCAACGGCGGCGAGCCCGAAGTGTGGTTCGGCAGCGCCGACATGATGCACCGCAACCTCGACCGCCGTATCGAGGCCCTGGTACGGGTCACCGACCCGGCGCACCGCGCGGCCATCACCCGGCTCCTGGAGACCGGCATGGCGGACGACACCGCCTCCTGGCATCTGGGCGCCGACGGGAACTGGACCCGGCACTCCGTCGACGCGGACGGACAGCCACTCAGGCACGTACAGGAAATGCTCATTGACGCCCGGAGGCGCCGGCGTGCAGCACCATGAAGCAGAGACCGCCGGCTCGGTCGGTACGGCCGCCC
>NZ_MDCR01000154.1 GCF_001723055.1 Streptomyces niveus
CCCCTCGCCCGCCTCCGCCCCCCGCTCCAGCAGCCCCACCAGCGGCACCCCTCACAGCAGCCGCAGCAGCCACGGCCGCGGAACCGGTAACAACAGCACAGGAGGTGGAGGGCGTTGACGACTCAGTCCCACCCGATCGCGCCCCGCCGTACGTATCTCATCGGCCGCGCGCGGCCGAACGCGATCGTCGGCAAGAACCGTGAGACGGGCGAGATCGCGCTGATCATCGCCGGTGCGTTCCTCGGCATGATGAGCGGGCTCATCGTCCCCGTCCTGTCGCTGCGGATCGTGACACTGCTCGGGTTCCCGCTCCTCGCGCTGGCCATCGTGTACGTCCCGTACAAGCACCGCACGTTCTACAAGTGGTTCGAGATCAACCGCAGTTTCAAACGGACCCTGCGCAACGGCACCACCTACCGCTCCTCCGCCATCGAGGCCGGCACCGCGGCCGACGGCCGCGAGGTCGAGGTCGGGCCGCCCCCCGGCATCGGGCGGATCAACTGGCTGGCCGCGCCCTTCGGGCCCGACGAGATCGCCGTACTGCTCCACGCCGACCGCCGCACCGTCACCGCCGCCATCGAGATCGAGGGCCCCGGCGTCGGCCTGCGCGACAGCGAGGACCAGGAAGCCCTCGTCGACCGTTTCGGCACGCTCCTCAAGCACGTCGCGAACGGCGACGGCTTCGTCACCCGCCTCCAGATGCTCGCCCGTACGCTCCCCGCCGACCCCGACGCGCACGCCAAGGACGTCGCCCAGCGCGGCGACTCCGCGTCCCCGGGCTGGCTCCAGGAGTCGTACGAGCAGCTCCAGTCCATGGTCTCCACCTCCAGCGAGCAGCACCGCGCCTACCTCGTGGCCTGCATGCACTACACCCGCGAACTGGCCTCCGAGGGCCAGGCCATGGCCCGCGCCGCCCGCCAGGCCGCGGGCGGCAAGGGACGGGGCCGCAGGCTCGACAGGGACGCCGGTCTCGCCGTCGTCATGGCCCGCGAACTCACCGACATCTGCGCCCGTCTCGCGGAGGCCGACATCCGCGTACGGCAGCCGCTCGGGCAGGCCCGGCTGGCCTCGCTCGTGCACTCGATGTACGACCCGGACCACCCCATAGACCACATCCAGGCCATGACCAAGCGCAACGCCTGGCCCGCCGAGCTGGACGCCATGGAGCCCACCTACCTCCAGGCCAAGACCCGCGAGTCGTCCACCCGCGCCCCCTGGTGCCACTCCACGGCC
Organism: Streptomyces niveus; assembly: GCF_001723055.1. Classification (GTDB taxonomy): domain Bacteria; phylum Actinomycetota; class Actinomycetes; order Streptomycetales; family Streptomycetaceae; genus Streptomyces; species Streptomyces niveus. The sequence goes on from NZ_MDCR01000154.1 coordinate 1,234, forward strand.
TGGGTCAAGGAGTGGCCGATGACCCCGGTCGGCGTCAACTTCCTCGCCCCGCTGCTCGTCCACACGCCCGACGTGATCCGGACGGTCGCGGTCTGCATGGACCTGGAGCCCACCGAGGTCGCCATCGAGCGCATGCTCACGGAGAAGACCAACGACGAGGCCGACGCGAGCCGCGCCGCCAAGATGAACCGCACCGTCGACCCGCGCGACATCGCGGCACACGGCCGGCTCGACCAGCGCGGTGAGGACCTCGCCAGCGGTGCGGCCGGGGTCAACATCGTCGGGTACATCACGGTGTCGTCCCGCTCGCCCGAGGCCCTGGCCAGGGACAAGCGGACGATCCGGGCGTCGGCCGGCAAGTCGTATCTGAAGCTGGAGTGGTGCGACCGCGAGCACCACAGGGCCTTCGTGAACACCTTGCCGTTCGCCACCGGCATCCGCCGATGACCGCCAACGAGAAGACCGTCGACGAGAAGACTGTCGAAGACAAGACCGACAAAGAGAAGCCGACCGCCGCTGATAGGGGCCTGTGATGCGAGATCCCATGTCCGCCTTCACGGACGCCTTCACCACGCTCCTCTTCGGAAAGGTGGAGACCACCCGGCTCCCGGTCCGCACGTCCACCGGCCAGGCGCAGGCCGTCTATCTGCCGACCGCCGCCCCCGGCCTCGGCGACTCGGGCGTCATCATCGGCCGCGAGGTCTACAGCGGCAAGGGCTACATCTACGACCCGTTCCAGCTGTACGGGCAGCAACTCCCCGCCCCCCACTGGCTGGTCCTCGGTGAGTCCGGCAACGGCAAGTCGGCGCTGGAGAAGACCTACGTCCTGCGGCAGCTGCGCTTCCGCGACCGCCAGGTCGTCGTCCTCGACGCGCAGGGCGAGGACGGCGCCGGCGAATGGAACCTCATCGCCCAGCAGTTGGGCATAACCCCCATCCGGCTCGACCCGATGGCGGCCCTGGACGGCGGCATCAAGCTCAACCCGCTCGACCCCGCGATCACCACGACCGGACAGCTCGCGCTGCTCCGCACCATCATCGAAGTCGCCATGGGGCACGGCCTGGACGAGCGTTCCGGCTTCGCCCTCAAGGTCGCGCACGCCTACGTCCACTCCACGATCACCGAGCGCCAGCCCGTCCTCATGGACATCGTGGAGCAACTGCGGCACCCCGAGCCGGAGTCGGCCGAGGCGATGAACGTGGACATAGACGACGTACGGGCCTGGGGCCTGGACGTCGCCCTCGTCCTGGACCGGCTCGTCGACGGTGACCTGCGCGGCATGTTCGACGGCCCGACGACCGCCGGTATCGACCTGGACTCGCCGCTCATCGTCTTCGACCTCTCGCACATCGACCGCAACTCGATCGCGATGCCGATCCTGATGGCGATCGTCGGCGTCTGGCTGGAACACACCTGGATCCGCCCCGACCGGAAGAAACGCATCTTCCTGGTCGAGGAGGCCTGGCACATCATCAACTCCCCGTTCGTCGCGCAGCTCTTCCAGCGGCTCCTCAAGTTCGGCCGCCGGCTGGGGCTTTCGTTCGTGGCGGTCGTCCACCACCTCTCCGACGTGGTCGACGGCGCCGCCGCCAAGGAAGCCGCCGCCATCCTCAAGATGGCGTCGACCAGGACGATCTACGCGCAGAAGGCCGACGAGGCACGGGCCACCGGCCAGGTCCTCGGGCTGCCGCGCTGGGCGGTGGAGATCATCCCGAGCCTCACGCCCGGTATCGCGGTGTGGGACGTCAACGGCAATGTCCAGGTCGTCAAACACCTGGTCACCGAGGCCGAACGCCCCCTGGTCTTCACCGACCGCGCGATGACGGAGAACAGCCAGGCGTCCAACGCGTCCGACGCGGCGGACGCCCTCAGCGGCGGGCTGCCCGACGACGTACGAGCCGCCGAGTGGGAGGCGGAACAGCGCGCGATCCTCATGGAGCAGCAGCGGCTGAACGCGTCGTCCGAGTCGACGGTGGCCTGACCGGCATGGCGGCGGGAGGCGGAACCGGCCCCGGATCCGGCGCGCAGCGCGGGATCCCGGACGGTCTGATCCTCGGCGTGCTGGGCTTCCTCCTCGGGATCACGCTCTTCGCGTGGACGGCGACGGGCCTCGCCGCGCTCTTCGCCCACGGTTCGTGGCCGGACTCGGTGACCTTCGCGCGTACGCCGCTGGCGATACGGCAGTTGATCTCCGCCCCGCACGACCTGCCCACCGCCTGGCCGGACACCCCACCGGGCGAGCTGTCGGGATACGGGCTGTTCTGGGGCCTGTTCATCGGCGAGCTGATGGTCGCGGCCGTGCTGACGGTGTTCGTGCTGGGCGTGCTGGCCCGCTGGCGCGCGCTGCGTACGGTACGGCTCCGGGAACGCGAGGTGGCACGCGAGCGGGACGAGGCGCGAGCCGAGGTACGGGCGGAGGTACGG
>NZ_MDCR01000155.1 GCF_001723055.1 Streptomyces niveus
GAGCTCAACGAAGCCCGTCCGACGGAACGCTTCAGCACCGCCATCCGGCTGCTGTCCGGACGGGCTTCGTTGAGCTCGTCCTGCCTGCGGAGCCACATCGGTACCAAGTAGGCGGCCCAGGCCCCGACGATGACTGCGTAAATGAGGCCGCTGCTGCTCACGGTTCACACCGTAGAGGTGTTCGCGCGAGGGGATCCGCCAATTGAGCCGGTGTGTCGCACGATCTGGCTGATATCACTGACTTTTTTTGTGATTGTTCGGATCGCCCGATGGTCGGAAGGCGATCAATTTCGAACGCTTGTTTTATTTATGGGGAGTGCCAGGTCGTGCCTGGTGCCAGCGCTGGAGAAGTCCCTCCGGCACTTCCTCGGCCGTGAGCGCGAAAACCAGATGGTCCCGCCAGGCGCCGTCGATGTGCAGATAGCGGGGGCGGGTGCCTTCGTCGCGGAATCCGAGTTTCTCCACGACGCGGCGGCTCGGCCCGTTCTCCGGGCGAATGCAGACCTCGATCCGGTGCATCCCGACCATGCGGAAACAGTGGTCGACGGCGAGTGCCACGGCCGTCGGCATGACGCCGCGCCCGGCGACGTCCCGGTCCACCCAGTAGCCGACATGCCCCGAGCACATGGAGCCCCAGGTGATCCCGGCCACCGTCAACTGGCCGACCAGGCGCCCCTGGTACTCGATGACGAACGGCAGCATCCGCCCCGCGTTCGCCTCGGCGCGCAGATGACGGACCATCTGCCGGTACGTGGGGCGCTGGGCGACCGGCGCGCCGGGGGGAGGCGGCGGGATCGTCGCCTCCCAAGGACGCAGCCATTCGCGGTTGCGCCGGTTCACCTCGCGCCAGGCCCGTTGGTCGCGCAGCTTTATGGGGCGCAGGACCACATCGCCGTCCACCAGCGCCACGGGCCAGAAGGGGTTCATCCGTCGGTACGGGGGTGATCGCCGCCGTGGATCTGGTCGACGGCGTGGACGAGCAGCCGGTCGAGGACGGCGAGCCCGTCCCGTACACCGCCGGAGGACCCCGGCAGATTGACGATCAGGGTCCGGCCCGCGACGCCCGCGACGCCGCGCGAGAGCGCGGCGGTGGGGACCTTGCGGGCACCCTCGGCGCGGATCGCCTCGGGGATGCCGGGGATCTCCTGGTCCAGGACGCGGCGGGTGGCCTCGGGGGTGCGGTCGGTGGGCGAGACGCCGGTGCCGCCGGTGGTGAGGATGACGGCGTACGAGGCGGCCACCCCGTCGCGCAGGGCCTGTTCGACCGGGTCGCCGTCGGGCACGACCAGTGGTCCCTGGACGGTGAAGCCCAGTTCCGTCAGGGCGCCTGCGATGATCGGGCCTCCGGTGTCCGCGTACACGCCGGCCGCCGCGCGGTTGGACGCGGTGACGACCAGCGCGCGGTACGGCTGCCGTGCGCGCGGCGAGGCCGTCCGGGTGCCGCTGTCGGCGGGATCGCTCATGCCGTGCCTCTCTCCGCTGTCCCGTTCGGATGTCCGGGTCCGTCCGGTGCCGGGCGGGTCCAGTGGCCGGACCTGCCGCCGGTCTTCTCCTCGACCCGTACGTCCGTGATGACCGCGCCCTTGTCGACGGCCTTCACCATGTCGACCACCGTCAGCGCGGCGACCGAGACGGCGGTCAGGGCCTCCATCTCCACGCCCGTGCGGTCGGTGGTCTTCACCGTGGCCAGGATCTCCACCGCGTCGTCGGCGACGGCGAGGTCGAGCGTGACTCCCGAGACGGCGAGCGGATGGCAGAGCGGGATCAGGTCCGGGGTCTTCTTCGCGCCCATGATGCCCGCGATACGGGCCGTGGCCAGCGCGTCGCCCTTCGGGACGCCCTCGCCGCGCAGCAGTTCGACCACACGCGGCGACACCAGCACCCGGCCGCTCGCGCTGGCTGTGCGCGCGGTGACCTCCTTGGCGGAGACGTCGACCATACGGGCCGCGCCCGCCTCGTCGATATGCGTCAGTCCGGCTGGTCGAGAAGGTCCGGGGGTCTCCCCCCGGGTAAACGCAGTCATCGCTGTGGCGCTCCCGGTCCGGGCCCGGCGGGGCCTGTTAGGCAGGACACGCTACCGCCACCGGGCGGCCGTCAGCCGAGCAGCACCACGTCGACCTCGCTTCCGGGCTTCACCGAGGTGGCGTCCTCGGGGACCACGATCAGCGCGTCGGCGTGGGCGAGAGCGGCGACGAGATGGGAACCGGCGCCGCCGACGGGGGCGGCCGAGCCCGTGTCGGCGTCGTACGTGGCCCGCAGGAACTGGCGCCGGCCGGCCGGGGACGTCAGGGCCTTGTCGGCCTCCAGGGTCGCGCGGACCGTGGGGCGGTGGACGTCCTGGCGGCCCATGAGCGCGCGGATCGCGGGGCGTACGAACAACTCGAAGGAGACGTACGACGAGACGGGATTGCCGGGGAGGGCGAGCAGCGGGGTGTGGTCGGGGCCGATCGAGCCGAAGCCCTGGGGCTTGCCCGGCTGCATCGCGAGCGTACGGAAGTCGATGCCGCTGCCCGGCTCGTCCTCGTCTCCTACGGAGGACAGCGCCTCCTTGACCACGTCGTACGCCCCGACGCTGACGCCGCCGGTCGTCACGAGGACATCCGCGCGGATCAACTGGTCCTCGATGGTGGCGCGCAGGACGTCCGCGTCGTCGGTGACCGCGCCGACCCGGTAGGCGATGGCGCCCGCGTCGCGGGCGGCGGCGGTGAGCGCGAAGCTGTTGGAGTCGTAGATCTGGCCCTGGCCCAACGGCTCGCCCGGCTGGACCAGTTCGCTGCCGGTCGACAGGACGACCACGCGCGGGCGGGGGTGGACCCGGACGGTGGCGCGGCCGATGGCGGAGAGCAGGCCGATCTGCGGCGGGCCGAGGATCGTGCCGGCCTCCAGGGCGAGGTCCCCGGCCTGGACGTCGCTGCCGCGCGCGCGGACGTGGGCGCGGGGCTCGACGGGGCGGTACACCCGGACCTCGCCGCTCGCGCCCTCGGGCGCGGAGCCGGCCGGGCGCATGGAGGTGGCGGCTCCGCCGCCCGTACCGCCGTCGGTCCATTCGACGGGGACGACGGCCTCGGCGCCCGGCGGGAGCGGCGCCCCGGTCATGATCCGGGCGGCCTGGCCGGGGCCGACGCGGGGCAGCGAGTCGCCGCCAGCGGCGACGTCGCCGATGACGGTCAGGACGGCCGGGAACTCCTCGTCGGCGCCGGCCACGTCGGCCGTACGGACCGCGTAACCGTCCATGGAGCTGTTGTCGAACGGCGGCAGGGCCACCGGCACCGTGATGTCCTCGACCAGGACGCAGCCCTGGGCGTCGGGCAGTTGCAGCTCGATCGGGTCGAGCGGGCGGATCGTGGCCAGGATGTCCGCCAGGTGCTCGTCCACCGTCCAGAGCCGTCCTTGGCCCGCGACGGACGCCGGTGCCGGTGTAGCCGTACCGCTCAAGGTGCTACATCTCCTCGTTGACGTAACTGCGGAGCCAGGCCCGGAAGTCGGGGCCCAGGTCTTCACGTTCGCACGCGAGTCTGACAATGGCACGGAGATAGTCGCCGCGGTCACCCGTGTCATAGCGGCGTCCCTTGAAGACGACACCGTGGACCGGCCCGCCGACCTTCTCGTCGGCGGACAGCTGCTGGAGCGCGTCGGTGAGCTGGATCTCACCCCCGCGGCCGGGCTCGGTCTGGCGCAGTATCTCGAAGACGGCGGGGTCGAGGACGTAACGGCCGATGATGGCGTAATTGCTGGGCGCGTCCGCCCGGTCGGGCTTCTCGACCAGGTCGTGCACCTTGACCACGTCGCCGTAGGCGGTGGGCTCGACGGCGGCGCATCCGTACAGATGGATCTGGTCGGGATCGACCTCCATCAGGGCGATGACACTGCCGCCCTCGCGCTCCTGGATCTCGACCATGCGGGACAGCAGCGGGTCGCGCGGGTCGATCAGGTCGTCTCCGAGGAGTACCGCGAAGGGCTGGTCGCCGACGTGCGGGGCGGCGCACAGGACGGCGTGGCCGAGACCCCTGGGGTCGCCCTGGCGGACGTAGTGCATCGTCGCCAGGTCGCTCGACTCCTGGACCTTGGCGAGGCGTTCGGTGTCCCCCTTGCGGGAGAGCACCTCCTCCAGCTCGTAATTGCGGTCGAAGTGGTCTTCCAGGGGGCGCTTGTTGCGTCCGGTGACCATGAGAACGTCGGAGAGCCCTGCCATCACGGCTTCCTCGACCACGTACTGGATCGCGGGCTTGTCGACGACCGGCAGCATCTCCTTGGGAGTGGCCTTGGTGACAGGCAGGAAACGTGTGCCGAGGCCGGCGGCGGGGATGACAGCCTTGCTGATCCTGGGGGGCGACTGAGTCATGGTGAGAACCATATCCGCCATGGATGAGGGGAAGATGTGGCTCCGGTTAACTTTCCCTCCATACATGCGCATACGAGAGATTTGCGAAGTCCATTGAATGACGACATGTCAGGAAAGCCCGCGCTTCGGCGGGAACTCCTTGCCGCGCGGCGCCTGCTGTCCGAAGAGGACGCGCGGAACGCCTCCGCGGTTCTCGCCCGGCGGGCGCTGGAACTGCCCGAGATCGCGGAGGCCCGGACCGTCGCCGCGTACGTCTCCGTAGGAGGCGAGCCCGGCACACGGGCGCTGCTCGACGCGCTGCGGGAGCGGGGCGTACGGGTCCTCCTGCCGGTCCTGTTGCCGGACGACGACCTGGACTGGGCGGCGTACGAGGGGGCGGAGCGGCTGGTGCCCGCGGGGCGGGGGCTGCTGGAGCCGGACGGCGCGCTGCTGGGCGTGGACGCGGTGCTCCAGGCGCGGGTGGTGCTGCTTCCGGGGCTCGCCGTGGACGGGCGCGGGATGCGGCTCGGGCGGGGCGGCGGGTCGTACGACCGGGTGCTGGGCCGGCTGGAGAAGGCCGGCGCGGGGGCCGCTCTGGCGGTGCTGCTGTACGACCACGAGGTGGTCGGGCGGGTCCCGGAGGAGCCGCACGACCGGCCCGTGCACATCGCGGTGACTCCGGGCGGGCTCAAGCGCTTCGAGAGCGCCTGAGCCCTCTGTGGCGGGCCGGGGAAGCCCCGGTCGGGGCTCCCCGGCCCGCCACGGGGTGCCTACGGCGCGAGCGTGAGGGTGTCCCCCGTGTTCTTCTCCACGGCTCTGCTGCTGAACGGCCAGTCGAGCAGCTCGCCCTTGGCCCATTTCTCCGTCTGGTCGGTGTAGTTCGGGCTGTACGCGTGCCCCGAGGCGCCCGTCAGGTTGATCCAGCGGGACTTGTCCCAGTCGCCGACGTTGACCACCATCCGCATGGACGGCACCCACATGACCTCGTAGCCGCCGGCCGCGTTCCAGCCGGTGGCGTTGACCGCGGCCTCGCCGCCGCCCAGGTTCCACGGGCCGCGGTTGAGCAGGGTCTTCACGATGCCGGGGCCCTCCGTACCGAGGGTCTGGTTCTCCAGGTTCAGCTGGTGCAGCCGGCCCCAGCTCCAGGTGGAGACGTCCTTGCCGAGCTCGGCGGTCAACTCCCAGCGCGCGTCGGTGAGGGCGCGGAGCAGGAGTTCGTCACGGGTCTTGGCGGGGCCCTGGAGACGGGTCTTCGGGGCCTGCCACCACTCGTTGTCCTCGTCCTTGAGGATCTTGCGGGTGATCTCGAACCAGCGGTCCCCGCCGTCGGGCTGCGCCGAGTCCGCGGAGCGCCGGCCGCACTCGCGTACCAGCTCTTCGAGGTCGTCGGCCGGGCCCGTGCTGTCGGCGGGGCGCACGTTGAGGCACTCCCCCTCGACGCGCATCTCCTTGGGAAGCTTGTTCCCGAAGGCGAGCTTGAGGACGTTGCGCCAGACCGCGTTGAAGTACGCCGCCGCCGCCGAGTCCGGCTCCTGGGAGTAGTCCCAGCCTTCGAGGAGCTTCTGGGCCTCGCGGATGGAGGGGTCCGAGACATCGATCTTCAGCAGGTACGGCATGAGCAGCGTGGCGATCTCGCTGCGGTTGTCGGTCTGCATCGTGCGCATGTCGTCGGTGGAGATCTTGCCGCCGTCCTTGATCTTCGACTTGATCAGGTCGTTGATCCGCTGGCTGCGGGCGCCGTACCCCCAGTCCTCGGTCATCGGGTACGGGTAGTCGTCCTTGTCGATGACGGCCTGGTTCGCGGTGACGATGTAGCCGCGCTTCGGGTTCTCCTCGTAAGGAAGCTCGTCGAAGGGGATGTAGCCCTCCCAGCGGTACTTCGGGTCCCAGCCGGGGGCCGGCAGTGAGCCGTCGCCCTCGGCGCGGATCGGGATCCGGCCGGGCGCCTGGTAGCCGATCGTGCCCTTGGTGTCCGCGTAGATGAGGTTCTGCGAGGGGACCTCGAAGTTCTCGGCCGCCTTGCGGAACTCCGGGAAGTTCTTCGCCTTGTTGAGCGCGAAGACGGCGTCCATGGACTTGCCCGGCTCCAGCGCGGTCCACTGGAGGGAGACCGCGTACCCGTCACCGCGGTCGGGGGCCGCGTTGGTCACGGGGGCCTTGTCGCCGACCGTACGCAGCTGGCCGTCGCGGTCGGAGACCACCGGGCCGTGCTCGGTGGAGCGGACGGTGATGGTCTGGCTCTTGCCCCCGGCGACCTTGATCGTTTCCTGACGGGTCTTGAACTTCTTCTGCTCGTTCCCGTACTGGTAGGTGTCGCCGCTGACCTTCTCCAGATAGAGGTCGGTCACGTCGGCGCCGAGGTTGGTCATGCCCCAGGCGATGTCCTCGTTGTGGCCGATGATGACGCCCGGCATTCCGGCGAAGGTGTAGCCGGCCACGTCGTACTGGCAGTCCTTGGTGGAGCTGCGGCAGTGCAGGCCCATCTGGTACCAGACGGAGGGCAGTTGCGGCGCGAGGTGCGGGTCGTTGGCGAGCAGCGGCTTGCCGGTCGTCGTGTAGTCGCCGGAGATGACCCACGAGTTGGAGCCGATGCCGCTGCCGCTGGGGCCGAGGAGGGCGGGGATCTCGTCGAGGGTGCTGGAGAGGGCGTCGAGCTGGGACTCCAGACCGTCAACAGCGCCGCCGGGGTCGGTGCCGGTGCCGGTCCCAATGCCCGTGCCGGTGCCTGTTCCCGTACCGGTACCTGTTCCGGTGCCCGTACCCGTACCCGTGCCGTCGCCCGTCGCGTCGCCCGGTTCGGCCTTGGGGTCGAACTCCTCCGCGAGCGGGTCGACCGCGCCCTCGGTGACGATCGGCTGGTTCCTGCTGTACGGATACGACGGATACAGGTCCTTGATCTGCTTCTCGTCCATCCTGCTCGTGAGCAGCGAACGGTCGATCTCGTCCTGCATGTTGGAGCGCAGGTCCCACGCCATGGCCTTGAGCCAGGCCACCGAGTCGACGGGCGTCCACTTCGCCGGCTTGTAGTCGTTGACGAAGTTCAGCGCGGCGTACTCGACGGAGATGTCCTTGCCGTCGCGGCCCTTGAGGTAGTCGTTGACGCCGTCCGCGTACGACTGGAGGTTCTTCTTCGTCTCGTCGTCGAGCTTGTCGTCGTACTCCTCCTGGGCCACCTGCCGCCAGCCCAGGGTGCGCAGGAACTCGTCCGTCTCCACCTGCTCCTTGCCGAACATCTCGGAGAGCCGGCCGGACGTCATGTGACGCCGGACGTCCATCTCCCAGAAGCGGTCCTGCGCCTGGACGTAGCCCTGCGCGCGGAACAGGTCGCGGTCGGTGTTCGCGTAGATCTGCGGGACGCCGTAACTGTCGCGCTTGACCTCGACCTGGCCGTCGAGCCCCGGCAGGTTGATCGTGCCGGTGGTCTGCGGGAGGGAGGCGCGCACGGTGCTCACACCCCAGTAGGCGCCGTAGCCAACGCCTCCAACCAGCGCCAGCACCAGGACGATCACGACAAAGCGGGCGCGTCGCCCCTTCTTTTTGGTGGCGGGGGGCGTTGAGTTGGCGGGCATCGCTGTCCTTCGAGGGGCAGGGTGGTCCTGGAATGCTGCAGCAACCATAGGCGCAGCGCTTCACCCGTCCCGACGCGGTGTCACTAGTAAGACCGGGAGGGCGACCCGGACCGCGACCCGGCGGGACTCCTCGGACGATCACACAGGAAATCACGCGATCGATCGCACGAACGATCGATCGCGTCAAGAAAACGTTAAAGATTAGGTAAGGTAACGAAGTGCCTACTGCCGGAGAAACGATCCGGTGTGCGCGAGGGGAAGGATCGGCCGCTGACTGTCCACCAGCTCAATGAACTCCTGCTCATCTGCTCGCTCGTGCTGCTGATCGCAGTCGCCGCGGTACGGATCTCGTCCCGGAGCGGGCTGCCCAGCCTGCTGCTCTACCTCGGCATCGGCGTCGTCATAGGCCAGGACGGCATCTTCAACGTCAAGTTCGACAACGCCGAGCTGACGCAGGTCATCGGCTACGCCGCCCTGGTCGTGATCCTCGCCGAGGGCGGTCTCGGCGCCAAGTGGAAAGAGGCCAAGCCCGCGTTGCCGGCCGCCGTCGCGCTGTCGACCGTCGGTGTCGCGGTGAGCGTGGGCGTCACCGCCGCCGCCGCGCACTATCTCGTCGGTCTGGACTGGCGGCAGGCGCTGATCATCGGCGCGGTCGTCTCCTCCACGGACGCCGCCGCCGTCTTCTCCGTACTGAGGAAGATTCCTCTGCCGTCGAGGGTGACGGGCGCGCTGGAGGCGGAGTCGGGCTTCAACGACGCCCCCGTGGTGATCATGGTGGTGGCGCTGTCGACCGTCGGACCGGTGGAGCACTGGTACGTGCTCGTCGGCGAGATCCTCCTGGAGCTGGCCATCGGCGCCGCCATCGGGCTCGCGGTCGGCTGGCTGGGCGCGTTCGGGCTGCGGCATGTGGCGCTGCCGGCCTCCGGTCTGTATCCGATCGCCGTGATGGCCATCGCCGTCGTCGCGTACGCGGCCGGGGCCATGGCCCACGGCAGCGGGTTCCTCGCGGTGTATCTGGCGTCCATGCTGCTGGGGAACTCCAAGCTGCCGCACGCGCCCGCGACCCGTGGTTTCGCGGAGGGGCTCGGCTGGCTGGCGCAGATCGGCATGTTCGTGCTGCTGGGGCTGCTGGTGACGCCGCACGAACTGGGCGACGACTTCTGGCCCGCGGTGATAGTGGGCCTGGTGCTGACGGCCGTGGCGCGGCCCCTGTCCGTACTGGTCAGCCTCGCGCCGTTCCGTATCCCCTGGCAGGAGAAGGCGCTGATGTCGTGGGCGGGCCTGCGTGGCGCCGTACCCATCGTCATGGCGACCATCCCGATGGTCTCGGGGATCGAGGGCAGCCACCGGATCTTCAACATCGTCTTCGTGCTGGTCGTCGTCTACACGCTCGTCCAGGGGCCGACGCTGCCCTGGGTCGCCGGGAAGCTGCACCTCGGCGACCCCTCCGAGGCGGCCGACCTCGGGGTCGAGTCGGCGCCGCTGGAGCGGCTGCGCGG
>NZ_MDCR01000156.1 GCF_001723055.1 Streptomyces niveus
GGGCGTAGTCGAGCGACGGGTCGGCCGTCAGTATCTTGTGGTGGAGTTCGCGCAGCGACGTACCGGGCTCGATGCCGAGTTCGGCGACGAGGGTGCTGCGTGTCTTGCGGTAGCACGCCAGGGCCTCGGCCTGACGCCCCGACCGGTACAGGGCGATCATGAGCAACTGGCAGAGCCGCTCCCGCAACGGGTGCTGATGGGTCAGTGCGCGCAGCTCGGAGATGACCGAGTCGTGCCGTCCGAGCTGGACATCGATGTCAAACCGGGTTTCGAGGGTGGTCAGCCGCGCCTCGTTCAGCCGGGAGCGTTCGGCGTCGACCAGTGGGCCCGTCAGTCCGGCCAGTGGGGTCTCGTGCCAGCCGTCGAGCGCGTCGTGCAACAGCTGTGAGGCGGCGGCCAGTTCGCCGGCGGTGCGCAACTTCTTGGCGTCGGCGACCCGTTGCTCGAACACGCCCAGATCCACGGCGTCTTCGGGGACCCGGGCCAGATAGCCGTCCGTCGCCGAGACAAGCACGGCCCGGGATCCGTCGGAGATCCGGTCGGGCTCCAGGATCTTGCGCAGCCGTGACACATACGTACGCAGGACGGGCAGGGCCGCCGTCGGCGGGTCCTCGCCCCAGACGGCGTGGACGATCTCGGTGGTGGTCACGACCCGCCTGCGCCGGAGCAACAGCGCCGCCAGCACCACCCGTTGCTGGGGCGAACCGAGGATCAGCTCCTCGTCGCCCCTCCATACCCGGACGGGACCCAGCACAGCGAAGCGAAGGGGAACTTTGCTGGATATATCCACGGCTTGACTATACGAAGATTCGCTGCGGCCACGCGCCGAAATCCTTTGGCCAGAGCCTTTCCGGCTCGGGTTACGTAACGCACTACGTAGTTTCTACCGACGGCGGCAGGTGTAATCGGCGGGACTTCCGCACCGGCACCGATGAACCGTTGAGGCGCCCCGGCCGTTGTGCCTCCCGAATCCGGTCAGGCGCATGCCCGAATCGGGTCCGGCAGATGCCCGAATCAGGTCCGGAACGCGCCCGAATCGGGTCCGAATCGGGTCCGGCACACGCCCGGTTATTCCCGGCTGAAGGTCCAGGAGAACGCTCATGTCCGAAAGTAAACCGGCCCGCCCGCTCGGTCCGCAGGGTCTGCTGAAGCGGCGCCGGCCCACTCCGATCGAGGAGCAAGACCCCTCGTGGCAGGCCCAGTCGGCAGCCGACCGCGCACTCCGGCTCCCGGTCTCCCCCCTGCCTGACGAGCTGCTTCCCCTCCCGGAGGGGTTCGATCTGTCGCCGGAGGCCGCCGCCCGTCTGGCCGGGAACGAGCCGAGCACGAAGCGGCGCGCGGGCTGAGCGGGACCGGCGGCGGGGCGGCGCCGCGCGACCGGGTGGCGGAGGTCGACGTACTCCGCGGATTCGCCCTGCTGGGAATTCTCCTGGTCAATGTCTCCGCCATGGCCGGACCGCACTTGGGTCCGGCGGACGAGCTGTACACCTCACGCGTGGACGAGTTGGCCGCGTGGCTCGTCACGGCCTTCGTGAGTGCGAAGTTCTATCTGCTTTTCTCCTTCCTGTTCGGATACAGCTTCACGCTGCAACGGGCCTCGGCCGAGCGCGCGGGAGTGTCTTTCGCGCCCCGTCATCTGCGCCGGCTGTGCGGGCTGCTCGTGCTCGGGCTCGCACACGGCATCCTGCTGTTCGCCGGTGACGTCCTGACGGTGTACGCGGTGCTGAGCCTCGTCCTGTTCGCGGCCCGGGACATCGCGCCGCGTACCGCCGTGCGGGCGGCGGCCGTTCTCGTCGCCGTCGTCGCGTTCTGCCTGCTGCTCTGGGGTCTGTTCACCCTCGCGTACGCGGTGCCCCTGACTCCCGGGGCCTACGACGCGGCGCTGCGGGAGATGGCGGCGGCCCACCGGGGTGACATCGGCTCCGTCGTCGGGGCCAACGTGGAGCAGCTGACCTCCAGGCTGGGCTGGAACATCCTGTACGCCGCCGACATGCTGGCGGCCGTTCTGCTGGGACTGGCCGCGGGCAGGCACCGGCTGCTCACCGACACCGGCCGCCACCGCGCGTGGATGACGCAGATCCTGGTCGTCGCCCTGCCCGTCGGCCTGGCGGGGAGCGCGTTCATGGCGCTGTGCCGCAACGGGCCGCTGGACGGGCGCTGGTACGACGTGGGGTCGGCCGTCGGCGTGCTCACGGCGCCTGCGCTGACCACCGCGTACGCCTGCGCTCTGCTGCTCCTGCTGCGCACCCGGCCCGGCCGGCGGATCGGCCCCGTCCTGGCCGGCGCCGGCCGGCTGGCCCTGACGCACTATCTGACCCAGTCCCTGGTGATGGCGTTCGTGTTCACCGGGTACGGACTGGGCTGGTACGGCCGCTTCGGCACCGTGTCGCTGGTGGCCGGGTGCTTCGTGCTGTACGCGGTCCAACTCGCCGTCAGCGGGCCGCTGTTGCGCCGGGTGCGGTACGGGCCGGCCGAGTGGCTGCTGCGTGCGGCCACCCGTGGCCGGCCCTGACCGCGGCGGCGGCCCTTAAGGCTTGCGCAGGGACACCGCGTCCCGCTGCCATCGGCTGGCACCACTCTCGACGGGAGCGGCGGCGCTGCCCGCCCAGGCGCGCGCGGCGCGCTCGGTGATGGCGGCCGTCTCGGCCTTGGCCGCCGCCGAGATGGCGCCCGCGTCGGGCTCCTTGTACCAGGGCCGCAGCCGGATCAGGGCCGGCCGTACACCGGTCGCCAGCAGCAGCGCGGTGCCCTTGGGCAGGGCGCGTATCTTGTCCGCCGGCAGCACGGGGTCCAGCCGGTAGGAGTACGAGCGGGAGGTGCCGTCCTTGCTCCGGGACCAGGACGCGGTCTTCACGTCCTGGTTGCCGACGAGCTTGGAGACCTTCTCCACGAAGTCGGCGTCGTCCAGACCGGCGCCGAGCAGTTTGATCGTGGCCGCGCTCCACAGGGCGTCCATACCCGCCTCGCCCCACACGCGGCTGCCCTGGCGGTAACTCTGCAACAGCGTAACGACATTGATGCCGCGTGAGCCGAAGTGGCTGTAGAGGTCGGGCAGATCGGAGATACGGCAGACGTTGGCCGCCTCGTCCAGCACGGCGGTCATCGGCGGGTCGAGCCGGCCGCCCATGCGCTCGGCGGCGATCACGCCCGCGCGCATCGTCGCGTCGGCGAGCCCCGCGATCACACCGGCGGCCGAACCGCCGCCGTCCTTCGACAGCAGATAGAGGGTGTCCTTGGCCAGCACGTGCTCGTGCGGCTTGAACTGCGGCAGCGCCGGATCGGGCGTCACCCACTTCACGATCTCCGGGTCGAGCAGACAGGCCACGCACTGGCGGGCCGTCTCGTAGATGCCGTCGCGGGTCTCCACGGCGCCCCGGACCGTGCCCTGCAACTGCTCGGCCATGGCGACCATTTCGACGTCCCGCAGCAGGTCGACCGGGGTGCGGTCGGCGGGGTCGGCGAGCCAGCCCAGCAGATCGAGCACGGAGCCCCCGCCCCGCGCGGCGGCCAGGAACAGGGAGGTGAGGGTGTTCTGGGCGGCGGAGATCCAGAAGTCCTTCTTCGACTGGTCGTCGTTGACGGAGGCGACGAAGTGTCCGGCCAGCCGGCGCGCGCCCTCGATGGTGTGGCAGTCGGAGAGGATGTCCCACCACATCTCGCGCGGGGTGTGCGCGATGCCCTGCGGGTCGAACGTCCACACCCGGCCCGCCTCCTCGCGCGCGGCGCGCGTGACGGCGTACACGTCGGACTTGTTCGAGGTCAGCAGCACCGCGCCCTGCGCGCGCAGGACGCGCGGGACGGCGATGCCGGTCGACTTGCCGGCGCGCGGGGCCATCAGGTCCAGCTCCACGTCCTCGTAGGAGGAGCGCAGTTCGGGGCCCTTCGGGTCGAGGTCGCCGAGGAGGTTGCCCGTCTCGTCGGGGTGCAGATGCTCCCGGCCCTTGAGCGAGGGGCGCAGCTCGCGGGCGCGGGCCGCGATGCCGGCCGGTGCCATGGCCGCCATCTCCTTGGACCCGGCCAGGCCCTTCTCCCGGGAGGCGTACCGCAGCACCCACCGTACGACCAGCACACCGAGGGCGACGACACCGCCGAAGACGACACCGATACCGGCGACCACACCCGCCGATGACGCGCCCGGCCACAGGGGCTCGGTGCCCTCGGTGAAGAGGGTGGTGAAGGTCGACAGGACGAACGGCGGCGGATTCCAGCCCGACCCGGTCAGCGCGGCGCCCAGGGTGCCGCCGAACCAGACGCCGCCGAACACCAGCCAGCCGACGACCGCCACGACGACGATCGCCCACGGCGCGAACTCGCCGGCCTGGGCCTTGCCCCCGGTTCCCTTCACCATGAGCCGTCCACCTCCGCCAGTTTGGACAGGTCGGGGATGTACTCGGTCGCGGGGTCGACGGGCGGCTCGTTCTCCGCCCAGCGCTTGTTGGTGTCGTGCAGCCTGCGCTCGGTGTCGGTGATGGCGACCTGGATGGGGATACCGGGCCGGCCACCGACCTTGATCAGGAACCGGCCCCGGCCGGGCGGTTCCTCGCGGGCTCCGTGCGCGGCCCAGCCCGGGGGCGACGACCAGGAGGAGACCAGTTCGATCTCGCGCTGGGACAGGCCCACGACCTGGCCCAGATCCTCCATCTCCTGGCGGGGCAGCCCCGCGCAGACCACCATCCCGGCGCGCTCGACGAAACCGCGTGCCTTGACCCGGTCGGCGTCGGTGCCCAGCGCCTCGGCGTCCTTGAGCGTGTGGGTGATCTTGGCGTCGGCCAGGCCGAGGCTTCGGTTGAGGCGGGTCAGCGCGTCGATACGGTCCACGATGCCGGAGGCCGCGCGCAGTGGCCGCCACAGCTCGTCGAGCACGGTGAAGAACCAGCGCCGGGGCCGCAGTCCGGCGTCCGCGAGCGCGTGCGAGGCGGCGACCGTGCCCAGTCCGTCGGACCAGGTGGCCAGCATCGCCGCCGCCGTGAGCTGGGTGTCGGCCTCGCCGATCCGGGAGATGTCGACACACACCGCCGGTGAGTCCAGGTCGATCCTGGTGGACGTCTCGGCGGCGAACGTGTCGCCCAGCGGCCCGTCCAGGACGCCCAGCAGTGAGCGGTGCAGCGGGTCGACGGCGTCGCGGTAGCGGGTCTCGTCGCCGCGGTCCAGCGTCACCGCCCGTACCCGGTCCGGTCCTTCGGCGAGGATCTTCACCAGGTCGGGCAGCAGCGGCTGTTGGCCGGGCGGGGTGCGCTCGCGCAGATGGTGCAGCGCGGCGGAGAGCACCGACTGCTCGTGGTCGTCCACCGCCCGGTCGCGCACGATGGTGACGAGCGCGGCGACCATGTTGAGCACACGGCCGTGGGTCTCGGCCATCAGCACCCGGCCGCCCTCACCGCCGATGCGCAGGGCCGCGGCGCCCATGGCCCCGGGGTCGAGGACGTTGATGCCGCCGACCCCGCGCCCGATGGAGATGACCTGACCGCCCAGGGCGCGCACGGTGTCCGCGTAGTCGGGCTTGAGGTCACCGAGCACCAGCGGTACCACACCGGTGGCGGCCAGTCCGATGAGCATGCGGTTGATCAGGGTGGACTTGCCCAGACCCGGCATGCCGAGCATGAACAGCGAGGGGTTGGAGATGTAGTGGGAGCGGGTGAACCACGACAGCGGGTCACCGCAGACCGTGGCGCCGGTGAACAGGTGCTGGCCCAGCGGCACACCGCTCATGGGCGCGCCCGAACCCGCCGCGAACGGCCAGAGCCCGCACGCCTGTACGGTCGTGGACCGCCACATGGTCGGCGGGTCGATGTTGGCCACCTGTCCGCCACCGGGGCCGGGATAGCCGCGCGGCGGGATGAAGGGCTCTCTGGGCCGGGGCGGTTGCCCGGTCGTCTTCTTCGGACTCACAGTGCTTCCTTCAGTTCGCGCGGCACCAGCGTGTACTCCCACGGCAGGATCCCGGCGGGCAGTGTGCAGCTGAACGCCGCCGCCTGCATCCGGTCGGCGGGGCGCATCAGCAGCCGCGCTCCGGCGAGTTGGTTGCGTATCGAGGTGTTCGCGTCGTCCAGTTCGCTGTCGTTGTCGACGGTCACCGTGACCATCAGCGAGAACTCCACGAGACCGGCGCCGGTGGCCTCCTCCACGGCCGTCTGCTCGGCGGCCTGCACCTCGTTGGCGGCACGCGCCTGCACCATGCCGCGCTTGGAGGTGGCCATGAACTGCGCCGCCCGCCGGTCCGCCTCGACGATGCGCGCCGAGGTCGCCGGGTCGATGGGGCGGTACAGCAGCGCGACGCGCTTGCGGCGGGTGCCCGGCGCGGCCTCCAGCAGACCGCGCAGCACGTTGGCGCGGACCGTGCCGCGCGGTGCGAGGGTGAGCATCCAGGTACGGGACACCCCGGAGTCGTGCTGGTAGGAGTGGGCCCGCTCCAGCGTCGCCGAGGGACCGGCGTCGTCCCAGTCCAGACCGGTCCCGCCGTACTGGGCACGGGCGTCGAGTACGTCTCCGGCGACGGACGGGTCGTACGCCACCCGTACGACCTCGGCGATGCGCTCGGCCGACAGCGGCGTTGCGGGTCCGGCGCCGGCGGCCACCAGCCCCGACAGCAGGCCGGGGATACGGATCGCCAGCTCGGTGATGATCTCCTCGCTGCTGCGCCGCTGCCCGGGGGGCATGCCGTAGGTCAGCGAGATGTACGTGTGCATCTCGGAGGACGCCGACGGGTAGCGCTGCACGACCTCCTCCATCACCGCCCGCGCCGCCTCGGGGGCGTCGGGGTGGATGCGCGGCAGCAGCTCGTTGGCGAGCCGGTTGCCGGTGTCGGGGGCGGTCTCGACCACCACCGACGCGCCGCGCAGGCCCGGTTCGGCGGAGAGCCGGGCCAGCCAGTGGCCCCAGGACGCCACCCAGGTGTCCACCTGGTCGGGGTCGACCAGGGAGCCGCCGTCGGGTTCGCAGCCGAGCACGATGGTGTAGAGGTTGCGGCTGCGGTGGTGCAGCACGCCGAAGGGCTGGTCGTACGCGTCCCTGCCCTCCTCGACCCGGACCCGGTTCAGCAGACCGGGCGGCCGGAACCGGCCGCCCGGCCGCATGGAGAGCGGACCCGAGACATAGGTGGTCGAGCCCTTGGCCTTGCGGCGGAACCAGCTGATGCGCAGGGCGAGCAGCTGATAGAGATTCCGCCCGTCCTGGGTGCGCGCCGCCAGCGGCATCAGGAACAGGACCTGGAGGACGATGAGGACCAGGGTGATCTGGAGCGAGATCAGCGACGCCATCAGGTCGACGACGATCCCGCCGAACACCCCGACGGTGCCGATGAGGCCGAGCGGCCCGAGCCCGGGGCGTCGGGGCCTGCGCCAGTTCCCGTACGTGGGATGGACGGACGCTTCGGTGGACATGCGCTTACCTGCTTCGTTTGCGTGGACTGGACCGTGGGGCGGGTGAGTCGGGCCGCCGTACTACTTGGCGCCCTCGATCCCGCTCTTGGCGATATCCGTCGCGCCCTTCGCGGTCTTGGCCGCGACGGTCGCCGCGCCGATCACGGCGGCGCCGACGACGGGCAGCGCGCCGCCCGCGGCGGCGGCCCTGGACGCGCCCGCGCCCGACGACGCACCGCCGCCACCGCCTCCTCCGCCTCCTCCGCCGCCTCCGCCGCCTCCGACAGCGCCTCCTCCGCCGCCGGACGACCCTCCGCCGCCCGAGGAGGACCCTCCGCCGGACGACCCTCCGCCGGACGAGGACCCTCCGCCGGACGACCCTCCACCGCCGGGCGCGGCCCCGGCCTTGCCTCCCGCACCGGACGCGCCGCTGGCCCCCGAGGGCCCCTGCAGCGCACTGCTGGCGAGATTGACGGCCCCGCCGCCGGCCGACTTCGCGCCGGAGGCGATACCGCCGGCGACGCCCATCGTGGCCTGTCCGACCGAGTCACCGCCGAGCGCTTCCGTCGCCGGGACGATCACTCGCATCAGCGCGGGCAGTGCGACGGCCGACAGCAGCAGGATTCCCATACCGGCGATCTGTGTGTCGACCTGGTCGGCGTTCTGCGCGTTGACCATCACGGACCCCGAATACATCACGAGGGCGACCGTGGGCTTGTACAGCAGCCAGGCGATGAGCCAGCCGATGTGCTTGCGCCACCAGGTGGTGCCCCAGTCCGTCATCGACGCGGCGGCGGCCAGGGGGAGCGTGCCCATCAGGACGATCATCACGCCGAGCCGGATCCACATCAGGAGCGCGTGGATGACGCCGGCGATGATCAGGAGGCAGGCGATGACCAGCAGCAGCATCGCGGGGATGTCACCGCCGCAGTCGATGCCGCTCATCAGTTCCTTGAGGGCACCCTCGAACAGGTGCTTGGAGTACCTGTCCATGAGCACCGCGAACGTGATGATCACGGTGCTCGCGGCCGTGTTGACCAGGGTGATGCGCAGGATTCCCTTCAGCGCCGTCCCACCCGATTCACCTCGCCTGTCCAGGGCCATCTTGACCGCGGCGAAGAGGATCGACCCGACCGCCAGATACACGACGATCCACTGGGTCTGACGGTTGATCGTGTCCGACGTCTCCTGGTCGTACGAGTTGATGTTGCCGACGGCCTCGAAGATCCCGAGCGCACCGCGCATCGCGATCTTGGCGACCATCTTGATCATCTCGCCGATGGGATCGTTGAACATGTTCAGGAAGTTGATGCTGCCACTGCATTTCGCGGCCAGATTCATGTCATTCCCCCCACGCGGAGAAGCCGTCGGGCCTCGCCTGCCGCGCTGATGAGTAGAGAGACCCGTCGTCGAGAGGAGTCACTTTCCAGTCGCCGTCGCGCCAGCGCACGGACACCGAGATCGACACGAAGCCGCCCGCGGGATGGGTGACAAGCAGTCGTACGGTCGCGGATTCGGGTGTGTAGGACGTCAGGGAGAAGCCCGCGAACCGCCCGATGTCGCTCTTCGGCGAGGGTGTTTCGCCGGCCTCCTCGGCCTCCTCCGCCTTGGCGGCGAGGAACCTGTCGCGCGGCTCCCCCGGTACCAGCTGCTGTTCGGCGGCGGCGCGCCAGGCCGTACCGCTCAACTGGATGGGGATGACGTGCGCCGCGAGCACGGCGCCCGTGGGTGTGTGGGCGAAGCACCACCACACGGCGCCGTCGGTGTGCAGCGGCCCGGCCGAGGCCGAGGTCGGCACCCGGACGGAGACGAGGTCCCGCCAGCGCATGTCCGCCGGTGTGGTGGTCGGCGCGGCGGTGTCCTTGTCGTCCGTACGGCAGTTGGCCGGCCGGCCCCCCGGGCCACCGCGTACCTCAAGCGGATCGCCGGGGGACAGGGGGCCGCTCAGCCCGGTCAGCAGGTCACGGCTGCCGGCCGCGGCGGCGGTGTCCGCGTTGCCGCCGCCGCTTCCGGTGCCGTCGTCGTTCACGAAAGCCACCAGCGACATGACCACCAGAAACCCGAGAAAAGCGGCTGAGTTGATCCAGCCGCGCTGCTTGTAGAAGGGCCCTTCGACCGGGCCCTTTTTTCGCATCAAGCGGAACATGTCGGTGACCTCGGCTGTGAGCTTCTATTCCGTACCGGGCTGGAATACGAAGGTGATGATGGGCCCGGCGGTGGCGACGAGGACACAACCGCCGAGCACCATGCCAAGACGGCTCATGTGCTCGGAGCCCTCACCGCGCTTCATGGAAACGGCCATCATGGTGCCGGTGATCAGGACGCCCGCCACACCGGCGGCGGTGCCCGCCCAGCCGACGATTCCCAGCACGGTGTCGACGGCGTTCGCCAGCTTCGGCGGTGCCTTGCGCTCGGGGTCGGGCACGGTGGTCCCGGCTCCGCCGTCGCCCTGCGCGAGGACCACGAAATTCATGGCATCGGCGTGCAGGGAATGCAGGATTGCTTTCACGAAGTTCTCCGTTGTTATGACGAGTCAGATGTTCACGTACTGCTAAGGAGCGAGGAGGTAGGGCTGGACAATGAATTCGACGAGCGGCCCGGCGCTGATGCAGAGAATGCAGGCGAGCATGACGAAGACAAGCCCTCGGAAATGGGCAGTGCCCGCTCCCATCTCGCCGGCGCGCAACTGCATGGCCATCTGCACGCCGATGAACATGACCCCCGCCACGGCGGCGGCCGTCACCGACCAGGCGATGTACTCGAGCAGTTGCCCGGCCTGGGGGTTCGGGTCGAAGTCCCCCTGGGGGCCGAATTCCGGGGGCGGCGGGCTCGCGAGGTTCATCGCAGTCCCGCCACGGGTCCCGCCGGGCCGCCGGTGAGCGCCGCCAGGGCGCGTACGTCCCGGGGCAGCGGATCCACCTCGTCGCCGAGGCGCCAGGCAGGCACCCACGGCACCCGGTGCACCTCGGCCGCCGACCGCAACACGCGTACGCGCTGGCCGAGTTGGCGCGGCAGGCGCCCCGGAGCGTCGGCGACGAGCACGACGGCGACAAGCCGCAGCCCGTCGGGGTGGTCCCCCATGCGCAGCGCGTTCAGCGCCTGGGACGCCGCCCGGATGCCGCCGGCGTGGGTACGGGCCACGAGCAGCACGTCGCCCGGCTCGCCGTCGGCGGGCTCGGGCCATCGGGTGCCCAGGTCCGCGCCGCCCAGCGCGTGCGCCAGGGTGCTCGCGCCGCCGCCGCCATGGGCGTTGACCCAGGCGATCCGCTCGCCGCGGTGCGGCGAGGGCTCGCGCGGGGCGGGCGCGGCGGGAGCAGCGTGCACGGCTCCCACGGCCGTGCCCGGCGGCGCGACCGCCGCCGCCGGGACAGCCTGCTGAACGGGCTGCTGCGTGGGCTGCTGGACAGGCTGCCCGGCGGGCTGCTGGGCGCTCTGCTGGGAGGCCGGCCCCCGTATCCACATCTGTGGGCCGGCGGACGACGCCGGTGGGACACCCATGAGCGTCCATCCCTTCCCTCGGTTCCGAACTTCGGCGGACAGATCCCGGATTGAACTGATCGGCCGCTGTGTCCGTTGCGCCGTGCGGGCTCGCGGTGATCCGTCGCGCAGCCACTACGGGAAATCGCGGGACCTGGTTCAGAACTCCTCGCAACCAGGTTTCGCGGGCGTACAGGAAGGGAGCGACCGGTCGTGGGCGCAAGTGCCGGCGGGAAGGGCAAGTCCTCCGACAACAAGGGGACGAACACCATCCTCATGGCCGCGGCCGCGGGCACCGGTGTGTCCGGATGCCTGCTGTTCCCGGTGATCATCCTGATCCTGCTGGCCGGGGTCCTCGTCGTCTGCGCCATCGGATTCTTCTTCTGGCCCCTGGTGATCATCTGCTCGATCTTCGGCTGCGGAGGGGGCGACGGAGAGGCGTCGGTCGACAACGACCGGGTGTCCGAGGTGTTCGCCAGTGACGGGCGCGGTGAGCTGAACGAGGCCGCCGTGCCCGCGGGGTACCTGGAGTACGTCAAGGACGCCGGACAGGAGTGCGACCGGATCGGATCGATGATCATCGCGGCCCAGATCCAGCAGGAGTCCCAGTGGAACGACAAGCTCGTCGGCGTCAACGGGAAGAAGGGCATCTCCCAGCTGCCGCCGGACAAGTTCGACGAGTTCGGCGAGGACGACAACGACAACGACGACACGTCGGCCCTGGACGCCGGGGACTCGATCATGGCGCAGGGCCGGTACCTGTGCTCACTGTCCGGGGAGATCGAGACGCTCGTCGCTAGCCGGCAAGTCACGGGTGACCACCTGGACCTGACCCTCGCCGCGTACTCGCTGGGCCTGGACGCGGTGAAGAAGGCCAAGGGCGTACCGGCCCAGGGCGGCGCGCAGAGCTACATCTACGGGATCAGGTCGTCGTTCGCGATCTACTCGGACGCGATCAAGCTCCCCGAAGGGGAGTCGTACCCCACCATCAGTCCGCTGCCGACCGGCAGCGTCTCAACTCCGCCCGAGGGCGGGCAGTGACCAAGGCAGCGAAGGAGTCATCGGGTGTTCAGGAACCACACAGACCAGGACCGCGACGGACAGGAAGCCGCGCAGGCGCGGCCTTCGCTCTCCTTGGAGGTGCTGATCCACTCCGACGGCCGGGTCACGGTCGACGGCGCGCCCTTCCCGCTGCCGGACGGCGAAGCGGTCAACGTGGCGGTGCTCGACACGATGCAGCACCGGGCGCGGGCCGCCGGTGAGCCCATCGAGGCGGTGATCGTCGACCGGCAGGCCGGATACGCCACCCGGATCGAGGTCACCGCCGACGGTTCGAGCCGGATCGTGCGGCACGAGCGGTACCGGGAGCCGTCCGAGGAGGAGTCCTCGGCCAAACCGCCGGTGCCGGTCCCGGTCGAACTCTCCGCGCTCGTCACGCAGATCGGCCAGGCCATCGACACCGGAGCGCTGGAGCGGGCGGCGGCCCTCGCCTTCCGGCTGCGCGAGCACGCCGCGCGCACCTTCGGCGCGGAGCACCCGTACACGCTGGAGGCCCAGGCGCTGGAGGCGTTCGCCGCGCACAAGAGCGGCAATCACACGGCGGCGACGGCCGCCTGTCTCGAACTCGCCCGGATCCGCCAGGAGCAGGGCGACCCGCGTGCCCACGAGGACCTGCTGCGCGCGGTCGCCGTGTGGCAGCTGATCGACGACCTGCCGTCGGCCGTGGACCACGGCCGTGCCCTGCTCACCACCTGGTCCCGGCTCGCGGAGGACGGCAGAACCGCCGTGGGTGACGTCGAGTTGGTGCGGGGTGTGGATCGCCGTATACACGCCCTCGCCACGGAGGCGGCGGCCGTCGGGAGCGCGGTCGCCTGAGGGAGAACGCGCAGGTCGGCCGCGGGTCGGAGGTGAACACGGCGGAAGGGAGGCTTCCCTTTCGCGGTATCCGGCCGTCCGGTTCGGCGGAACCTGCGATACCCGCGTCAATCGAACGTAAACCTGATGTGGAGCCCCAGTCGTAACACTCCCCCCGAGTCGTGGCCCTTGACCAACGGGCCCCGACCTGACCTTCCCCAGGGTCAAGCAGCGAGGGAGTA
Organism: Streptomyces niveus; assembly: GCF_001723055.1. Classification (GTDB taxonomy): domain Bacteria; phylum Actinomycetota; class Actinomycetes; order Streptomycetales; family Streptomycetaceae; genus Streptomyces; species Streptomyces niveus. Next base: position 12,932 of record NZ_MDCR01000156.1, read on the forward strand.
AGTACGTGAGCGGGACAGTGATGGGTTCCTTGGGAGCGGTGAGCGCCGACGAACGCGCGATGCGCACGCTCCACGACGAACAGGCCGGCGCGCTCTACGCCTACGTGGTACGGCTGTTGAACGGTGACCGGCACAAGGCCGAGGACGTGGTGCAGGAGACGCTGCTGCGCTGCTGGCGGACGCAGGACCTGACCGGCGGCCGGGCGCTGCGGCCCTGGCTGTTCAGAGTGGCCCGCAACCTCGTCGTCGACGAGTACCGGATGCGCAAGACCCGCCCGCAGGAGGTCAACGGCAACACCTGGCTGGACGATCTGCTGGTCCGTTCCGACGACGTGGACTGGCTGCTGTCCTCCATGCTGCTCAAGGAGGCGTTCAAGCAGCTGTCGCCCAACCACCGCGAGGCGCTGTACGAGACGTACTACTCCGGCCGGTCGATGCGCGAGACGGGCCTGGTCCTCGGGGTTCCGCCGGGCACCGTCAAGTCCCGCGTGCATCACGCCGTACGGGCGCTGCGACTGGCGATGGGCGTCGTCGTCGACAACCCGGCGACCGCCGAGAACGGTGCGAACACCCCGCGTACCGGCGGCGAGTCCGAGCGGAAGCCGGCCAGACACCTGTCCGCCGCGTAGCCACACCCGTCGGCTCAGCCCGCCTTCCGGGCGTTGACCGCGGGCCGTTCCCAGGACGGGGCGGTACGCGGGCGGGGACGGGAGCTGCGTGGCGCGGACGAGACCGCGGCGGGGGGCTCCGGCACTTCCGCCCCCGCCGCGGTC
>NZ_MDCR01000157.1 GCF_001723055.1 Streptomyces niveus
GAGGGGGACGGTGGCGAGGGTGTGTGCGTGGCGGCGGGCGGCGAGCTGGTCGAGGAGCTGCGCGCGCTGCTTGGGGTCGGTGCCGACGGCGGCTCTGCCGAGTGCCTTCGACAGCTTCCGTGTGAGGCGTCGCCCGCGCCACTTCTGCCGCTGCTGGGGTGTGTGGTCGGCGAGGCGGGTGGCGAGGGTGACGGCGCGGGTGGTGGCGCGGTCGCGGGTGATCTGCGCGGCGTCGCGGTCGCGGGCGGCGATGCCCAGACGTGACAGGAGGCGCTCGCGTGCTTCCCGTCCGAGGCTGGCGAGGAGGCCCTGCGAGGCGGCGTCCGGCTTGTGCAGGCGCAGTTCGATGCCCATGGCCAGGTGCCAGAGCATCGCGGCCATGAGGGGGCCGACGAAGGCCCGTACGGTCCCGCCGACCGGACCGGACTCGGCGTATGCGGGGATGATCTGCACCCCGGTGATCACCCACACCAGGCTCCCGGGAAGCCCCGGCACGCCCTGGCTGTTCAGGTTCTGCCGGGCCATCAACGCGGTCGCGAACAGGGCCAGTTCCGCGGCGCCGAACATCGCGGCACGCTCCAGGGTGCCGGCCATGTCGAGGTAGGCCGCGGCGAAGCGCCAGCTCGTGTCGGCGCTGTAGGCGGTGCAGCCGACCGCGGCGAGCGCCGCGACCTTCACCGCCGGACTGCCCGCCGGACGCGGGCTGCGCGTGGTGCGGCGGCGGCTCGTCCACCCCGCGACGGCGAGGGACAGCACACCGGTGACCGCGATCCCGGCCGCGAGAAGCACGGGCAGGCTGGTGATCGAACCGGGGGACAGGAGGTTGCTCATGCTGCCTTTCCGAGAGGGGCGTTCGCGGTGTTGGTTCGCACTGGGCGGGCCACCGGCCGACTTGCCGCGCTCTTGCCGTCGGGGGCGGGGTTGTCCGTCTTCGGTTGGGCTGGTGCTTTCTTGCGTTTCTTCCTGGGGATGCCCTGGTAGCGGTCGCGGTCGAAGACCTTGTTGGCGACCTGCCGCAGCAGGTCACGGGCATGCTGGGGGCTGATCTGCAGAGCGACGGCGAGGCGGGCCGGTCGCCACCCGCGTACGTAGGCGTGGTCGACGACGGCCTCGCGCTCCCGGGCGGTGAGGTGCACGTCGCGGCCGTTGAAGAACGCGATCACACGGCTGTAGTCCATGCGCTGCGGCAGCCCGTCGTGCCAGGGACGGCGCTCCGCCTTGGTCAGCCCGCCCCAGGTGCCTTCCTTGATCCCGTTCTCCAAGGCGTGGTTGAGGCAGTCCCGCCGCACCGGGCACCGGGCGCACAGGGCTCTGGCTTCGGCGATGGCACAGAGGTCGCGCGGGCGCGGGAAGAACAACTCGTCCGCCTCCTCGGGGTCCATGCCGTAGCACGCGCCGCGCACGTGCCAGTTGGTGTCGCCGACGGAGCGCAGGCCGGTGGCCGGCGTGGTGTGGGTGGTGATGTGGCGCAACGTTGTCTCCGGTTCACGGCTCACTGCCGGCACGGCGGGCACCGGCGGGCGACACGGTGCGGTGCGGCGGTGAGGGCTGGTACGGGGATGAGGGGATCGCCGCGGTCAGCGGCGGGTGAAGCGGCGGTCGGGGCCGGTGAGTTGGACCGCGGTGCACATGCCGGACAGGCGGGACAGGACGCGGTCGCCGACCTTGTCGCGCAGCACCGGCTGCCCGTCCGGGGTGCCCGCGTCGCGCAGCGGCGGCAGGTTGCTCGTGATGAGCGTCGGCAGGCGGTTCTCGGCCCGCCAGTTCAGGAGCCGGAAGTTGATCTCCTCGGTCCACTCCGAGCCCTTGGCGGCGCCGAGGTCGTCCAGGAGCAGCAGCGGGACCCGGGTGATTCGGTAGAGCAGGTGCTCCAGGTCCGTTCCCGGGCGGGGGCGCATCTGGGCGTAGAGGTCGGCGGCGGTGGTCGCGTGCCAGGCCACCCCGCACCCGGCGGCGGTCAGCGCGCGGATCGCCCCGTATGCCTGGTGGGTCTTGCCGGTGCCGGTGCTGCCCCACAGCAGCAGCGAGGGGCCGTGCGCGAGCCGCCGCCGCCCGGTGGTCCCGTACGGCGGATTCGCCGTACCCGTGGACGGCGCGACCGACGCGTCCGCCAGCGCGCGCACCCACGCCGTGACGGCGGGATGCTCGGCGACCGCGTCGCGGTAGGCAACGGGTATCCGCTTCTGGGCGGCCTGAAGCGCGGGGTCCGGCTCCGGGCGGTCGGGCAGAGCCGTCGCCGGGTCGATCCCCCGTGCGGTGAGCTGCGCCTGGAGGCGTGTGCGGAGCCGGTCCGAGATCGCGGGCTGCGGGTCGCTGAGGTGTACGCGGGTCACAGGCTGCCTCCGAACGTGGTCGGCTCCGGCGTGGCCGGGTTGAGATACGGCGTGTACGCAGCGCTGGCCAGAGGCCCCGCGCCGGAGGCGGAAGCGTGCGCCAATGTGCCTTGCTGCGGTGAGGCGTTGAGGACCTCGTTCACCACGCTCGGCAGGACGCTGGGGTGCAGGCCCTTGGCCCGCAGCCGCTCCAGCGCCGTACGGACCGTCTCGGGCTCGAACCGCTCCTCCAGCAGGACCTTGACCTTCCGGCCCAGGTGGGCGAGGAAGTCCTCCGGAGGACGGCGCGCACATCCGGCGACGTACTCCGCCACCAGCTCCTTCGCCGACACCGTCACCGGGAGGGCGGGAGGTGCGGGTGCCTCGCGCCCCCTAGGTACAGATCCAGGATCCAAGATCCTAGATCCAGACGACGAGCCCTCGCGAGGATGCGGCGAGGCTTCCACGAAACGCCCCTGACCTGCTGTTTCTCCGCCAGGAGAACTGGGCCGCGCCGACAGGCGGACACCGCTCGCCTCAGCGGGGGCACCGGCCGGGGCCCGGGGGCCGGTCGGTGGCATATCGGGCGATACCGGGTGATCGAGCCCTCGACGAGGACTCGTCGAAACCTGGTCCGAGCGGGTGGTGGGGCAGGGACCCTCGGTGCAGGAGCCGCACTTCTGCTCCGCCTGATGCCCCGTGCAGCGGGGCACCCGCGAGGCGGACGGGCGGTCGATCTTCTGATGCCGCTGCCACGTCACGATGTGCAGATAACTGCGCCCGTCGCAGCCGGTGTAGCGGCAGATCACTCCGGCGGCGGCCAGCTCCTCCAGATCCCGGGCGACGTGGGCGGGGGTGTGCTCGGCGCGCAGCGCCCACAACCTGCCTGCGATGATCGCCGGGTGGTCACGGAAACGCCCGGTGTCGTCCGCCAGGGTGAGCAGACCGAAGAACGTCAGCGTCGCGGTCACCGAGCACTCCGCGAGCGACTCCGACTCGAACGCCTCCGGCTTGATCGTCCGGATCCGCGCCATCAGACACCGCCCCCGTACAGCCGCGCGAAGCCGGGTACGACCCGCCGCCGACGGTGGACGTCGGCGATCGGGCGGGGGACCTTCGCCCTTTTGCGCGGGGCAGGCGGCATGGAACACTCTCCTCTGTGGTGAAGGCCGCGCCGGTATGCCCCGTAGGAAGGGCCGGTGCGGTGGTTGGGGTGACGCTCGGTTCACACGTGCACGGAGCGTCACTTCGGCTTTGGCGTCCGGGAGCAGCAACTCCCGGGCGCCGTCGCCGTTTCAGGGCCGGCTGCCTGGCCCTTCTGTGCTGCGCGTGACGCAGCGCGCCTCCTTGTCGTGCCCGCCGCTGGGCGGGGTGCCCGGCGAGCGACGACGAACATAAATGCCGTTTCCGGCAACAGTCCACAGGTGGTTCTAGAACTTTCTAGAAGTCGCAGACGTCGGCGTCGGGGCGGGGCCGCCCGGGGGAAGGGAGCGCCGTCCGGAATATCGCAGGGAGAGTGCTGGATTCCGTCTGTCGAAACCCTCCAGAATGCCGCGCTGCAAAGTTACCGAAGGAGGTGCCGGGATGCCGAGCCGTGGAGAGAGCCGAGAATGCAGCGCTGCATAGTGGTTTCCGGATTGTGATTCTTCCGCTCGCGCTCGCGGCCTGAGGGCGATACGGGTCACCGCTTCCTGAAGCTGTTCTTCCGTGTGCCGCAGATCCCTGCCGGATCCGGCAGGACGGGTGATTATGGCATGCCGCAGCAGATCTGACGATCGGTAACTCACCAGCTTCCGCTGGGCAGTTCGCCCATTCACGGGACGCGGGAATGCCGGGCCGCCGCTGCCGGATCTCCGGTGCCGCCGTTCGGCCGAACCCCTCGTGATGATCTTCACTCCTGCGCACCCCTCCCGGTTGCAACGTTCTGTTGATCGCTGCTGCTCAGGGGCATCTAAGCGAAGGTCTCACGTCGGCGTCAATGACTGGTCCGGTCCAAATTGACGCGCGTAGATTCCGGGCATGCCACCCGCGCCCGCCGCCGCTCCCAGGGCGTAAGTCGCCTGCGGTGGAGGGGAAATGACGGGCAGACATGTGTGACGCAGAGAGTCGGTCAGGGCGCGGCCGAGGGTGCGGCGTCCGGGAAAACGAATATCGGCAAGCTTTTGCCGATTCTGGCGACGGCTGCTTTTCCGCAGGTCGACATGTCCCTTTCGCGGATCAGTGTCGCGGGATGTCCAGCGCCGAGCTCGTTGAACTCAGGATGATCTTCATTCGGTATTGCGTATGGTCTGTCGCGGACACAGGGCCGGGGGTCGGTGAACTTGGGTCGCCCGCCCTTTCCTTGCCCAGAAACGTTGCGGCCCGCGCCGCACACAGCGAGAGGGGAAATTCATGGACGCGACCGGACCGACGCCCGGCGACAGCGAGTCCGCCGACGAGGAGACTTTCCCCGGGCAACTGCCTTTTGCCGAAAGGTACATGGGATTCGGCAACCTCCTGCGCACCTGGCGCAGGGCCGCCGGCCTCACCCAGCCCCCGGTCGCCCGGGTCCTGGGCATAGCGATCCGCACCTACGGCAGTATCGAGCGCGGTGCGGCACCGGCCCGGTTCTCGCGCGAACAGTGCGACGCCCTCGCCGGCCTCCTGCGGCTCGACCCGGACGCCCGTCACGCGCTGCTGCTCCACAACGTCGGCACGACCTTCGACGTCTCCCACCCCGACAGGCGCCCCCCGCTGGAGGAGGCCATGCGCCTGCTGATCGAGGAGCAGCCCTCACCGAGCCTTCTGTGCGACCGCCACTGGAACGTCCTCGCCTACAACAGCTTCATGGCCTCGTGGTGGCCGTGGGTGACGGCGCCGGGCGCCAACCTGCTGAGGTGGGGACTGCTGGACCCCGAAGCGCGCATACAGCACCACAACTGGCGAGATCACGCCAACAGGATGGTCAGGCTGCTGAAGTTCGCCCTGGCGGGCCGGCGCGACGACCCCGCACTGGCCCGGCTGGTCGAAGAGGTCCGCGCGGACCCCGACGTGCTCCAACTGTGGGAATCGGCCTCCGAGGTCGCCGAGAACCGCGACGGCCAACTCCACCGGATGAGGGTGCCGGCGCTGGGCTGGAGGACCGTCGAACTCGTGAGCCACACCCTCCACCCGGCGTCCCTCCCCGACAGCCGCCTCATCATCTTCACCCAGCTCCAGGAACCTGAGCACAGCGAACTCCCCGCACGACCACGGGAGAGCGTGAGCGTTCGGAGAACGGACCAGCCCACCCCTGCGCTTGCGGACCAGGCGGCGGATGCGCCGTCCGGTGCGGCGAAGGGCGGCCGGCGCACCGCAACTCGCACACGTGCTCGCTCCTGAACGTGGCTCGTTTCTCGAAGGCGCGCCGGGCGTCGGACTATCCATGCGTTGGTGATCTCTCTACGGTGGTGAGTTGATCGGTCTGTGTGCGGGTGGGATGCAAGGGGGCTTGGTGGAGGCGGAATTGGCGGCGCTTGCCGCGTCGGGGGCAACGGCCCTGGTGGGGGCGATGGTCACGGAGTCGTGGGAGCAGGCCAGGACGCGCTTGACACAATTCTTCGCCCGGCGTAGGCAGTCTCGGGAACCCGGCGAGGACGAGGAGGGTGCCGCTCTTGACGAAGGTCGCGCACAGCTCGTGGCGGCCCGGGACGCGGACGATGAGAGTGCCGCGGCCGATGTCGAGACGGACTGGCGGCGGCGGCTCAGCCAGTTGCTTGAGGAGGAGCCGGACGCGGCCCAGGAGCTGCGCCAGTTGCTGTCCGACCTTGCTGCCGCGCAGGCACCGGTCAACGCGGTGACACACGGCGGGGTGCAGTACGGTGCGTTCCAGAACTCGCAGATCCACGGCGGTATCACCTACAACGTTCACCCGCCCGTGCCTTCCGAGGCGGTACCGGACGAGGTCCCCGCGCTGCTTACGCCCTTTGTCAACCGGGTGGCTGAACTGGCCCGTTTGGACGGCTCGGTAGCCCCGGCCGGTAGCGGTTCGGACCATGTCGATGTCCTGGTGCTCGGCGGGACCCCGGGGGTGGGCAAGACGGCTACGGCCACCAGGTGGGCCCACAAGTCCCGTGATCGTTTTCCCGATGGTCAGTTGTACGTGGACTTCGCGGAGTTGCGTGGTACGCGCGGCGGCGGCGACGTGTCCGCGGCGGTGGGGATGTGCCTGCGGTCGCTGGGAGTGAAGGACACGTATCTGCCGCATTCCCTGGCGGAGCGGACGCGGCTTTTCCGTACACGGTCGGCCGGGCGGCGAATGCTCCTGGTGCTGGACGATGTCAACGAACCTGCCCAGGTACGGGCGTTAGTGCCGCAGGGTTCCGGCAGCGCAGTCCTCATCACGAGCAGTGCGAAACTCGGTGAACTGACTCTCGACGGGGCGAGGCTGCTGTCTCTGTCCCCTCTCGACACCCACAGCGCGCTGCGTATCCTCGCCGACCGGTGTGGTCAGGAGAGCGTCGCCGCCGAGCCGGAGGCCGCCGAGCGGCTGGTCGAGCTGTGCGGCGGGTTGCCTGTCGCCCTGCATGTGGTGGCTTCCCTGCTGCTGACCAGGCGGCGGCTCACCATGGCTCGTTTGGTAGAGGAACTGTCCGACGAAGCCAGCAGGCTGACCGTGATGTCCCTGGGAAGGGAGCGCTCGGTGTCCGCAGTGTTCGACTCCGCCTACCGGCAACTCGCCTCCGGCGAGGCGCACTTCTACCGGCTGCTCGGCTGGCTGCCGTGCCGTACCTTCGACGCCGGCACCGCGGCCGTCGCCACGGCGACCGACACGGCAACCGCGCAGTCCCTGCTGGACGTTCTGGAGGAAGCCGGCCTGCTCACGCTCACGGGCGACGACCGCTACCGCTTCCACGACCTTCTGCGCCTGCATGCCCGCGAGCGTGCGTCCGCGCAGGAGCCGGTAGACGCGCGAAGGGAAGTCGTTCAACGGCTGGTCACCCACTACCTCGCGCTCGCCGCGTTCGCCGACCGGCGGGTGCGGGCGGACCGGCTGCGTATCGCCGAGCTGGATGGTCTGCTGGAGCGCGCCACGGATCCTTTCACGGCGGTGGACGCGCCGGATCCGCTGGACTGGCTGGACGCGGAGCGCTCCAACATCCTGGCCGTCCTGCGTGAGGCGTACCAGTTCGGCCTGCACACTGAGGTGTGGCAGCTCGCCGAGGCGTTCACCGTGCTGTTCCTGCACCGCCGGCACCTTGGGGACTGGAAGGAGTCGCTGGAGCTGGGGGTGGCGGCTGCCTCGGCGTCCGAGGAACTCGTGCCCGCCGCCGAGGCACGGCTGCGTGCCCTGCTGTCGCGTCCGCTGATGGACCTGGCTGAACTGGATTCGGCGCGTGAGCAGTTGGAGGCGGCGGTCGCCTGCGCGGATGCCGCGGGCCGTACTGACTTGAGGGCCTCGGTCATGGAGTTCTCCGGGCGCTACTGGGACCGGGTCGACCCCTCACGTGCTGTTGAGGTCTACCAGCGGTCCCTCGACCTCAACAGGGAGGCTGGGCAGGTCCGCGGAGCCGCGATCGCGTGGCTCTTCCTCGGCAGTGCGCAGGACGCCGCCGGGAATCCCGGCCAGGCCCTGGAGAGCCTGCGGCATGCTCAGCAGGCCCTGTCGGACGGGGAGGAGCCTGACCTGCGGATGGCGGCCCGCGCGGTCCTTGCCACCGGCCGGGCACACGATCATCTGGGCCAGACAGAACAGGCCATCGACGCGTTCGGTGAAGCCGCCCGTGTGCTGAAGGAAGAGCGGGCCACCCACTACGAGGCGGAGGCGCTGCTGGCACTGGCCGCCATCGCGGAGCGACCCGGCGAGGACCGGACACATCTGCGGGAGTACTTGACCAGGGCGCTCCTGATCCACGAGGACGGAGGCAGCCCGCTCGTGGAGGAGCTGCGGGAGCGGCTGCGACGCGCGGACGAAGAGGGCGGAGCGTAGGGGCTTTAAGGGGACGTCTTGGCGGGGCGCAGGCGCAGGACGATGTCCTCGGTGCGCTCGCCCAGGCGCAGGGTCACCGGCCCATCTGGGAAGGGACGGGCGGCGCGGAGCAGTGTGTAGACGACCGCAGCCACTTGGCCGGGCTCCGGGGCGGGACCCGTCACCGTCGCCGTGACGATTCGGCCGTCCCGCGAACCGACAACAACAGTACGGAGACCGGTGACGGTCGCGGTCAGCAGGCAGCCGGGAAACCGGCCGAGGGTGTCGGCGATCCACGTCAGCGCCCCGACGACGGTCGGCGCCGGCCGTTCGGCGAGGACGACGGACGCGCTCTCGGCGAGGTATCGGTCCTTCTCACTTTCTCCGACCGCCAGGTGCGCATATGTGCCGGGGCTCTCGGTTCCGGGACCGGCTACCGAGGCGGGCACGCGGCGCACGGTGACCGTTGGCCCCTCCGTCGGCTCCTGGGCGGTGAGCGTGGTGGTGACCCGTAGCGCTGGGTAAGGTGCCGCCGTGTCGGATGCTGCTTCCGGAGGGTCGAGGGTCGGCGGGCCGGGCGACGGCCAGCGTGGTTCGGGCAGGCGGATCAGCCGGTAGAGGGCCTCGCGCAGACGGGCGTGAGCGTGCCCCGGGTCGGCGAACGCGTGCTGGGCCAGGGCGGCGCCGGTCTTCTGATCGCGGCTGTCGATGACCGTCACGACCTGCCGATGAAGGTCGGCGCGCGGGTCGAGCCGTGGTGCCCTCTCGGAGAGGACGCTTGCCGCTGTGCGCGGCACCGCGTCGTGTCCGAACGCTCCGAGCAGCAGCGGGATACCGAGTGCGGCGCCGTACAGCGTCACGGATCCGTGGTCGCCGATCACCAGGTCAGCGGCGACCAGGGCAGGGCGCCAGGAATGGACGGGTGGAACCAGGATCAGCCCCGCCTCGATTGCCGATGCCAGCAGGACGCGGACCTGCCAAGCGCCATGTGCGGCCCACACATTGGGATGCAGTATCAGCGCGACGCGGTATTCGTCGTAGGGGAGCGAGGCGAGCAGGCGTGCCGGCAGGTCCGGCTCCCGGCCGATGAGGGACGTGGCGCCCCAGGTCGAGCTCACCACGACCAGTCGGCGATCATTACCCACGCCCAACACGGCCCGGTACGAGGCCCGCTGGGCGCGGCTGGCCCGCAGCTCGTCGAAGCATGGGTCACCGACCAGAAGCGTCCGCCCAGCCGTCTTCGGATGTGCGGCAAGAAGCTGCTGCTCCTGGTCCGGGTGGGAGAGGGCCAGCCAGGCCCTGCCGGCTTCGAGCAGTCTGTCTGGCACGACACCGGATAGCCGGGTTCCGGACGTACGTGAGTCAGGAACCATCTTCTGGAAGCCCACCCCGTGCGGCAGCACGAGAACGGGGCAGTCACCGTCGGGGACATCGATGTTCTCACTGGCCGACAGGATGAGATCGGGCGCCGCCTCAGCCAGCTGATCCCACGGCATGACGCGGCAGCCCGCATCGCGCATCAGGTCCAGGACCCCGTCACTGAACGCCGATGTCGGGTCGTGGGCGAAGACGACGGAGATTCGGCTGTCGTCACGCACCAGGGCTGGCAGGCATTCCAGGACGCGTACCGTCGAGGTGACCGTCCGGGCCACGACGACCAGGGTCCGCTCGGCAGGGAAAGTGCTCCACCGCCGGGCGTCACGCCCTACTGGGACACGCAGATGCGGGCTATTGTGCACGGGCACCCCGGGAAACTACATAAGCCGACCATCGCGGATCGCGGATCGCGGCAATTCTGGCTCTATCGCATCTCACGCCGGCAAGCAACCCCTTCAATCACCCCTGGTTCATGCGGAGATCCACAGTACTGGCGGATGATGCTGGCACACCCCCCCTGCTCAAGAGGCGGTCCGGTACCGTCCCCGCCCTGACGCTAGGTCACGGACAGGGTCGGGTGCCGGGCATGTATAGGTTGGGTGCCCGGTCCATCGAGGTGGCCGTCTCGTCTGGTCGCGGTCAGATCGGAGAGTCCGGGAATGCATGTGCGTCGTTGTCCGGCGGCAGAATTGACCTGTGCACGCTGACACGTGGCGGCACCTTGGTTCTCAGTCGCAGGTTCGAACCGAGCGAAGGGTCATCCAAGGCTTCGGGCGTCACCGTCAAGGCGTTGACGTCCCGGCGCTGGTTGCGTCGTGGCCAGGCCACGCAGGAGTTCCTCCGTGAACGCAGGAAGGTACACGAGCGGTGGACGTCCGCAAGCAGCCCGGGTCTTCAGCTTCTATTCGCCGTTGATCGAACGACGCCACAGACCGTGGTCGAGGACGATGGACTGGCTGGCCTGGAGGTGTTTCACGGGCGGGAAGCGTCCATTTGCCGGGGCGCGGGGTGCTTGTCTGACGGCTGGATTCAGATCAGTCCTTGCCGCACGGCGTAGGCGACCGCGTGTGCCCGGTTGCGCAGTTGCAGCCTGGTCATCACGGCATGCAGCACGTTCTTGATCGTGCGCTCCGAGTAGGCGAGCTCCGTCGCGATATCCGCGGTGTCGTATCCCTCGGCGACCAGCCGCAGTACGTCCGCCTCACGCGCCGCCAGTCCGGTGAAATGCAGACCGCGCGGGCCGAGCACCTGACCCTGTAGCCTGCCGACCTCTTCGAGGAGACGGCCGAGCAGGTCGGAGGGGAGATGCCCCTCGCCTCGCGCGACCGTGCTGATGACATGCACCAGGTGCTCCGGCGTGGCCTCGGACCGTCTGACCACACCGGCGACACCGCACTCCGCCGCGCTCACCAGCTTCTGCTCGTCGATGCCGGTCGTGACCAGGACGGTGCGGCAGTCCGTGGTGCGTTGGATGCGGCGCAGTGTTTTCAGCGCCTCCTCGTCGACCGTGTCCACGACGACGAGCGCGACCTGGGGCGGGGCCTCGGCGTCCCAGGTCGTGACGGTGACCTGGGGGCGCGGTCTGAGCTGGCTGGTGATACCGGCGAGTGAGATCGGGTCGGGTGCCTGGACAGCCACCGAGATCCGAGGCGTGACGCACGCGTGGCCGCTACGTTTCGCCGCCATGTTCTCTCCTCTCGTGGTCCACGGGTCCGGCCGCCGGGCGGCCCTGTGGGGGAGCGGTGGCGGAGCGCGTGCATGGGCACCCCTCGGGACCCCGGCGGTCCGGTTACTTGTCGCGGGCGTCGCGGGCGGAGTCCTTCGCGTCTTCGACTTCCTGCTCGGAGGCGGTCCCCGTGGCAAGTTTCGCGATCAGGTCGGCGAAGTCGTCATCGTCGAGGTTGTCAATGTTCTCGGCCGCCATGGTCTCTTCCTTCACTGGTGTACGAACGGTGTCAGCCCGGGATGGGCGGGGATTCGGTTCCGTGCGGCCCGCTTCTGCGTCCGTGCTGGCCGGTCTGCGGTTCTCCGGACGTGTTCGCGCCGCGGGGGCGCCGGGCGGCACCACGGCACGGAAGCCTTCTCGGGGTGCGGCGGACGGGTCAGGCGGCGGCGGGCTGGGGCTGGTTGAGCAGGTCGGTGAGGGTGGTGCTGTCCAGGCGCAGCCGGAGGGTGTGGTGGTCGGAGAGTCCCGTCGTGTCGATGACGTCGACGTGGGTGACGGCGGGCAGGAGCAGCGTGCTGGCGTAGATGCGGTCGATCCGTGCGTCCGGCCCGTGCGTGTCGCAGGCGTCGACCGTGGGGGCGACGGCGATTTTGTCGTTCTTCGTCTGTGCGAGGTGGCGTGCGACGTCCTCCAGGCCGGCGGTGCGCAGGATCTCGTCCGGCCGGGTGTCCATGACCCGTTTGCCGTCCGGGCCGACGATGGACCGGTGGAGGCGGTGCGGCCGGTTGGGAATACGGTCCAGCTCGGGGAGGGGCGGGTCGCCGGGGGTGCCGGGGACGGGGTAGGAGTTGTTGTCGCCGCCGAGCAGCGCGGGCACACGCACGGGTATGCCGTCGGGGTTGGTCCACTGCTTGTCGTTCCAGGTAGTCAGCCACTCGGCTTCGCTCTGGCGGGTGGTGGGTGAGGCGTAGTTGAGGTGGTAGCTGCCCAGGGCCAGGG
>NZ_MDCR01000158.1 GCF_001723055.1 Streptomyces niveus
CGTCGGGGTCGTACTCGTAGGCCCCGGGCTCCAGGCCCCCGACGCCCGGGAGCTGCGGCTGGTCAAGGCGGGCCGCCCCGGCGAGTTCCTCCAGCGCAACTACTTCCTCTCCAACTACAACCTGGAGCAGGCGGGCGCCGTCCTCGTGCCCACCGTCCGTACCTCCGCCGTCCTCGACGCCGTCGGCGACCGCGGCTACCGCCTCGTCAACGCCACCATCGGCGCCGTCGCCCAGTCCGTCTACACCGCGTGCAGCGCGCTGGAACTGGGCTGCGGCGTCGCCCTCGGCTTCGACAACGTCTCGTACATCGAGGAGCTGGGACTCGACGCCACCGGCGAGGCCCCGCTCCTGATCATGATGATCGGCAACGAGCGCCCCGCCCCCGCCGACTTCCGGTACGAGATCGCCTGAGCCGATGAACTACTCCAAGGGGAACAGGCATGCCTGACCAGGCGTACCACTCGCACGACCAGGATCCGAGACGCGCGTTCATGCTGCGCGTCGCCGGGCTGCCGATCGAGACCGTGCGCGCACTGCGCTGCCCGGCGAGCCGCCGCTGGGCGGAGACCGTGCTCGCCGAGGAGGAGCGGCTGCGGGCCGCGGGGGAGCGCGTCGGCGATCTGCTGCACGACCTCGTCGGCCGCACCGGCGACGGCGCGGACGCCGCGCCCGGTGAGGCCGAGGACCGGCGCGCGCTGCTGAAGCTGCGCCGCGAGGTCTTCAACAACCGGCTGCCCGCACGGCCCGGCGCCGCACTCGCGCTGGTCGCCGGGCGCGACGCGGCGACGGGCGAAGCCCTGTCGCGCTGGCTGCTCGACCGGCGGGAGCTGGCCGAACTGCGCGCCGAGGGCGTCGAGTTGCTCGCGGGCGAGAGCGCCGGCGCGCGCGCCGCGCTCCGTGGGATCGCGGGGGAGGAGCGGCTGCGCAAGGGGCTGCTGCTGGCCTCGCCGACGCTCGACGCGCAGATCGACGCCTTCGTCCGGCAGGGCGCGGACGGCCGTCACGACACCAAACCCGACAAGCGGCGCAGGAAGATCGAGCGGTCGCTGCTGTCGTACCTCTACCGCACCGTCTGCAAGACCAGCCCGTTCTCGACGTTCACCGGGGTCGCGCTCGGCGAGTTCGAGGAGGAAGAGGTCGGGGACGGCTTCGAGGTGTGGGTCGGCGGGAAGTGGACCGGTCACGCGCGGGTCAACGTCGTCGCGCTCGGCCGCCTCGCCGAGTGCGTGATCGCCGACCCCGTGCGCCGCGCGGATCTGCCCGTCGCCCCCGCCTCCGGCTGGGGCAGGGACGACGACCGGGTGCGTTACGTACGCCGCTGGGTCACCACCGGCGACGACGACACGGCCGTGACCTTCGACGCGGTGAAGGACCGGCTGTTCTTCCTGCGCCGCAGCGGCACGCTGGAGCGGCTGCTCGACTTCTTCGAGGAGCACCCCGTCCTGCGCTACGGCGAGTTGGCCGCGTGGCTGGCCGACGACGCGCAGGCGGACGCGGAGGAGGCGGAGCAGTATCTCGCCGCCCTCCTGGACCTGGGCATGGTCCAAGTACCCGCGCTGCGCACGGCTGTGCATGACACCGACCCGCTGCGTGCCTTCCAGCGCTCCCTGCGTGAGCTGGGCCGGCCATGGGCCATGGAGCTGGCCGGGCGGCTGGACGGGGCGGTCGCGCTGACCGACCGGTTCGCCGGGGCGGAGCCCGCCGAGCGCCGCGAGGTGCTCGCCGCGCTCCGGACCACGCTCCAGGACATCCAGTCGGAGCTCGGCGCCGAGAAGGCCCGCGTGCCGCGGACCCTGCTGTACGAGGACGCGGCGGCCGGACGCGGGACGACGATGGACCTCCACGCCTGGCGCGCGCTGACGGCCGCGCCGCTCGGCCGGGTGGAGAGCGTGCTGCCCGCCTTCGACCTGACGCTCCCCCAACGCGTAACGTTCAAGGGGTACTTCCTGGCCCGATACGGACAGGGCGGGCGCTGCGACGATCTGCTCAAGCTGGTCCACGACTTCCACGAGGACTTCTTCGACCAGTACATGACGTTCACCGCCAGCCGTACGCCCTTCGACGCCGACGGGCAGTACGTGCCCGAGGTGAACTGGCTCGGACTGCCGCAGCTCAAGGCGATCGACACGGCGCGGCAGATGTTCATCGAGCGGATGCGCGCGCTCTGGTCCACGGACGGCGACCGCGACGAGATCGACCTCGACACCGGCTTCCTCGCCGACATCGCCACCGAACTCGCCCCGGCGGCACCGGCGTTCGCGCCCATGAGCCACCACATCCAGCTCGCCGACCGCCGGCACGACCCGCTGGTCGTCCTCAACCGCTCGTACGGCGGTCTGTCCTTCCCCTTCAGCCGCTTCACCCAGTGCTTCGAGGGACTCGACACCGCCCTGCTGGCGGGCGCGGCCCAGGTGCAGCCGCCGGGCGCGGTGTTCGCCGAGGTCACCGGCGGCCCCGTCACCAGCAATCTCAATCTGCACGGGCGGCTCACCGAGTACGAGATCGTCTGCCCCGGCGAGAGCGGCACGCTGCCCGAGGACTGCCGGATCCACCTCGACGACCTGTTCATCGAGCACGCCGTCGACGACAACGGCGCCGACCGGCTGGTGCTGCGCTCGAAGCGGCTCGGCCGGGAGGTCGTCCCCGTCTATCTCGGCTATCTCGTGCCGCTCGCCCTGCCCGAACTGCCCCGTACCCTGCTGCTCCTGTCGCCCACCTCGATGTCCCCGCTCAACGTGTGGGGCGGGGTGCCGGAGGGCGAGGCGGTGGGCGGTGTCACCCGCAGGCCGCGCGTGCGGCACGGCAGCGTCGTACTGAGCAGGCGCAGCTGGAGCGCGCCCGCCGCCGAACTGCCGCTGCTCGCGCCGGGTGTCGCCGACGACGAGTGGTTCCTCGGCTGGCACCGCTTCCGGCGCGCGACCGGGCTGCCCGACCGGGTCTTCGTGACCGTGTCGGACAGCGGGGCGCGCGGCGCGACGGGCGCGAAGCCGCAGTACCTGGACTTCGACAGCCCGCTCTCGCTCACCGCGTTCGAAGCGCTGCTCAAGACGGACGGGGCACGGGTCGTGTTCCGCGAGATGCTCCCCGACGAGGACGGGCTGCACGCCGTGTCCGAACGGGGCCGCCATGTCAGCGAGCTGGCCGTGGAAACCCTGGCCGGCCGGGCCCCGGCCACTCCCGCCGGCCGGCCCGAGACCACTCCCGCGGGCCTCGTGTCCGCCGACTCCGCACGAAGGGACGCCCGATGACCGCCGACGGCAACTGGCAGGCCACGCACGTCTTCTACGCCGCCAACCCCCGGCCCTTCCTGCTCCAGTGCGTGCGCCCGCTCGTCGCCGAGCTGACGGCGGAAGGGCTCATCGACAACTACTTCTTCATGAACTACTGGCTCGAAGGCCCGCACATCCGCCTGCGCCTCAAGCCCGTCGACGAGTCCGTGGCACCCGCCGTGCGCGCCCGCACCGAGCAGGCCGTCGACGCCTTCCTGGCCGGGCGCCCCGCGCTGTACGAGGTCGACTCCGGCTTCCTCAACGACTTCTACAACACGCTGTTCGAGATCGAGTTCCCCGGCAGCGAGCGCGGCCACTACATGGACGACCAGGGCCGGATGAATCTGCGCCCCAACAACTCGCGCAGCGCCGAACCGTACGAGCCGGAGTACGGCAAGTACGGCGGCCCCGCCGGGATCGAGCTGGCCGAGTGGCACTTCAGGCACTCCAGCGATCTGGTCATCGAGGCGCTGCGCACCAAGAACCTGCATCTGCGCACGGTGCTGCTCGGCACGTCCGCGCAGCTGATGATGGTCATGTCGGGGACGTTCCTGCCGGGCGACCAGGAGCTGACCGAGTACCTGGAGAGCTACTACCAGTTCTGGCACACGGCGTTCCCCGGCACCGGCTTCATCGGCACCGTCGAGTACGACAAGAACTACGCGGCGATGGCCCCCGGCCTCACCAGCCACTTCGCCCGCGTCAGGGCCGCCGTCGGCGCCGGTGAGCCCGGCAGGCTGCCCGGCTTCCTCGCGGGCTGGGCGGAGCACTGCGCCGAACTGAACGAGCGGGCACGGAAGCTGACGCTCGACGGCGACCTGGTCTTCCGGTCCTGGGACGGGGAGCGCGACGAGCGGGTGACGGACCCGGCGGTCGCGCTGCCGCTGCTGCTCTCCCCGTACATGCATATGACGAACAACCGGCTGCACGTCACCATCCGCGACGAGGCCTATCTGTCGCACGTACTGGGCCGGACCCTCCGGGAGTCCGTGGCCCCGGCGGCTGCGCAGTCGGCGGTGACCACGCCATGACCGCCCCCACGGACCGGGCCCCGACCGACAGGTACCGGCCGTGTCTGCGCCCCGAGGTGCTGGTCAGCGACGCGCTGCTGCTCGGCCCCCGGACCGTGCACCTCGTCAAGGACCCGCGCAGCGGCAAGTCGTACGAGGTCGGGGTCAAGGAACACTTCCTGATGGCGCGCATGGACGGCACCCGCGCTCTGGACGAGCTGGGCGAGCAGTACGCGGCGGAGTACGGCAAGCGCCTCGGCGACGCCAACTGGCAGCAGCTGCTGGCCATGCTCGGCACCAGGGGGCTGCTCGCGGACGGCCCCGCCGCCCCGCCCGCCGAGGAGCCGCCGAAGCCCGCGCGCACCCTGCTGCGCGGCACCCTCCCGCTGGTCGCCGACGCCGACGCGACGGCCGAACGCCTGCACCGCGCCGTCGGGTTCCTGCTCGCCGCGCCCTTCATGATCCCGCTGCTCCTGCTGATCACCGCCATGGAGGTGGTGGCCGTCGCGCGCCTCGGCGAACTCGTCGACGGCGCGGCGACGCTCTTCACCAACCCGGTCCTGCTCGCCGGCGCCGCCGCGCTGCTCTGGTTCAGCACGGCGCTGCACGAGCTGGCCCACGGGGTGGTGGCGAGACGCTACGGCGGGCAGGTCGCCGAGATCGGACTGCGCTGGCGCCTGCCCGTCGTGATCATGTACTGCACGGTCGACAACTACCAGTATCTGCACACCCGCCGGGACCGCATCGCGACAGCCGTCGCGGGCGCCGTGATGAACCTGGCCGTCCTGCTGCCGTTCTGCGCGGCGTGGCTGTTCCTCCCGGTGGACGACGCCACCGGCGACGCGCTCGCCGGGCTGCTGCTCCTGGGCAGTGTGCAGGCGCTGGCCATGCTCGTACCCCTCCCGCCGCTCGACGGATACAAGATCGTCGCGCAGCTGTACGGCGCGACGGCGCTCGCCGCGTCCAGCCGGGAGTACGTGCGCCTGGCCGTGCGCCGCGATCCGGCGGCGAAGGCGTACCCGCGCCGGGCCCGTACCGCCTATCTCACCTACACCCTCGGCTCGTTCCTCGTCCTCGCCGGGATCGTCGCGGCCGTCCTCGCGCTGCTCGTCCACCTCCTGGCCACGTAAGCCGCCCCACCCCGCACGCCGTCCGTTTCAGGGAGACCCGCATGACCCCCACGCCCACCCCGAACTCCACCGACGACCCGACCGACAGCCCCGCCGTCGTCCTCGACACGATCCACAAGCGGTACGGGGAGAAGTACGCGGTCGACGGCATCTCGCTGACCGTCCCGCGCGGCGAGTTCTTCGGTCTGCTCGGCCCCAACGGCGCGGGCAAGACGACCCTGGTCGAGATCATGGAGGGCCTGCGCCGACCGGACTCCGGCTCGGTCACCGTCCTCGGCCGGCACCCCTGGCCGCGCGACCCCGAACTGCTGCCCCGGCTCGGCGTCCAGACCCAGGCGTCGGCCTTCTTCGTACGGCTCACGGCGCGCGAGCACCTCTCGACGGTGGCCGCGCTCTACCGGGCCGACGGCGAGGCGGCCGAACGCTCACTGGCCGCCGTCGGCCTCACCGAGCAGGGCGACGTCCGCGTGGACGACCTCTCCGGCGGTCAGCGCCAGCGCCTGGCCATCGCGTCCGCGCTCGTCCACGACCCCGAACTGATCTTCCTGGACGAGCCGACCGCCGCGCTCGACCCGCAGGCGCGCCGCGCGCTGTGGGACGTGCTGCGCGCGCTCAAGGGCGCCGGGCGGACCATCGTCTACACCACACACCATCTGGACGAGGCCGAGGCGCTCTGCGACCGTGTCGCGATCCTCATCGACGGCAAGATCGTCGCGCTGGACTCGCCCGGCCGGCTCGTCGCCGCCAGCAGCGCGCTGACCCGGCTGCTGGTCCCCGCCGACCGGCTCTCGCTCGCCGACGCGCAGGCCATCCCCGGAGTGGTGCGGGCCTCCGTGGACGGCGACTCGGTGGTGCTGGAGACCGAGGATTCGGGGCCGGTCCTGTCGGCGGTCGACGCGCTCGCGGGACTGCACGGCGTACAGACACGGACCGCCAGCCTGGAGGACGTGTACCTCGAACTGACCGGCAGCGCGCAGCCGCAGTCGCCCGCACCGTCGCCGTCCCAGCCTCAGCCGCAGGCGTAGCCGAGCACGACACACGACACACGACGCGCGACCGAGCACCGAGAGACGGAGCACCGACGATGAGCACCACGACGCCCGCACCCACGCCCGCACCCACGCCCGCGACGCGACCGCGCGCCATGAGCGCCTACTCCGCGCTGAGCCAGGCCGGTTTCAAGGCGTACACGCGCGACAAGACCACCCTGTTCTTCACG
Organism: Streptomyces niveus; assembly: GCF_001723055.1. Lineage (GTDB taxonomy): Bacteria > Actinomycetota > Actinomycetes > Streptomycetales > Streptomycetaceae > Streptomyces > Streptomyces niveus. The sequence continues at coordinate 6,630 of NZ_MDCR01000158.1, forward strand.
TTCGCCTTCCCCCTCCTCTTCCTGATCGTCTTCGGTCTGATCTTCCACGGCATGACCGTCGAGGAGAGCGGACGCCCCTACATCAACTACATCGCCCCTGGCGTCCTGTCGTGGGGTGTCGCCAACGCCGCAGTCTTCGGCGTCGGGTTCGTCATCATGCAGTGGCGCCGCGACGACATCCTGCGGCTGATCCGGATGACGCCGACCCCGCTGCCCACGATCCTCGGTTCGCGCTACGTCCTGGCGCTCGGCATCGGCACCGTGCAGGCCGCGATGTTCGTGCTCGTCGCGATGCTGCCGTTCTTCGGCCTCGAACCGGCCGGGAGCTGGCCGCTTGCGCTGCCCGTGCTGTTCCTCGGCATCACCGCGTTCCTCGCCGTCGGCGTGATCGTCGGCTCGTTCGCCAGGACCCCGGAGGCGGTCGCCGCCGTCGCCAACTGTCTGATGGTGCCGATGGCGTTCCTGTCCGGGTCGTTCTTCCCGCTCGACGCCATGCCCGGCTGGATGCAGAACGTCTCGCTGGTCCTGCCGCTGCGCTACTTCAACGACGGCATCTCCGCCGCCATCACCGGTGACGGGGGCGGCGGCGACATCCTGGTGGCCTGCGGCGGCATCACCGCCTTCGCCGTCGTCTTCGGCGCGGTCGCGCTGAAGACCTTCCGCTGGAGCGACCAGTCATGACGACAGCCACCGGGCCGACGGCCGTCACCGGAACGGAGGCGGGGGCGGCTGTGGCCCTCGCCGACGGCGCACCCCTGGAGCGTGGCCGCGCCCGTCTGCAACAGGCCCTGACCGTACGGTTCGAGGCCGCCGCCGCCGGTACGGCGCGGGTGCCCGCCCCGCTGGTGGTGCCGCTCGGCGCCGCCGACGTCCTCGGCTTCGGGCTCCCGGACCCGTACGCCGCCCTGCGTCCGCGCGCCAACGTCCAGCTCACCGCGCGGGCGGTTCTCGTCGGCCCGTGGGGTGGCGCCGACACCGGCACCGCCGCCTGCGGGCAGTGCCTCGCCATGCGCTGGCAGCGGCTGCGCAGCCGCTCCGAGCGCGAGGCGCTGGAGCTGGGCCACCAGCCGCACGGCGCCGCCGACTGGCCGCTGCTCACCGACTACGCGGTGGACGCCGTCTGGGCGGCCCATCTCGCCGTCCACACCGGGAGGTCGACCCCGCCCGCCACCGGCGCCCCCGACCGCGAACTGCCCCAGGTCACCCGGATCGACCTCGGCACGCTGGCCGCCGCGACCTTCCCGCTGCTGCCCGAACCGCTCTGCCCGTCCTGCGTCCCCCCGCGCCCCGACACCGCCGACGCCGCGCGCATGGACCTCGTCGCCACGCCCAAGCCGGATCCGGACGGCTACCGGCTGCGCCCGCTCGGCGCGTACCCGCTGCCGACCGCCGCGCTCGCCAACCCCGTCTGCGGCACGCTCGGTTCGGACACCTGGATCAACCCGACGTCCACGACGACCGCCCCCGTCGCCGGCACCAACTTCGTCCGCGGTTACGCCGGACTCAACGACGTCACCTGGAGCGGCCAGGCCAACAGCTACTCCACCAGCCGGACCCTGGCCTATCTGGAGGGACTTGAGCGGTACGCGGGCACCCATCGGCGCCGTGGCACCTCCCCGGTCGTCGACTCGTACAACAACCTCGCCGCAGACGCGCTGAACCCGGCGGACCGCGGCTTCTACGCGGACGATACGTACGAGAAGGACCACCTGGTCAGCCCGTTCGACCCGGACCGGCCGATCCCCTGGGTGTGGGGCCACTCGCTGCGCGACGAGCGCCCGATCCTGATCCCCGCGCGCCTGGCGCACTACAGCGCGGGCGTCGACGCCGACAACTTCGTCTTCGAGTGCTCCAACGGCTGTGCCACCGGCGGGAGTCTGGAGGAGGCGATCCTCTTCGGGCTGCTGGAGCTGATCGAACGCGACGCGTTCCTGCTCGCCTGGTACGGCCGCGCCCACCTCACCGAGATCGACCTCGGCTCGTGCACGGGTGACGCGATCCGCACCATGCTCGACCGGGCCGCGCTGCACGGCTACGACGTGCACGCCTTCGACACCCGGATGGACCTCGCCGTACCCGTCGTGACGGCCCTCGCGGTGCGCCGCGACGGCGGGCTCGGCACGCTCTCCTTCAGCGCCGCCGCCGGCTTCGACCCGGAGGGCACGGTCGACGCCGCGCTCTCCGAAGTCCTCACCTACATCCCCCACCTGCCTTACCAGGTCGCCGAACGCGAGGGTGAGCTGCGGGAGATGGCGGCCGACTACCGCAAGGTCCTGCACCTCAAGGACCACGCGCAGCTGTACGGCCTGCCGGAGATGGCGCGCCACGCGCGGGAGTACCTGGAGCCGACGGCCGTACGCCCACTGGAGGAGACGTACGCCGACTGGGCACCGCGCCGGCCGCGCACCGGGGATCTGCTGGACGATCTACGGCTGCTGCGCGACGAGTTGGCGGGCGCGGGCTACGACGTGATCGCCGTCGACCAGACGACGCCGGAGCAGCGGCGGATGGGGCTGCACACCGTGAGCACGCTCGTGCCCGGACTGCTGCCGCTGGACTTCGGCTGGACGCGGCAGCGGGCCCTGCTGATGCCCCGGCTGCGGACGGCCCTGCGGGTCGCCGGGCGGCGCCCGGACGATCTGCCCGAGTCCGCGATCAAGGCGGTCCCGCATCCGTTCCCGTGACGCCGCGGGCCGTCGGCCGTACCGCCGCGGGCCGTCGGGTGTGCCGCCGCGGGCGCAACGCCCGACGGCCCCTCCCCTGGTGGGTGATGCCCACGGGGGAGAGGCCGACGGTCGTGTGCTGTCTGCGACGCCGGATCAGGCGGAGCAGGAGGTGGTGCTGGTGGTGCTGGAGCAGGTGGACGTCGAGGAGCACGACGTGGAACCGGCGAGAACGACCTCGGACGCGTCCGAGTAGTCCGAGATCTCGAAGGTCTCCGACTCCAGCTCCAGGATCTCGTCGGCGAGGGTGGCGAGACCGGTCTTCGGGGCCATGGGGGTTCTCCTTCGATATCCGGGGCTTCGCCGGCCAGTCCGGCGGCGCTCCCAGGGGGTGGGCCCATTTCACCGGTGGGCGCTGTCAGTTGGGCCCGGCTTTCGCTGTCACCCCGCTGACACCTGGTGTCAGCGGAACGCGTGCCGGGTGCGCGTGCCCTGCCGCACCCTCGAACCTCAAGGAATGCTCAAACAACGAAGGAACGACGCCGAAGCAAGGAGGTGAGCGCGGATGACCGACGCGCTGACCGGGGAACCACTCCGAGCCGAACCGGTCGCCGGGTCCGGCGGACCAGCCGCGGTACCGCACGACACCCTGCGCGGCGCTCTTGAGCTGTACCTCGAACTGCACGCCCACCCGGAGCTGTCCGGCGCCGAGTCCCGTACCGCCGCGCGCTTCGCCGCCCACCTGGCGGGCGCGGGCGCCACCGTCACCCGGGACATCGGCGGACACGGCGTCGTGGGCGTTCTGCGCAACGGCCCCGGCCCCACCCTCATGCTGCGCGCCGAACTGGACGCCCTGCCCGTGGACGAACGCACCGGCCTGGCGTACGCGAGCACCGTCCCCGGCACCATGCACGCCTGCGGCCACGACCTCCATCTCGCCGCCGTGGCAGGCGCGTTCACCCTCCTCGCCGACTCTCGGGACACCTGGTCCGGCACGCTGCTGGTCGTCGGCCAGCCCGCCGAGGAGACTCTGGAAGGGGCGGGCGCGCTGCTCGCCGACGGTCTCTACGAGCGGTTCGGCACCCCCGACGTCGTCCTCGCCCAGCACACCGCGCCGCTGCCCGCCGGGACACTCGCGCACGGCGTGGGCGGCCCGATGATGGCGGCGAGCGCCGCGCTGGACGTCGTCATCCACGGGTACGGCGGCCACGCCGGCACCCCGCAGCTCACCGTCGATCCCGTCGTGACCGCCGCCGCGACCGTCATGCGCCTCCAGACGGTCGTCTCCCGCGAGACGGCGCCGTCCGACCAGGTCGTCCTCACCGTCGGCTCCCTGCACGCCGGCCGCCTGGGCAATGTCGTCCCGGACGACGCCGAGTTGAGCATCACCGTCCGCGCGGCGAGCGACCGGGCCCTGGCGCGGGCCCTGGTGGCGGCGGAGCGGATCGTACGGGCCGAGTGCGCCGCGTCGGACTGCCCCAGGGACCCCGACGTCACCCATCTCTCCCGCTCCCCGGCCCTGTTGACCGACCCGTCGGCGACGGCGACCGTACGGGCCGCCCACGAGCGGGAGTTCGGCCACCGGCGGGTGGTGGACTGGCCGGGCTCGATGGCCGCGGAGGACTTCCCCCGCTTCGCCGTCGACGGTGTACGGGCGGCATACTGGATGGTCGGTACGGTGTCCCCCGGCCAGTGGCGCGCCGCGCGCGCGGCCGGCCGGCCGGTACCGCCCAACCACTCGGCGGAGTTCGCCCCCGATGTACGGACCGCCCTGCCGGCGGGTATCGCGGCCATGGCGACGGCCACCAGGCAGCTGTTCAAGGAGACACGTTGATGATGACGGCCCAGTGGCAGGGGTGCGCGGACATCGGGAACGCCCCCGGATACGTCGAGGTGGTGACGGTCCGCGAGGACAGCGCCGCCCCGTCCGCCGAGACGACGGTCATCCGCCTGCTGGGGCTGCTGCCGCGGCACCTGAGATGCGTCCCGGAGGTCGCGGAGGTCGCCGGGGACCGGGTGAGACTGTGGATCGCGCGGGACGTCGCGACGAGCGACTCCGACATCCACCGTGCGGTCCGCGCGGTCCTGGCCGACGCGGCGCTGTGGGGCTGGACGCAGCAGCGCTGACCCGGCCCCGGTGAACTCCCGTCAGATCCAGCCCCGTTCACGGGCCAGCAACGCGCCCTGCGCGCGGCTCGCGGCGCCGAGCGCCTGAAGCAGATCGGCCACGTGTCTTCGGTACGTACGGACCGAGATCCCCAGGTCCCGGGCGCCCGCCTCGTCCTTGCCCGCCGTGCACATCGAGATCAGCACCTGCTGCTCGATCTCGCTGAGCCCGCCGACCGCGTCGGCGCTCTCCTTGGTGACGGTGTGCAGGTCGTCCGCCTCGGTCCAGATCTTCTCGAACAGGGCGATGATGTTGGCGACGAGCCCGCTCTTGTGCGCCAGCAGCGCCCCGCGCGCGGTGTTCTGCGGGTCCACCGGCACCAGGGCGGTGCGGCCGTCGTACACCAGGATCCGCTCCGTGATGTTCTCGGCCACCCGGATCTGCGCCCCGCGCTTGACCAGTTCGCGCAGATACTCCCGGGTCGGCAGGTCGTCGAGCGCGGCGGCGAGCACCACATTGCGGATGCGCACCCCGCGCCGCAGACATCGCAGGTCCAGCGGGCGGGACCGTTCGATGTTCTCGGCGGAGAGCTTCGTGTACGGCTCCACGGACAGGATCTCGTCACGCGCGAAGAACGCGAGGTCGTCGATCCGGTTCCGTATCTCCGTCAGCCCCTCCAACTGCTCGATGCCCTGCACCGGCGGCAGCCGCGACCCCTGCTCGGCGCGCAGACCGTCGACGAGGTCACGCGCCTGCATGACGAGCCGCAACTCCTCGTGGAGCGCGTTGAGCCGCGCGTCCGTCAACCGGGCGATGGCCACGCCGGGGTCGGCGGGGGAGACCCGCTCATGGCTGCTGTCGGGATGGAGCAGGCCCAGCGTCCGCAGCCGGTCGAGACTGCGCTTGGCGTCGTGCTGTTCGGTGTGCACCAGCAGATGGATGTCATCCGCCGACGTATCCGGATTGCGGAGAAAATGCCGGTAGATCTCTTCCTCGGTCGGAGAGACGCCGAAGACGGACATCTCGTTGTCGCCCAAGACTTGGCCTCCGCTACTTGATCAGTTCACGCCGAGGACGGGGTGGGTTCTCCGGTGCCTCCGCTGCTGCTGGTGGTGCGGGCCCGCCGGGCTCGTGGCACGGCTTGGTGGACCCTGGAGAGAGTAAAGGCAATGCCATGACTCTGTAACTGATCTTGCAGGGAACTGTGCCGTAGAAATGTGTGAAACAAACATGTCGTTACTGCCCGCTGTCCCCCCGGCGCGCCGGGTTGCGAAACGCCATGGCGGGCTCGATCCCCGGCTTCCCCTCGAACGGTTTTCCGGGCAGTCTCCCCACGGGCGCCGCCGACTACACGGTGACGACCGCGTACGTCACAACTCGTCCACCCCCACCCCCACCCGTCCCGCGGAGCGGCTGTCCGTGCGGGGTCGTACGCTGGAGGCCCCCGGCCCGTGAGACGTGTCGGGTCCTTCGCGTTGCTCACCCGGTGCCGCCCGCGCGCACCCCCACCCCCGGAACCGGACGGAAACACCCTTCATGAGCCTGCACGGTCTGCTCGACGCCGTTGTACGAGACCCGGCGCTCGCCGAAGCGGTTGGTGCCGCCGCCGACGGGCATCGCATGCATGTCGATCTGGTCGGCCCGCCCGCCGCCAGGCCCTTCGCCGTCGCCGCCCTCGCGCGCGACGCGGGCCGGCCCGTGCTCGCCGTCACCGCGACCGGCCGGGAGGCGGAGGATCTGGCCGCCGCGCTGCGGTCCCTGCTGCCCGCCGACTCCGTCGCGGAGTTCCCGTCCTGGGAGACGCTGCCCCACGAGCGCCTGTCGCCCCGCAGCGACACCGTCGGCCGCCGGCTCGCCGTGCTGCGCCGGCTCGCGCACCCCCGCGCCGACGACCCCGGCGCCGGGCCGGTCAGCGTCGTCGTCGCGCCCATCCGCTCCGTGCTCCAGCCGCAGGTCAAGGGCCTCGGCGACCTGGAGCCCGTGTCGCTGCGCGGTGGCGGGAGCGCGGACCTGGGGACGGTCACCCAGGCACTGGCCGCCGCCGCGTACTCCCGTGTCGAACTCGTCGAGAAGCGCGGTGAGTTCGCCGTACGCGGTGGCATCCTCGATGTCTTCCCGCCCACCGAGGAACACCCGCTGCGCGTGGAGTTCTGGGGCGACGACATCGAGGAGATCCGCTACTTCAAGGTCGCCGACCAGCGCTCGCTCGAAGTCGCCGAGCACGGACTGTGGGCGCCGCCCTGCCGTGAGCTGCTGCTCACCCCGCAGGTACGGGAGCGGGCCGCCGCACTCGCCGAGGTGCACCCCGAGCTGGCCGACATGCTCGGCAAGATCGCGGAGGGCATCGCGGTGGAGGGCATGGAGGCCTTGGCCCCGGTCCTCGTCGACGACATGGAGCTGCTGCTCGACGTCCTGCCCGAGGGCTCCATGACGCTGGTCTGCGACCCCGAGCGGGTCCGTACCCGCGCCGGTGACCTGGTCGCCACCAGCCAGGAGTTCCTCCAGGCGTCCTGGGCGGCCGGGGCCGGCGGCGGCGAGGCGCCCATCGACGTCGGCGCGGCCTCCCTGTGGGGCATCGCGGACGTCCGCGACCGGGCGCGCGAGCTGGGCATGATGTGGTGGTCGGTCGCGCCGTTCGCCGCCGACGAGGAGCTGTCCGAGGACACCGTCAAGCTGGGCATGCGCGCCCCGGAGACGTACCGCGGCGACACCGCCCGCGCCCTCGCCGACACCAAGGGCTGGCTCGCCGACGGCTGGCGCACCGTCTATGTCACCGAGGGTCACGGCACCGCCGCCCGTACGGTCGAGGTGCTGGGCGGCGAGGGCATCCCCGCCCGTCTCGACACCCCCGAGGCCCACGGCGGCAAGGGCCTCGGCGAGATCACGCCCTCGCTGGTGCACGTCGCGTGCGGCTCGATCGACTACGGCTTCGTGGACCCGGGCCTGGGCCTCGCGGTCCTCACCGAGACCGACCTGTCCGGCCAGAAGGCCGCGGGCAAGGACGGCGTACGGATGCCGACCAAGCGCCGCAAGACGATCGACCCGCTCACCCTGGAGCAGGGCGACTACATCGTCCACGAGCAGCACGGCGTCGGCCGGTACGTCGAGATGGTGCAGCGCACCGTCCAGGGCGCGACGCGCGAGTACCTGCTCGTCGAGTACGCCCCCGCCAAGCGCGGCCAGCCCGGCGACCGCCTCTACATCCCCACCGACCAGCTCGAACAGGTCACCAAGTACGTCGGTGGCGAGGCCCCGACCCTGCATCGGCTCGGCGGCGCCGACTGGACGAAGACCAAGCAGCGCGCCAAGAAGGCGGTCAAGGAGATCGCCGCCGACCTCATCAAGCTCTACTCCGCGCGCATGGCGGCGCCCGGCCACGCCTTCGGCTCGGACACGCCCTGGCAGCGCGAGCTGGAGGACGCGTTCCCGTACGTGGAGACGCCCGACCAGCTCTCCACCATCGCCGAGGTCAAGGAGGACATGGAGAAGACGGTCCCGATGGACCGGCTGATCTGCGGCGACGTCGGCTACGGCAAGACGGAGATCGCGGTGCGCGCCGCCTTCAAGGCCGTCCAGGACGGCAAGCAGGTCGCCGTGCTCGTCCCCACGACGCTGCTCGTGCAGCAGCACTTCGGCACCTTCTCCGAGCGCTACTCGCAGTTCCCCGTCGTCGTGAAGGCGCTGTCCCGCTTCCAGAGCGACACGGAGGCCAAGGCCACGCTCGAAGGGCTGCGGGAGGGCTCGGTCGACATCGTCATCGGCACGCACCGCCTCTTCTCCTCCGAGACGAAGTTCAAGGACCTCGGACTGGTCATCGTGGACGAGGAGCAGCGCTTCGGCGTCGAGCACAAGGAGCAGCTGAAGAAGCTCCGCGCCAACGTCGACGTGCTGACCATGTCCGCCACCCCGATCCCGCGCACCCTGGAGATGGCGGTGACCGGCATCCGCGAGATGTCGACCATCACCACCCCGCCCGAGGAGCGGCACCCGGTGCTGACCTTCGTCGGCCCGTACGAGGAGAAGCAGATCGGCGCGGCCATCCGCCGTGAACTCCTGCGCGAGGGCCAGGTCTTCTACATCCACAACCGCGTCGAGTCCATCGACCGCGCCACGGCGCGGCTGCGCCAGATCGTCCCCGAGGCGCGGATCGCCACCGCGCACGGCCAGATGTCAGAACAGGCCCTGGAACAGGTCGTGGTGGACTTCTGGGAGAAGAAGTTCGACGTCCTCGTCTCCACGACCATCGTGGAGTCCGGCATCGACATCGCCAACGCCAACACCCTGGTGGTCGAACGCGGCGACAACTTCGGTCTCTCCCAGCTCCACCAGCTGCGCGGCCGGGTGGGCCGTGGCCGCGAGCGCGGCTACGCGTACTTCCTCTACCCGCCGGAGAAGCCGCTCACCGAGACCGCGCACGAACGCCTCGCGACGATCGCCCAGCACACCGAGATGGGCGCCGGCATGTACGTCGCGATGAAGGACCTGGAGATCCGCGGCGCGGGCAATCTGCTCGGCGGCGAGCAGTCCGGGCACATCGCGGGCGTCGGCTTCGACCTGTACGTACGCATGGTCGGCGAGGCCGTCGCGGACTACCGCGCGGCCGTCGACGGCACCGTGCAGGAGGAGGCGCCGCTGGAGGTCAAGATCGAGCTGCCGGTCGACGCGCACGTCCCGCACGACTACGCGCCCGGCGAGCGGCTGCGTCTCCAGGCGTACCGGGCGATCGCCTCCGCCAACTCGGAGGCCGACATCACCGCCGTACGCGAGGAGTTGACGGACCGGTACGGCAAGCTGCCCGAACCGGTCGAGAATCTGCTGCTGGTGGCGGGCCTGCGGATGCTGGCGCGCGCGTGCGGGGTCGGCGAGATCGTCCTCCAGGGGTCCAACATCCGTTTCGCGCCGGTGGAGTTGAGGGAGTCGCAGGAGCTGCGCCTCAAGCGGCTCCACCCCCGTACGGTGATCAAGCCGACGGCCCACCAGATCCTGGTGCCGCGCCCGACGGCGGGCAAGATCGGTGGCAAGCCGGTGGTCGGACGCGAACTGCTGTCGTGGACGGGAGAGTTCCTGGCGACGATCCTGGGTTCGTGAACGTCTTCGTGAACGCCCCCAGATGTACGACTCCGCGTACCGCCCGCCCGCGCCTGGCCGCTCGCCGCGTACTGCCTCTGCTCGTGGTCGCTTTCGCCGCGCCACTCCTCGCGGGGTGCGACGCGGTCGATTCCGTCGACCGGGCCGGCTCGGGTGTCGCCGACGGCAGCGCCCCGGACGGGCGGGCGACCAGCCCGCTCAAGAACCCCGACGGCACCGCGCCCGGTCTCGCGCCCCTCACCTCGGACGCGGACCTGGCGGCGGCGCGTGAGCTGATCGAGGGGCTGGCGGTGAAGGGGCGCGGGCCGAAGACCGGTTACGAACGGGACGAGTTCGGCTACGCCTGGATGGACTCGGCCGACGGCGTCCCGTTCGCGGGCAACGGCTGTGACACCCGTAACGACCTGCTCAAACGCGACGGCCAGGACATCGAGTTCAAGTCCGGCTCCGACTGCGTGATCGTCTCGATGACGCTGCACGACCCGTACACCGGCAAGGACATCGCCTGGAAGAAGAAGCAGGCGACGGCGGTCCAGATAGACCACCTGGTACCGCTCTCCTACAGCTGGCAACTGGGCGCGGCCCGCTGGAACGAGGACAAGCGGAAGCAGCTGGCGAACGACCCGCTGAACCTGCTGCCCGTCGACGGCCCCACCAACAGCGGCAAGAGCGACTCGGGCCCTGCCTCCTGGCTGCCGCCGAACAAGCCGGTGCGCTGCGCGTACGTGGTGCGCTTCGCGCAGGTCGCGGCCAAGTACGAGCTGCCGGTGACCGACGCCGACAGGAAGACGATGCTGACGCAGTGCGCTGCGAGGTGAACGGCGTGCACGGTGAGAGGGCCCCGGTGGCGGCGCCGGGGCCCTCGGCCGTCAGCCGAGCTGCTTGGCCCGGCGGCCCCGGTTGAAGACCATCGCGCCACCGGCGAAGACGACTGCCCCCAGGCCCGCCACTACCGCGGGCACGGCGACGGCCGACTCGTCGCTGGAGGCCGCCAGCTTCTCGCCGGCCGCGGCGTGTTCGGTGTGTCCGGCGGCGTGGATCGGGTCGGCCTTGGTGTTCTCCACGCCCGCCCCGAGCGCCTCGACCTCGGCGGCCGACCGCTCGCCGCCCGCCAGACCGGTGACCTCACCGTTGCCGCCGTCGAAGACGACGTCGGAACAGGAGAAGAAATTCTCCTGGCTGTCGGAGCGGATCCACTGGACGAAGAGCACGTGCTGACCGCTCCGTTGCGGTAACTGCTGGTTCCAGTAGTAGTGGCCTCCGTCCGTGCCCACACCACCGTTCTGCGGCGGGTTGGTCACCGTCCGAAGGTGCTCCAGGTCGCCCCACGCGAGGGCCTTGGTGGGGCTCCACCCGCTCTTGGTGAGGTACACCTCGAACTTGCCCGGGTGGGCGGCCCAGTTGCTGTACTTGAGCTGGATGTTCGCACCCGAGGTCAGATGCGTCTTCGGCCAGTCGGTGCGGACCGCGTTGTACGCGGAGAAGTTGTACGGGCTGCGGTCGCCCGCACTGCACAGCTTCCCGTCCGGGACGTAACCCGCGCCCCTGCCACCGGCGTTGGAGTCCAGGACGGCGAACCAGTTGTAGAGCGGGGTGGTACCGCTCTGCCGGACCGCGTCGGCGCAGGCGGGGTTGGACGGCATCTGGGTCGAGCTGTTCTGGAGCAGGTCCTTGTAGCACAGGTTGGTCCGCGAGCCGGGCATGATGCTGACGCCGTGCGCCGATGCCGGGGACGGCACGGACAGCACCGCGGCGACAACGCCCGCGGCCCCGGCCAGGGCCAGCGTGCGCCGGGCACGGACGGAGTTGATGGCCATGAGTTGGTCTCCTTCGTGAAGGTTCTCTTTCGAGTACCGACCGATCGGCCGGGACCTGTCGTGGGCGTCGCCCATGCTGCGGGAGCCGACCGTTCGGGCCCGGCGATCGACCTGACAGAGGGTCTGGCGTGGATGGTGGGGGGTTGAGGGGGGA
>NZ_MDCR01000159.1 GCF_001723055.1 Streptomyces niveus
ACCCGGCGCACCGTCTCCAGGAGGGCGTACAGGTCGGGTACGCCGCCGCACTCGGCCGGGGTCGGCACCTGGAAGAACGGCCGGCCGAGGAGCCTGGCCTGCGGCGCCCAGGACGCCGGGTGCGGGCGGGGCATGAGGACGTCGCCGCCGTACGCGGCGAGCAGCGCGAGGAGCAGCGGCTGCGCGCCGGCCGCGGCGGCGACCTCCTGGGGATGCGCGGGCAGGCCGCGCCGGGACCAGTAGCCGCAGGCGGCCTCCCGCAGGACCGGCCCGCCGCCGGGCGGCTCGGGTGCGGTCCGTCCGGCGGCGCCGGCGAGTACGGTGACCAGCTCGGGCAGCGCGGGCAGACCCGATTCCGGGGCCGGCGGCCCGTACCGTACGGGCCCGCGCCCTTCGTCCGCCCGCGGGGCGGGGCTCACGGCCGGCTACGCCTCGCGGCCCAGCAGGGCCAGGAGCCGGGTCTGGGCGTCGGCGTTCCGCGGGGGATCCAGCGGGAGGTCGAAGAGACCGCTCTGCGACAGGCTCACCGCGTACGGCCTGACCTCCTCCAGCGCGAAGTCGACCAGCGGTTCGGGCAGGTGCTCGTTCACGCCGATCCCCCGCGACAGGTCCCAGGTGTGCACGACGGCGTCGAGCACCATCTGTGAGCAGTACGCGTCGGCCTCCGTCGGGCCGTAACTGAGCTGCACCGGACGCTCCAGCGCGCCCCGCTCGGCGAACGCGGCGCGCGCGCCCGCCGCGGCGCGGTCCCAGGCGGCGACCGGGTCGTCACCGAGCACGTCGCCGTCGAACGCGTCGCCCACCTCGGCCAGGGTCCGGCGCTCGCCGACCAGCGCGGGCACCCAGAGCTGCTCGGCCGTCAGGTGGTTGACCAGGTCGCGTACGGACCACTCCGTGCACGGGGTCGGCGCGGCCCACTGGTCCGGGCCGACGGCGTGCACCCGGTCCGTGAAGAGGTCGAGGGCCTCGCCGTGCCGGTCCAGCAGTGGATTGTCCATGTCTCCCACTCTCCCCGGCCGCCCCGCCGGACGCGAGTTCGGCCGGTCGGGGCCGGGGCGCTGCTTGGGGTGACGCGGTACGGGGTACCCGCGTTCCATGTCTGACATCTACGCGGGCCGTACCCCGGTCGATCCCGGTACCCGGGCCAGAGTCACCGCGCTGCTGAGCGGCTTGGACCAGCGGTTCTTCCGCTCGGCGGCGAACCGGCACTGGCCCGGCGCCGGGCCGGTGCTCCCCCGGCTCAGCCGCTCGGCCAACCACGGCCTCCTCTGGTTCGGCGCCGCCGCCGGTATCGCGTTCCTCGGGCGCGGGCAGCGCTCCCGCCGCGCCGCCCTGCGCGGGGTGGCCTCGCTGGCCGTGGCCTCGGCCGCGATCAACACGGTCGGCAAGCGGTCGGTGCAGCGCCGGCGGCCCCTCCTGGACACCGTTCCGGTGATCCGGCAGCTGAAGCGGCAGCCGATCACCACCTCGTTCCCGTCCGGGCACGCGGCGTCGGCCGCGGCCTTCGCGACGGGGGTGGCCCTGGAGTCGAAGGGCTGGGGCGCGGTCGTGGCGCCGATCGCGTTCTCCGTCGCGGCGTCGCGCGTCTACACGGGCGTGCACTACCCGAGCGACGTGGTGGTGGGCGCGGCGCTGGGGGTGGGGGCGGCGTTCGCGGTACGCGGCATCGTCCCGACCCGTTCCCAGCTGCCCTCGCCCGGCCGGCCGCACGCGCAGGCACCGGCCCTGCCGGAGGGCGAGGGCATGGTGGTCGTCGTCAACCGGGCGTCGGGCTCCTCGGACGCGGCGGGCGCGCTGCGTGACTCGCTGCCGCTCGCGGAGTTCGTGGAGTGCGATCCCGAGGAGGTGAACACGGAGCTGGAGAAGGCGGCGGAGCGCTGCATCGCGCTCGGCATCGTCGGCGGTGACGGCACGGTCAACCGGGCCGCGGTGGTCGCCGCCCGGCACGGGCTGCCGCTGGCGGTGTTCCCGGGCGGCACGCTGAACCACTTCGCGTACGACCTCGGGATCGAGGACTCGCAGGCGACGTGCCGCGCGATGGCGGCGGGCGACGCGGTCCGCGTCGACCTCGGGCGGTTCACCGGACCGGACGGGGTGAGCGGTCACTTCCTCAACACCTTCAGCCTGGGCGTCTATCCGGAGCTGGTGCGCGTACGTGAGCACTGGTCGCCCCGGATCGGCGGCTGGCCCGCCGGGGTCGTGGCGGCGGCGAAGGTGCTGCGCGGCCAGCATCAGCTCCAGGCGGAGTTCGACGGCCGGCGGCGGTCGCTGTGGATGCTGTTCGCCGGGAACGGCATCTACCAGCGCTTCGGGTTCACCCCCGGCCACCGGCTCGACCTCGCGGACGGTCTGCTGGACGTCCGCGTCGTGCACGGCGGGAGCTTCCCGAGCCTGCGGCTGCTGGCCGCGGCCGCGGCGGGGCCGCTGAGCCGGTCGCCGGTGCACGCGGCGGAGCGGATGCGGCGCGTACGGATCAAGGGGATCGCGCCCGGTACGCCGCTGGCCTTCGACGGTGAAGTGGCCGAGGCCCCGGCCGAGTTGACGATCGACAAGGGGAACGAGGCGCTTACGGTGTACCGTCCGCGCGCGTTCCAGTGAGCGCCGGCCGGTGTCCGCCGCGTGGATATCGGTGGCGGGGGCCGGGGCCGGGCGCCGAGGATGACCGGTATGGAATCCGCGCCCACGACCTTCGTCGAAACGCCCCGGCTGCGCCTGCGTGACTGCGTCGAGGCCGACCTCGGTCGGCTTCTCGCGCTGGACAACGACCCCGGCGTCAAGCGCTTCATCGACGGCGGGGTGCCCGCCGTGGCCGAGACGTTCCGGGACGAGGCCCTGCCCAGGTTGCTGGGACGGGGCTTCTGGGCGGCCGAGGAGCGGGGCACCGGTGAGTGGCTGGGCTGGTTCGAGCTGAGACCGGTGGACGGCACCGACTGGCGGGTGGTGGAACTGGGCTACCGGCTGCACCGGGCCGCGTGGGGCCGGGGATACGCCACGGAGGGTGCCCGCGCGCTGGTGCGCAAGGCGTTCACGGAGCTGGGCACGGAGCGGGTGACGGCGAACACGATGACCGTCAACGTGGGCTCCCGGCGGGTGCTGGAGAAGGCCGGGCTGACGTTCGTACGGACGTACTTCGAGGACTGGCCGGAGGTCATCGAGGGGTCGGAGGAGGGGGACGTGGAGTACGCGCTCACGCGTGAGGAGTGGCGTCGCACCACGACCATATCCTGAGACGCGGGTCTCATATTCCGGCATGGCGGCGTACGGTGACGGGACCACTTCGCCCGAGGGAGTCCGGATCATGCCGAGAGAGACCGCCGTCTACACCCACGGCCACCACGAGTCCGTCCTGCGCTCGCACCGCTGGCGCACGGCGGCCAACTCCGCGGCGTATCTGCTCCCCGAACTCCGCTCCGGGCTCGACGTGCTGGACGTGGGCTGCGGCCCCGGCACCATCACGGCCGACCTGGCCGCGCTGGTGGCGCCCGGCACGGTGACGGCGGTCGACGCGGCGGCGGACGTGCTGGAGCGGGCCGCCGACACGGTCGCCGGGCGCGGCCTGGACAACGTCCGCTTCGCGGTCGCCGACGTCCACGCGCTGGACTTCCCGGACGGCTCGTTCGACGTCGTCCACGCCCATCAGGTGCTCCAGCACGTGGGGGACCCCGTACAGGCGCTGCACGAGATGCGCCGGGTGTGCAGGCCCGGAGGCGTCGTCGCCGCGCGGGACAGCGACTACGGCGCGTTCACCTGGTACCCGTCGTCGCCGGTGCTGGACGGCTGGCAGGAGCTGTACCGCCGGGTGGCCCGCGCGAACGGCGGCGAGCCCGACGCGGGCCGCAGGCTCCGCGCCTGGGCCCGGAGCGCCGGCTTCACCGACATCACCTCCACGGCGGGGACATGGTGCTTCGCCACCCCGGAGGAGCGTGCGTGGTGGAGCGGCCTGTGGGCGGAGCGGACGACCGCGTCGGTGTACGCGGAACTGGCCGTGCGCGGCGGCCACGCGGACGAGGAACGGCTCATGGCCATCGCGGCGGGGTGGCGCGCGTGGGGCGAGGACCCGGACGCGTGGTTCATGGTCCCGCACGGTGAAATCCTGTGCCGGGTCTGAGGGTTGGTTCTCCCCGGTTCATGGTCACTACGAGCGGTGCTTCGATACCCTCACCGGTATGGAAATCCTGGGAACCACGCTGCGTATCTGCGTCGACGACCTGGAGACCTCGGTCGCCTTCTACGAACGGCTGACCGGTAGCCCCGCGCTCCGCTTCGAGCGCGGTGGGGTCTCCGTCGCCGCCGTCAGTTGCTTCCTGTTGATGAGCGGCCCGGCGGAGGAGATCGACGTCCTGCGCAAGGTCACCGCCACGATCGCCGTCAAGGACGTCGACGCGGCGTACGCCTCGCTCACGTCCGTCGGCGCCCAGGTCGTCGCGGGCCCGGTCCCCACCCCGGCCGGCCGCAACCTGATCGCGGTCCACCCGGACGGTTCGATCTTCGAGTACGTGGACCGCAACCCGGTCCAGGGCGCCTGACGCGTCGGGCCGGCCGGGCCGACTCCGGATCTCCCGGGAGCCGCCCGGCCCGCTGATCCGCCGTCAGTCCCCCGGCCGCATCCGGTAGTCGTACTCCTCCGGCAGCGGGTCGTCCGTCAGGGCCGCCCAGACCTCGTTCAGCGTCTGCGCGCCCTCGCGCAGGTCCGCCACCTCGAAGCCCGCGTCGAACACGGCGCGGGCCGCCGCCTTCTCGTCCTCGGCGAGCAGGAGCTGGGCCTCGATCAGACGAAACCTGCCGCGCTCCCGGATGCCGTCCGACAGGCGGTCGAAGATCCGGCGCGCGTCCCGGGCGCGGTCCGCCGCCAGCAGCGCGGTGATCGCCTCGCGGGCCAGCGCCGTCGTGGCCGCCGTCCAGGACTCGCCCTCGCCCTCGCTCTCCCGTTCCCGGCAGAGGTCGTCGAACGCCTCCGCATACAGCTCGGCCGCCCGCTCCGGGTTGCCGCCCTCCCGGTCGGCGAGCGCCAGGCAGCGCAGCAACGGCCACCGGGAGGAGGCCAGTTTGAGGCCGCGTTCCCAACTCCGCACCGCCTGGGCCAGATCGCCCGCGTGCCACTGGGTGACGCCGAGGTGATACTCCGTCAGCGGCTCGGCGGGCGCCGTCTCCAGCATGTCGCGCCAGTGCGGGGCCACGAGCGTGGGGCCCGGCGGTTCGGGGGTGCGGGCCTTCGGGAAGGTGCCCTGGGTGTACAGCTCGACCCACGGCGCCTGCTCGTCGCCGAGCATGGACTCGTCGAACGGCGTCCCGGGCAGCTCGTAGCCGCCTCTCATCGCGCCGCGCATCACTTCGAGCGCGCCCCAGCCGGAGCCGGTGGCGAGCCGTTCACCGGGCTCGGTGTCCGCGTGCGGCAGCCATGCCTCGTACGCGGCGTCGACGGCCGCGCGGGGCAGAGCGCTCTCCAGCCGGCCCTCGACCTCGGTGCGGGCCGCGTCCCAGTCGGCGCCGTGGACGGTGGCGGGGTCGGTGACGAGCGGGCCGTACGACTCCAGCCAGCTGAACTCCGCGTGGCCGTCGAGCTTGACGTGTTCGAGCTGGGTACGGGCGAGCCCGGCCTGGATCTCGGTGTAACCGGGGGTGTCCGGTTCGGTGAGCCACCGCTGCCAGCGCCGGCCGCCGCGCCCGGCGCCCCACAGGAAGAGCTTGCGACCGCGCAGGAGGTCGGTCGACGTCTGGACGAGGCCGTGGCCGTCCGCGTCGAGCGAGGTGATCCACTTCCGGGCCGCCCTCGGGACTTCGTAGAAGTAGTCCGACGCGTGTTCGGCGTGCAGCGGGTACGTCACGTCGGCGCCGTCCCACTCGGGCACCGGGACGCGGCGCAGGGTCCGCGCGTACCCGAAGTGCCACGCCTCGTCGGCGGGTGCGAGGACACGTGTGCGCGCGTCCTCGGGGACGGCGATGTTGGACCACCAGTAGACGGGCGCCGGGCCTTGGTGCGGATTGCGTATCCGGACGCCGACGTGCAGGAAGTCGGAGTCGTCGGGCAGCCAGAGGTCCACCTGGAAGGGCAGGCCGCGCAGCGGCTCCCACCCCCAGAGGCGGACCATCTCGCCGCCGTCGGGCGCGGGCACGAGTGCGGCGTTCAGCGGCGCGCAGGCGAGCGTGGTGTGTCCGGTGGCGCCGATGTTCCACTCGATGCCGCCGGAGAACCAGGCGCCGTTGAGCGCGAAGTCCGCGGGCTGGAACACCGGGTTGCGGTACAGCAGTTCGCGGCCGGTTGGCTTGTGGCGCAGGGAGTGGACGCGTCCGCCGAGCCCCGGCAGGACGGTGGCCCGCAGCCGGTCGTTCTCGATGACGATCGCGTCGAAGTCGGCGGGCTCGCGGTCGCGTCCGTAGCCGTCCAGGATCCGGACGGGCAGTACGGTGCGCAGCGGCTCGTACCCGATCTGGCGGGCCATGTCGCGGGGGAACTCCCGCCGGGCGCGTTCGTCGTACTGGTCGAGGGAGTGCGTCTGGTCGAGCGGCCGGAGCGCGGGCAGGGGGTTCTCCGGCCCCAAGGGGGCGGCAGGCAGGGTCAGTACGGCACGTCGCACGCTCGTGGCCACAGGCAAACCTCGCTTCGCTCGCGGGGGCCGCCGGCGGCTCGGTTGGCCGGCGCGCACCCGATGACCATGGAACACGGTCGAGTGCGCGCCGAACAGAGGACCCCGGGGTCAGTCTTGGGTGAAGGCCGCCACAACGATGTCCGCGAGGAGCGCCCCCGCGGTGCCCTCGGGGTCGAGATCGGGGTCGTAGATGGTCACGTTGAGACCCACGCAGCGCTCCGAGCGCACCAACACCCGCAGGAGCGAGGTGAGTTCGGCGGGGAGCAGTCCGCCGGGGTCCGGGGCGTCGACGGCGGGCATGACTTCGGGGTCGAGGACGTCCGCGTCGAGATGCACCCAGAAGCCGTCGGTGACAGGCGTCTCCAGCGTCCGCAGTACGGCGCTCGCGACGTCGGCGGCGCCCCCTTCGCGGATCTCGCCGACGGGCAGGGTGGGGATCCGCAGCCCTGCCAGCTCCGCGAGGTCCTCGTCGCCGTCGCGGATGCCGAAGAGACGTACGTCCTCGTCGCGGATGTACGGGCGCAGCCCCTCGATGTCGCTGAGGTCGGCCTGGCCGCGCCCGGTGGCGATGGCCAGTTCCTCGCCGCCCGCCGCGCCGACGGACGGGGAGTTCCCGGTGTGCCGGAAGTCGGCGGAGCCGTCGATGGCGGCGATGCCGTACCGCCCGATGCGCCGCAGCGCGAGCGAGGCGCCGAGCTGGATGGAGCAGTCGCCCCCGAGGACGAGCGGGAAGTCACCGGCCCGCACATGGCGCTCGATCCGGTCGGCCAGGCGCGGGGTGTACGCGGCGATGGCGGCGGCGTTGAAGACGCCGTCGCCTTCCTTCCAGTCGCCCCGGTCGTAGCGGGGCGGGACGACCACACCGCCCTCGGAAGCGCCGAGCCGTCGGACGATTCCCTGCTCACGCAGGGCGCCGGCGAGCTTGTAGCAGCCGGGCACGGTGCCGGGCGCCGGCGGGCGCAGGCCGAGGTTGGAGGGGGCGTCGATCACCACGATATTCCGCATGCGGATCATCCTCGGCGTCGTACGCTCGTTCTTCAACCAGGATCTTCAGGAAGAAGGCGGCACGTCCATGGCCACACAGCACACCTACCGGGTGATCGTCCGCGGGACCTTCTCGGAGCTGACGGACGGGGCACGGGCGTGGCTGCTCGGCGAGGTCGAGGAGCACGGGCTGACCCAGATGCGGTTCACGCCCGAGGGGTCGCTGACCTACGACCGGGTGCTGAAGCACTTCTCGTACCGCTTCGTGGTGGTGTCCGACGCGGCCGACGGTGAGGAGATGGCCGCGGCGCTCGCCGAGGACCGGGCGGAGGCGGCGCTGAAGGCGCTCGGCGGCGGTGTGGGTGTGACGTTCGGGGAGCTGCGGTCGACCGTGACGGACATGGACACGATGAAGATCAACCGGAAGGGCCGCTGAGCCCTCCGGGCGTGGTGTCGCGGACCATGCCGGCGGTGATCGCCCGGCGTTCGTGGTCGCACGGGCGCGGCGAACCCGTCGGCGTCCGCGCGCCGGCGTGATCCCCGCGAGGGAAGGGAGCCCGTCAGCTCAGCGCGGGCACGTCCACGGTGAGCGTGGCGGTGTCGGCGGACGCCTCCAGGACCGCCGGGACGCCCAGCGGCACCGTCAGGTTCGTCGGGCCGTGGCCGAAGCCCAGCTCCTCCACGATCGGGACGCCGAGTCCGCCGAGCCGGTCGAGCAGCAGGGCGCGGACCGTCTCGTACGGGCCGCAGCCCGCCCAGGAGCCGAGTACGATCCCGGCGACGCCGTCCAGCCAGCCGGAGCGCAGGAGTTGGGTGAGGATCCGGTCCAGCCGGTACGGCTCCTCCTCGATGTCCTCGATCAGCAGGAGCCCGCCGGCTGCGGACGGGCGGGCGTGCGGGGTGCCGAGGTCGGCGGCGAGGAGGCTGACGCAGCCGCCGAGGGTGATGCCGTGGGCCCGGCCCGGGACCAGGGCGCGGGCCGTGGCCTGGCCGACGGTCCGCACCGTGTCGGGTTCGAGGAGCGTCGCGCGCAGCGACTCCTGGGTGGCGGGGTCCTTGAGGAAGGTCAGGGCGGCGACCATCGGGCCGTGCAGGGTGGCGACACCCGCGCGGACGGCGAACGCCTCGTGCAGCGCGGTGATGTCGCTGTAGCCGACGAAGGGCTTGGGCGCCGCCGCGCGCACGGCGTCCCAGTCGAGCAGGTCGACCATGCGCTGGACGCCGTAGCCGCCGCGGGCGCACAGGACGGCGGCGACCGTCGGGTCGCACCAGGCGTCCTGGAGGTCGCGGGCGCGTGCCTCGTCCGTCCCCGCGAGGTAGTCGAACTCCCGGTGCCGGTCCAGGACATGAGGTGCCACGACGGGGTCCAGGCCCCAGCCGCGCAGGAGGTCCAGGCCGGCATCGAGACGGTCCGCGGGCACCGGGCCGCTGGGGGCGACGACGGCGACCTTGGCGCCGGGCCGCAGACGGGGTGGGCGCACCGGCGTCGGGAGAGTCATGTGTCGAGCTCCAGTCGGGGGACGTCCGGGCGGCTGATCCCGAACGTCTGGGCGTACAGGGACAGTTCGGCCTCCAGCGCGCGCACCATCGTGTCCGCCCTGCGGAAGCCGTGGCCCTCGCCCTCGAAGGCGATGTACGCGTGCGGGATGCCGCGCCCGGCCAGTCGGTCGAGGAAGCGCTCGCACTGGGCAGGCGGGCAGATCACGTCGTCCAGTCCCTGGAGCAGCAGGAACGGCGCGGTGATCTTGTCCACGTGGTTGATCGGTGAGCGTTCCCGGTAGCGGCCGGGTACCTCGGTGAACGGGCCGACCAGCGACTCCAGATAGCGCGATTCGAAGTCGTGCGTGCCGTCGGTGGCCCAGGTCGACAGGTCGAGGATGGGATAGCTGATGGTGACGCACGCGTAGAGGTCGGTGCCGGTGAGCGAGGCGGCGCTGGTCCAGCCGCCGGCGCTGCCGCCCCGGATCGCGAGGCGCGCGGGGTCGGCGGTGCCCTCGCCGGCGAGGGAGCGGGCGACGGCCGCGCAGTCCTCGACGTCGACAACTCCCCATTGTTCGCGCAGCCGTTCGCGGTAGGCGCGTCCGTAGCCGGTGGAGCCGCCGTAGTTGACCTCGGCGACGCCGATGCCGCGCGAGGTGAAGTAGGCGATCTCCAGGTCGAGTACGAGGGGGGAACGGCTGGTGGGCCCGCCGTGCGCCCAGACGACGTACGGGGGCAGTTCGTCGGCGGGCGCGCTGTGGGAGGGGCTGTGCGGCGGATAGACGTGGGCGTGGATCTCGCGGTCGTCCGGGCCGGTGAACACCCGGATCTGCGGTTCGGGGTAGTACACGGGATCGACCGGGTCGTGGTGCGCCGAGCCGATGACCCGGGCCCGTCCGGTCGCCGTGTCCAGCTCCACGATCTCGTACGCGCTGCGCGGGCTGGCGCCGACGCCGATCACCCGGGTCCCCCGGACGGCGAGGGTGGCGGCCCATTCGGTCCACGGCCCCGCGGCGTCGGCGAGTTGGCCGGTCTCGGGGTCGAGGATGCCGAGCGCGGTGGCGCCCTTGCCGTGGACGACGGCGACGGTGCCGTCGGCCATCGGCCGGAACCACTGAAGGCCGATCGTCCACAGGGGGCCGCCGAACTCCTCGTCGACGGCGGGGCTCAGCCGGGTGGGCGGGCTCACGCCGGCCGGCCCTGCCGCGTCGAGCCGCAGCCGGTCGAGCTGCCACCAGTCGCCGGGGTCGGAGACGTACAGGAGCGAGCCGTCGGCCGCCCAGTCGGCCTGGGCGACGGACTGCGTCGGGCCTCCGGCGACGGCGCGGACCCGTTCGAAGGCGCCGCTCCCCGTGACCTCGGCGAGCAGCAACTCCGTGCCGTCCCAGGGCATTCGGGGGTGGTCCCAGGCGATCCACGCGACGTGGCGGCCGTCCGGCGACACGCGGGGGCCGGTGACGAAACGGTGCCGGTCGTCGGAGAGTTCCCGGACGGCGGCGCGGTCGTCGGCGGCCGACCCGTCCAGCGGGACGGCGGCGACGACGCGGCGTACGTCGGTGGGTGACTCGCCGGTGAACTCTTCGAGCACGCACCACACTTCGCCGTCGGCGAGACGCAGTTGGGGGTCGGCCCAGCGCAGGGTGCCGGTCTGCCGGCCGTCCTGGGCGGGGGCCGGGGTGAGCGGGCGCGGGGGCGCGTCGCCGTCCGGCTCGTACGCGTACAGCCGCTGGTCGGGGAAGTGCGCGAAGACGACGAGGAGGGAGCCGTCGGGCCGTACCGTCCCGGCCCAGGGCCTGCCGCCGTACTCGATGACCCGGGTGCGCACGTTCCAGGGGGCGGGCAGGACCGATTCCTCGCGGCCGTCCGGCCGGAGGCGTACGAGCACCCGCCGGCCGCCCTCGTCGGGGCGCGGCTCCGTCCACCAGACCTCGTCGCCGACGGTGGCGACGTTGTCCGGCCGCCCGTCGTGCGAGGCGGCCAGCGCGGCGTCGATCGGTGACGGCCATGAGCCGTACGGCGCGATCTGCGGCATGCCCAACTCCCCTACGCGGTCTGCAGATAGTGGTCGAGGACGCGTACCCCGAAGTGCAGCGCGTCGACCGGGACCCGCTCGTCCACGCCGTGGAAGAGGGCCTGGTAGTCGAAGCCGACGGGCAGCTTCAGCGGCGAGAAGCCGTAGCCGGTGATGCCGAGGCGCGAGAACTGCTTGGCGTCCGTGCCGCCGGACATGCAGTACGGCACGACGTGCCCGGCCGGGTCGAACCGCTCGACGGCCGCGCGGAGTTTGGCGTACGTCGGGGAGTCGACCGGCGCCTGGAGGGCGACCTCGCGGTGGTGGAACTCCCAGTCGACGTCGGGTCCGGTCAACTGGTCCATGGTGGACCGGAATTCGTCCTCGGTGCCCGGCAGCATCCGGCCGTCGACATAGGCGACGGCCTGACCCGGAATCACATTGACCTTGTAACCGGCTTCCAGGACCGTCGGGTTGGAGCTGTTGCGCACCGTCGCGGCGACCAGATCGGCGGCGGGGCCGAGCTTGAGGAGCAGCGCGTCGGCGTCGAAGTGCCCGGACTCGAAGTCGCCGTCGATGCCGTGCAGCGCGGCGAGTTCCCTGAGCGCGGCGCGGACCGTCGGGGTGATCCGCAGCGGCCATTCGTGCTCGCCGATACGGGCGACGGCGGCGGCGAGCCTGCTGACGGCGTTGGCGTGGTTGACCTTGGAGCCGTGGCCCGCCCGGCCGTGCGCGGTGAGCTTGAGCCAGGCGGTGCCGCGCTCGCCCGCCCCGACGGGGTAGAGCGCCATGCCGGGCCCGGCGTGGAAGGTGAAGGCACCGGACTCGCTGATGCCCTCCGTACAGCCCTCGAACAGCTCCGGGTGGTGGTCGGCGAGGAAGCCGGAGCCGTCGACGGCGCTGGCCTCCTCGTCGGCGGTGTACGCGAGGACGATGTCCCGGCGCGGCCGGATCCCGGAGCGGGCCCAGGCGCGAATGACGGCGAGGACCATCGCGTCCATGTTCTTCATGTCGACGGCCCCGCGGCCCCACACGACGCCGTCCCTGACCTCACCGGAGAAGGGGTGCACGGACCAGTCGGCGGGCTCGGCGGGCACCACGTCCAGATGGCCGTGGACCAGGAGCGCGTCGGCCGTCGGGTCGGTGCCGGCGATGCGGGCGACGACGTTGGTGCGGCCGGGGGTCCGTTCGAGGAGGGTGGGCTCCAGTCCGGCGGCGGCCAGCCGCTCGGCGACGTACTCGGCGGCGGGGCGTTCCCGGCAGTCGCCGCCGCCGCGGTTCGTCGTGTCGATGCGGATGAGGTCGGAGGTGAACGAGACCACTTCGTCCAGCGCCACCGCGTCCACGGCCCGGGACGGCTCGCCGGCCCCGGACGTCTCGTTCGCTCCCATGTCAGCCATACTGCTCCTCCACCGCGGCCGAGACGATCGTGGTGACCGCCTTGAACGTGCGAATGCCTTCGTACATCGTCTCGCTCGTGTAGGCGACACGCCGTTCCCCGTCGCGCACCACACCGGGTACGACGGTGGCCGCCCCGCAGAGATGCTCGGCGTCGAATTCCAGCTCGACGGTGAACGGGCCGCCGACGACCGGTTCGTACCGTACGGCGAGCGCCGTGGCCTCCCGGGCCGCCGCGCGGATGTCCGCGGCGGTACGGGCGGGGGTGCGGCACACGGCGGCGTACCGGGAGACATGGTCCTTGACGGCGACCTTGCGGGCGGCCGGCGCGTAGCCGTCGGCGTCCCGGCAGGTCAGATCGTCGCCGGTGACGAGGACGACGGGGACGCCGTACTCGGCGACGACATGGGCGTTGAGCAGTCCCTCGCTCGCGCGGACGCCGCCCAGCCAGACGCCGGTGATCGAGTTGGCGAGATAGGTGTGTGCGAGTACGCCCTCGGTGCCGGCGCCGGTGTGGTAGCCGACGAAGGCGATCGCGTCGACGTCACCGTGCTGCACGCCCTCGACCATGCTCAGCGACTTGTGGCGTCCGGTCAGCAGCTGGGCCCGCTCGTCCAGCTCTTCGAGCAGCAGATTGCGCATGGACCAGTGCGCCTCGTTGATCAGCACCTCGTCGGCGCCGCCGTCCAGGAAGCCGAGGACGGCGGCGTTGACGTCCGAGGTGAACAGGGTCCGGCAGCGCTCCCAC
Source organism: Streptomyces niveus (assembly GCF_001723055.1). GTDB lineage: Bacteria > Actinomycetota > Actinomycetes > Streptomycetales > Streptomycetaceae > Streptomyces > Streptomyces niveus. The sequence continues at coordinate 13,208 of NZ_MDCR01000159.1, forward strand.
TGCGGTGTCCCCGGCAGGACGTCGGCCGGCCAGGTCACACCGGTGGCGCCCTCCATGTCGGCGCTGATGAGGATCTTCATGCAGCGAAACCGTACGCGCCGCCGGACCCGACGACCACCCCGGCCGCGGTCCGGCGCGTCAGGTGTGTCAGGCGGGCGCCAGGACGAACCAGCGGGCCGGCAGGTCGATCCGGGTGCCGTCGGCCAGATACTCCGTCTGAGGCAGCGTGGTGTCCCCGCTGTCGACGATCCGCAGGCCCGCCTCGCCCAGCAGCCTGGGCACCTCGTCGTCTTCGGCCCCGGCCGGCTTCAGGCCGTGGTCGAAGACCCGCCGCAGCTTCGCGGGCGGGCCGCCGGGGGACGCGGCGACCCTCTGGAGCAGTTCCTTCGAGCCGGAGGTCAGCTCCACGACGAACGCCCGGCCGCGCGCGCCCAGCAGCGCGGCCACCGCTCCCGCGACGGCCGGCCGGTCCCGCGGTTCGCTCTGGTGGATGACGGCGCGCATGTAGACATGGGTGTCACCGAGCCGCGCCGACAGGGCCCGGACCGCCTCGTGGTCGACGAGACTGAGCTGTTCGAACTCGGCCACCTTCTCGGTGTCGGCGCGCCAGGCGTGTTCTATCGCCGCCCGCGAGAGGTCGACGCCGACCGCGCGGGGGAAG
>NZ_MDCR01000016.1 GCF_001723055.1 Streptomyces niveus
GCAGCCCGCCGCACCCGCGCCCCACCCCGCGACGCCCCAGCGTGCCGTCGGCGCCTCCACGGAGAGCGCCGCACGGCGGCCGAGCCGTCCCTTCGAGAGGATCCCCTGTGAAGCTGAGCGACCTGCTCGCCGGGCACGACCACGAGATTCTGCGGGGCGATCCCGAGACGGTCATCACCGCCGGACTCTGCTTCGACGCCCACCGTGTGTCACCCGGATCGCTGTTCATCGCCGTCCCCGGCCATCGCGGGGGCGGCCCGGAATCCGTCGGACCGGCGCTCGCGCGCGGCGCCGTGGCCGTGCTCGTCGACGCGGCGACCGCCGAACTGCCGTTGGCCGCCCGGGAGTCGGGCCCGGCCGTCTGCGTCGTACGCGTTCCGGACACCCGTACCGCCGCGGCGGTCGTCGCCTCCCGCCACCACGGTGACCCCGGCCTCGCGATGGACATGATCGCCATCACCGGGACCAACGGCAAGACATCGGTCTCGTACATGGTCGAGTCCGTGCTGCGGCTCGCCGAACAGGCCGTGGTCGGTGTCATCGGCACCGCCGGCAGCCGCATCGGGGACGAACTCATCCCCATGCCCCGGTCCGTGCTGACCACCCCGGAGTCGCCCGACCTCCAGTACCTGCTCGGCGTCATGCGCGACCGCGGCACCCGCACCGTCGTCCTGGAGGCCACATCCATGGGGCTGTTGACGCACCGGGTCGACCACACGTACATCGACGTCGGTGTCTTCACCAACCTCACCCAGGACCATCTGGACGACCACGGCACCATGGCGAACTACCGGGACGCCAAACTCCGGTTGTTCCAGGGGCTTTGCCGACGCGCCGTGGTGAACGCCGACGACCCGGTGGGCGCCCGGATCGGGGCGCTCATGCCCGGCGCGGTGACCACGTACGCGCTCGACGCCGACGCCGACTACCGGGCCACCGACCTCACGATGGACGCCTTCGGTACGCGCTTCACACTGCACCACGAGGGGCGCAAATACCCGGCGGCGATCCCCGTGCCCGGCCGGTTCTCCGTCGCCAACGCGCTCGCCACCGTCGCCGCCTGCCACCTCCTGGGGCATGACCTGCGCGGGCTGGTCGCCGCGCTCGACCGGATGCCGCCGATCCCCGGGCGCTTCGAGCGCTTCGAGACCCCGCGCGGCACGTCGGTCATCGTGGACTACGCGCACTCCCCGGACTCGCTCGACAAGGTGCTGAGCACCATCCGTGACTTCGCCAAGGGACAGGTCATCACCGTGTTCGGCTGCGGCGGCGACCGTGATGTCACCAAGCGCGCGGAGATGGGCCAGATCGCCGGTACCCACTCCGACCTGTGTGTCCTCACCTCGGACAACCCCCGGCACGAGGACCCCGAGGCGATCCTCGACCAGATCACGCCCGGTCTGGCCGCCACCGGCACCCGCTTCGAGCGGTACGCGGACCGGCGCGCGGCCATCGAGTTCGCCCTGTCGGCGGCGGGCGCGAACGACATCGTCCTGATCGCGGGGAAGGGCAGCGAGCCGTACCAGACCGTCGGGGACACGCTGATCCCGTTCAGCGACATGGCGACCGTACGCGAACTGGCCGCCGTACAGGGCTGACCTCAGGGCAGCCGTTCGGCGAGGGCGCTCAGATGGATGCCGACGAGCCGCCACCCGCCCCCGGCCCCGTCCCTGACAAGGAACTGGGTCGCGCGGAAGCGTCCGTCGGCGTCCCGGCCGTCGACGATGCTCTGCTGGCTCTGCACCCCGATGGCCACCGCCGACTCGCCGTGCCGCCGCACCTCCACCTCCGTCCAGTCGAAGGCGTCATGGATGAGGTCGCCCGAGGCGTACCGCTCCAGCCACTGCTCCTTGTCGAGGACGAATCCACGGGGACCGACCCCACGGAAGTCGTCCGCGAGCAGCCGGTCCAACGTGTGGACGTCACCGCCGAGTTCGGCCTTCTGCCACCGCCGGGCGAACTCGGCCAGCTCCCTGTCCATGATCTCTCTCCCCGTCTCCCGCGTGTCTCGCGTCGTCGCTCAGACTCCACCCGGCACGGCCCACCGCGCATCCACTCGCCGGATGGCCCCGCACTACTGCGCGGGGAGTACCGGGGGACCGACCGGCGGGACACGTCACCGAGCGGTGTAGACGCACGCTTATGCGCGTGAGATTCGTGGCCATGTCCGGCGGGCCCGCCCCGTACTTGACTGAAGGCATGACACAGAACACGCACAACACCCAGAACACAGAGGCAGCGGCGGCGCGGTTGACCCTGGTCACCGGCGGTACCGGCAAGACCGGGCGGCGCGTGGCGGCGCGGCTCACCGAGCGCGGACTGCCGGTCCGCGTCGGCTCACGCGGCGGCGAGATCCCCTTCGTATGGGAGGACCCCGCCACCTGGGACGCCGCGCTGGAAGGCGTCGGAGCCGTCTACCTCTGCTACTACCCTGACCTCGCCTTCCCCGGCGCCGCCGAAGCCGTCGGGGCGTTCGCCGAACGCGCCGTGGCCAAGGGCGCGCGCCGGCTGGTGCTGCTCTCCGGGCGGGGCGAGGAGGGCGCCCGGATCTCCGAGGACAAGGTGCGCGACAGCGGCGCGGACGTGACCGTCGTCCGGGCCAGCTGGTTCAACCAGAACTTCGACGAGGGCTTCTTCCTCGAGACCGTACTCGCCGGAGAGCTCGCACTGCCGACCGGAGACGCGGTCGAGCCCTTCGTCGACGTGGACGACGTCGCGGACGTCGCCGTCGCGGCGCTCACCGACGATCGCCACATCGGCAGGACCTACGAACTCTCCGGACCCCGGCTGCTCGGCTTCACCGAGATCGCCGCCGAGTTGTCCAATGCCACCGGCCGTGAGATCACCTACACACCGGTCTCCCTGGAGGACTACCGGGACTTCCTCGTCTCGGTGGGCGCGCCGGCGGACTTCGCCGACCTCTTCGAACTGATCAACGACGGGCGCAACGCGCACCTCGTGCACGGTGTCGAGGAAGCCCTGGGCCGTAAGCCCCGGGACTTCACCCAATTCGCCGCGGACACCGCGCCTACCGGCGTGTGGCAGCCCTGACCCCGCCGTACGCACCTCGGCATATAGCGGAATCCCCGCGCCCGGCGCTGCCCCGTGCGGCACGCTTGGGGTATGGACGCGAACGCAGATGACGGATTCGACGACGCGGCGGCCCGGCGGCTGCTGGAGGTCGGGAAGCGTGAGGAGGAACTCCGCGAGGAGTTCCGGGTGGACGGTCCCGACTGGGAGCGGATGTCCGTGTCCCACTACACCGCCTACGCCGCGATGATCCACGAGGAGGGCGGCTGGCGGCAGTTGTTCCCGGCCGTGCCCTTCGAGGAGGAGGCCCGGCTCGATCTCGGCGCCGTCCTGCGCGCGCGGGGCGCGCACGCGGGGGAGTTCGCCGGCCGGTTCGGCCGGGCCGCCGACGCGGTGGAACGGGGCGAGGACCAGGTGATCATCGCGGAGGACGTGTTCCGGATGGTACGGGTCGAGCAGACGGTCATCATGACGAGCCACGGCCCGCAGCCGCCGCAGGCCGGCGACCGGGAGTTTCCCGACGAGCTGGACGAGCGGCCCGGGGCCGGTGACTGACGAGACGCGTACGGTGTGCGCCGTCCCGCCTCCGAACGGGGGTGGGGCGGGCCGGCGCATACCTGACGTACCGTCAGGAGTCTTGCCCCGGCGCCGGTTCGGGCACCGTCGACGCGAGATAGGCGCCCCAGATCCGGGCGGCCGGATTGTCCTCGATGCCCTTGATCGCGACCTGCTTCCCCGTCTTGGCGCTCTCACCGAACAGCCCGATCGACGTCAGCAGACCCGGCGCGGAGCCGATGAACCACTCCGCCTTCCGGTCGTCGGTACGGCCCGAGGCATCCGTGCCGCCACTCGCGTCGGCCGCCTCCAGCAGCGGCGGCACGTTCTTGTCCGGCCAGAGCGCCCCACCGGCGCGGGCCTTGCCCGACAGCGACGCGTGCGCGTACGTCGCCGCCAGGCTGCCGATGACCCGGTCGCCCGTCGCGTCCGGCGGATCGACGGTCTTCTCGCCGCGCCGCGCGGACTTCACGACCGACGGGGTGACCTTCCTGCCGTCGTTGGCGAGCGTGGCGTGGACCCCCGCCATCTCCAGCGGGCTCGCGCCCATCAGCCCCAGCGACAGCGCCTGCGGAGCGGCGAAGCCGGCCGGGTCCGCCGTCATCCCCAGCTTCGCGGCGGTCTTCTTGACGATGCCCGGATCCAGCGCGCGGCGGCGGCTCTCCTTGGCCTCGATCTGCGCCGCGAGAACCACGGGCGCGAAGGTCGGCCCCGCCTGGTAGTCGGCGCGGGTCGCGTTGTTCAGATAGTGCTTGAAGTAGTCGTCGCCGCCGTACAGCGCCACCACGCGCCCGCTCTTCGGATCCACCGACACCGCGCCCACCTGCCGGTCCGGATCCCGCCGGGGCGGACCGTCGCCCGGCGCGTCGAGCCCGGCCGCGACCGCGTCGCGCAGCGCCCGCTGCCTCTTCGGCTCGATGTTCAAGGTGATCCGCCAGCCGCCGCCCGCCAGTTCCTGCTCGCCGACGCCCGAGTCGATCAGCTCACGCCGCGCCACGTCCACCAGATAGCCGGCCTGACCGGCCAGCTCCGCCGACGCCTTGGGCGCCACGGGCACCGGGAAGCGCATCCGCCGCCGGTCGTCCGCGTCTAGCCAGCCCTCGCCGACCATGTTGTCCAGCACATAGCCCCAACGCGCCTTCGCCAGCTTCTTGTCGGCGGGGGAGGCGACGGCCCAGTCGTACTGACTGGGTGCCTGGAGCAGCGCCGCGAGGTAGGCGCCCTCCTCGATGCGGAGATCCTCGACCTCCTTGCCGTAGTAGGCGCGCGAGGCCGCCTGGACGCCGTACGCGAGCCGCCCGTAGTAACTGCTGTTGAGATAGCCCGCGAGGATGTCGTCCTTCGAGTTGTGCCGGTCCACCTTCAGGGAGATGAACAGCTCCTTCACCTTGCGGCTGACCGTCTGTTCCTGGCTGAGGTAGTAGTTCTTCACGTACTGCTGGGTGATGGTCGAGCCACCCTGCTTGGCGCCGCCGGTCAGCGTGTTGAAGACGCCGCGCGCCGTGCCGGACACGGAGACACCGGAGTCGCTGTAGAAGTCCTTGTTCTCGGCGGCGACAAAGGCCCGCCGCACGTCCTCGGGCACTCTGTCGAGCGGTACGGACTCACGGTTGACCTCGCCGGTACGGGCCAGCCGGGAGCCGTCGCTGAACAGATAGACATTGCTCTGCGCCTTCACCTGCTCGTTGGGTTTCGGGATGTCGATGACCAGATACAGCAAGGTGAACGCCCCGATGATCAGGAAACACAGGGTGGTTAAGGCGGCCAGGGCCTTGCGCCAGGTGAAGAGGCGGCGGATACGCATACGCATGGCGTCATCCTCGGCACCGAAGATCTTCGTCAACGCGAAGAGCCGTGTCGGCCGCCGCTCGGAGTTGTATCAGCCGCGTATCAGAGCTCCGCCGGGCCGGCCGGGTCCGCCCCGGCGGGCGGCGGGACCGCGGGCAGCCGGAGCGTGGCGAGGGCGCCGCCGTCGGGCGCGTCGCCGAACTCCAGCGTGGCGCCGATGACTTGGGCCTGACCGAGCGCGATCGTGAGACCGAGCCCGTGCCCCGTACCGCGCTCGCGCGCGCCGGTCCGAAAGCGCTGCGGACCGTCGTCGAGCAGCGTCCTGGGGTAGCCGGGGCCGTGGTCCCGTACGGTCACGGTCCTGCCGTCGCCGGACACCGTGACCACGACCGGGGCCCGGCCGTGCCGGTGCGCGTTGACGACCAGATTGGTGAGGATGCGCTCAAGCCGTCGCGAGTCCGTCCGCACGGTCGGCGCCCCCGCGTCCCCGTCCGCATCCCCGTCCGCGTCCCCGTCCGCGTCCCCGTCGGTGTCCGCCGTTTCGTCCGCTCCCACGACGGTCGTCGCCGGTCCGCTGCGCGCCACGACGTCGCGAACCAGCGGCCCGACCGGACACGGCGACATGTCCGCGTGCTCGGCCCCCGCGTCCAGCCGGGATATCTCCAGCAACTCCTCGACCAGCGTGCCCAGCACCCGCACCCGGTCGCGTACGTACCCGGCCGCCTCACCCTCCGGCAGCAGTTCGGCCGCCGTCACCAGACCCATCAGCGGCGTGCGCAGCTCGTGCGCCACGTCGGCGGTGAACCGCTGCTCGCCGAGGAGCCGCTTCTGGAGCGCGCCGGCCATCGTGTCCACGGCCGTGGAGATGTCGGCGATCTCGTCGCGGGGCCGAGGCCCCGCCGCGATCCGCGCGTCCAGATCCCCGGCGGCGATCCGGCGCGCGGTCCCGGCGGCCGTACGCAGCCTGCGGCTCATCCGCCCGGCGGTCAGCACCCCCAGCGGCAGCACCACGGCGGTGGTGATCAGACCGGCCACGACGATGCTCGCGTCGAGCGCGCCGATGTCGCGCATCGTGGTCGTCAGATCGACCCGTACGGACAGCACCCGGCTCCCGGCGGGCCGTGCCGCCCACATCGCGGGCCCGGCCGGTCCGGTGGTGAACTCCGTTCCCCGGCGGCCCTGTTCGACCAGATCCCGCAGATCACCGGGCAGCCCCGGCGCGTCGAGCGCCGCGCCCGAGCCCTGGACCTCGCCGGTACGGGTGTAGGTCACCGCAGCCCTGTCGAGGGTGACGCGCGCGGACTCACGCGCCTGCGACAGCTCACGATTACGGGAGAACTCGTGGACCAGCACGCCGACCGCTGCCGCGACCGCGCAGGCGGCCGCCGCCACCAGGGCCGATATCCGCCATCGCAGAGCCATCCAGGAGCCCCGTCAGCGCCGCAGTTTGTAGCCGAAGCCGCGGACCGTCTCGATCCGGTCGCCGCCTATCTTGGCCCGCAGACGCTGCACATGGAGGTCGACGACGCGGGTGTCACCGTGCCAGGCGTGGTCCCACACCCGGCTCAGCAGGGTGCGGCGCTCCAGCACGACTCCGGGTGAACCCGCGAACTCCAGCAGCATCCGCAGCTCGGTGGGTGTCAGCGCGACGACCTGTCCGGCGCGCCGTACCTCCATGCCGCGGGTGTCGACCGTCAGATCACCGAAGGCCAGCACGGCGGAGTCCGCCTGCGGAGCCGCGCCCGCGCCGGGCGGCGAGAACGAGACCCGGCGCAGCAGGGAGCGGATACGGGCGACGAGCACCGCGCTCTCGCAGGGTTTGACCACGTAGTCGTCGGCGCCCGCCTCAAGACCGGACACGACATCGAGGGCGTCGCCGCGCGCGGACATCATCAGGATCGGTGCCAGGCTCAACTCCCGCACCCGGCGGCAGAGTCCGATGCCGTCGAGGTCGGGCAGCATGACGTCGAGCAGCAGCAGGTCCGGATCGGTCTCCCGGAACATCTCCAGCCCCGTGAGCCCGTCCGCCGCCGTGGACACCGTGAATCCGTACCGCTCCAGGAGCATCCGGACGGTGTTGCGGATCACCTCGTCGTCCTCGACCAGCAGCAGATGGGACTCGGCCGCCGTCGCGGGCCGGGACAGATGTGCCGGCCTCGTCACGGTGCCGGCTCCCTGGTGTCCGGGCCGGGGCCGGTGCGCTGTCGTGGCACGGCCGAGGCGTCCTGCGGCACCGGCTTCTCAGGAGCCAGCGGGTCGGCCGCCTGCGGGGTGTCGTCCGACCTGCGCCACGGATTCTCGACGGTCATCACCTCACCGTTCCACCGGTAGCGGGTGGTGACCCGGCCGGTCTGACCCACCGACGTGAGGATCAGATCCGTGCCGAAGGTCTCGCCGGTGAGCCCGACGGGGCCGAAGTTGATCAGGACCGGGCGCACGGTCTCGCCCGACGCCCGGTAGACCTGGATGAGCGTCAGCCCGGAGGCCGGTTCGTCCAGCGCCACGACCAGCTCGTCCAGCCCGTCGGACGTCAGGTCCTTGTAGACGGGATCGCGCAGACCGCAGGTGGGGCCGGGGCAGCGAGCCAGGGCGGCCCGCACGAAGTCCGGCACGTTGGGATCCTTCGTCAGCAACCGCCGGACCGACAGCTTCCTGAGGCCGCCCGTCGGCACGGTGACGTCGTCGACCGGCAGATACCGCTGCGAGGTGTGCTTCTCGGGCTCCCCGTCCGCCGGGACCGGCGGCGCGTAGTCGGGCCACAGCGGCGCGGAGCTGACCGGCGGCGACAGACTGGGCGCCGGGCCGCCGTCCCGTGCCCCTGTCTCGGACGCACAGCCCGCGGCGCCCGCGAGGGCCGACACGACGGCCACAGCGGCAAGGACGACGGGCCGGCCGCGCCGTGCGGGGCCGGAGTGGGGGAAGCGGCGCATAGATGGGTCAGCGTACCGGGGCCGCTCTCCCGAACACGCCGGGGGACAGACCCGTAACCCTGCCTGAGCCCGTGGCGCGGGCAGTCGCGGACGGCGCGCTCAGGGCAGTCGCTGGCTGCGACTGCCCTGAGCGGTGTGAGCCGGTGCCGTCTCCGCACCTGAGTGGGGGGTTGACTCAGGCGGCCGACGACACCGCCTCAACAGCGGGGGTGCGCAGGGCCCGGTGGGCGGTGGCCACACTCGTGACGACCGTCGCCGCCGTGCCGGTCCCTACGATGGCCGGCCAGATCCCCGGTCCCTGGTCGGGCAGGACGGCGTCGACCCGGACGAGGCTGAACGGGACGGCTTCGGCCAGGGCGGCGACCGTACCGAAGAAGACGCCGGTCACGGTCAGCACCAGCGACTCGACGGCGACCATGCCGAGCACCTCGGGGCCGCCCGCCGCCTTGCCGACCTGGTCCAGGCACAGGCTTCGTCGCTCCCGGCCGGTCCGGTCCTGCTCTTCCGGCGAAACATGATCGTTCCTCCCCCTGGGACACTCTCTGTGCCGCGGGTAAGAAGTTACGCACGATCGCGGCGGGGCACATGGGGCGTACGACCCTGGTCTGGGGTGTTGCTGAGTACACCCCTACCGCCGGAGCCCGACTGCCGCATGTACCGGCGGAGGCAACCGGCCGCCACCACGACCCGTCCTGACCTGTACCGAAGTTGACCGGCGGCCCCCAGCGGCGCCGAGAGGGAGTGTGCTCCGTGCCTGACTGGTTGTTCCCCCTCGGGTTCGCCGTCGTCGGCGCCATGGTCTTCGTCGTCGGATGCGTCGGCCTGTGGCGCTCGCTCGCCCTGTGGCGCGACGGAGTCCGCGCGTCCGGCCACATCGTCCGGCTGGAGACGACGGCCAACGGGCAGGGGAGCCGGATCCACCGCCCGGTGGTCGGCTGGGTCACCGGTGACGGCCGCCGGATGGAGGTCGAGTCGACGTACGGCCGGTCATGGGTGGGCAGATTCCGGCCCGGCGCCCCCGTCCGGCTCCGCTACGACCCACGGCGGCCGGAACGGATGCGGATCGAGGGCTACGGGCACGGCGTGCAGGTGGTGTTCATGCTGGTCGGCACCGCGTTCATGGCGGGCGGGATCTCGGTGGCCCTCCAACTGGCGCGCTGACACGCCCTAGGGCGTACGCCAGAGCCCCCGCGCCGCCGCCGACTTCACGAAGTCACCGAAGTCACGGGGCTCCCGGCCGAGCACCCTCCGTACGCCGTCGGAGACATGGCTGTCCAGTCCCCGGCGCAACGGGGACAGCGACTCCGCGAAGTCCGCCGCCTCGGCGGCGGACAGGCCCTGCTCCCTCAGCTCGGCCATGAACTCCCCGGGCGACAAGGGCACATAACGGATCTCGCGCCCGGTCGCCGCGGAGATCTCGGCGAGCGCCTGGTCGATCGTCAGCGCGCGGGGCCCCGACAGCTCGTACGTCCGCCCGTCGTGGCCGTCCTCGGTGAGCGCGGCCACGGCGACGGCCGCGATGTCGTCGGCGTCGACGAAGGAGGCCGCGCCGTCGCCCGCGGACAGCCGGAGTTCACCGGCGAGGACCGCGTCCCGGAAGAAACCCTCGCTGAAGTTCTGCGCGAACCACGACGGCCGCACGATCGTCCACATGGTGCCGGCGCCCAGCGCGCGCACCGCCGCCTCGCCGTCGACATGCGTCGGGCCCGCCGTGCTCGCCTCCCCGGCGTACCCCGGCACATCCACACCGCGCCCCGACAGCAGCACGATCCTCGCCACACCGCGCTCCACGGCCCGCTCGACGAATGGCCGCGTCAGCGACTGCCCGTCGAACGGCACGACGTACACCGCCGTCACACCCTCCAGGACCCCGTCCCAGGTCGTCCGGTCCGTCCAGTCGAAACGCGGCTCACCGCCCCGCGACGCCACCCGCACGGCGGCCCCGCGCTCACGCAGCAGGGCCGCCACCCGGCCGCCGGTCGTACCCGTGCCGCCCACCACCAGAATCAGTTCGTCCCGCTTGTCATCGCTCATGGGGCCAGTCAAGTCTCCCCAGCTGAGACGATCCATGGCTGTCGGACTCACTTCGATGTCTGAACGTCTACGCTGACCGGCATGGATGTGCTGACGGACCTGCTGGACGGCGTACGGGCGCGCGGCGCCCTCCTCAGCGTCGCGGTCATGGCCTCGCCGTGGTCGGTCCGGTTCGCCTCCGGCGCGCCGCTCACGCTCGCCACCGTCCTGCGCGGCCAGGCGTGGCTCGTCCCCGCCGAGGGCGAGGCGAAGCTCGTACGGGCCGGGGACATCGCGCTCGTCCGGGGCTCGGCGCCGTACACCGTCGCCGACGACCCCGGCACCCCGCCGCGCGTCGTGATCGAGCGGGCCGCCTACTGCGGCAGGAGCGATCCGGCCGCCGTCCCCGCCGCCGACGGCGCGACGGTGCTGCTCAGCGGCGCGTACGAGAACGAGGGCGGTGTCAGCGAACGGCTGCTGCGCGCGCTCCCGCCCGTCCTGGTCGTCCCGGACGCCGACCGCCACTCGCCGCTGCTCGCACTCGTGGCCGCCGAGACCGCCCGCGACAGCCCCGGCCAACAGGCCGTCCTGGACCGGCTGTTGGACCTGCTGTTGATCTCCACGCTGCGCGGCTGGTTCGACCGGCCGGGGACGACGGCACCGCTCTGGTACCGGGCGGCGGACGACCCGGTGGTCGCCCACGCGCTGCGGCTGCTCCACGACCGTACGGCCGATCCGTGGACGGTGGCGAAGCTGGCGGCCGAGACGGGGGTCTCGCGCGCCGCGCTGGCCCGCCGTTTCACCGCGCGGGTGGGCGAGCCGCCGATGACCTATCTGACCAACTGGCGCATCTCCCTGGCGGCCGACCTGTTGCGCGGCACGGACGACACGGTGGGCGCCGTCGCCCGCAAGGTCGGCTACGCCAACACCTTCGCGCTGAGCGTCGCGTTCAAGCGGCTGCGGCAGGTCTCACCGAGCCGGCACCGGGCGAGCACCGGGGGACCGCCTCCCGGGCCCCGGAGCCACCGACGGGGCACCAGTAGCCTGGAGGATTGATCAGCACTGTTCTCGTCCCAGGAAAGGAAGGTGGTCGGCCGTGCGGGTGCTCTGGCTGTACGCCCACCCCGATCCGCGCTCGCTGAACGGCGCGCTGCGCGACGAGGGGATCGCCGTGCTCCGTGAACACGGGCACGAGGTGGTCGAGTCGGACCTGTACGCCATGGAGTGGAACCCCGTCGTGGGCCACGGCGACTTCCACCACGACCCCGACGAGCGGCTCGACGTCCTCGAAGAGTCGCAGCGGGCCCTGGAGACCGGCACGCTCAGCGAGGACATCCGCCGGGAGCAGGAGAAGCTCCTGTGGTCGGACACCCTCGTCGTGCAGTTCCCGCTCTGGTGGTTCGGGCCGCCGGCGATCCTCAAAGGCTGGTTCGACCGGCTGTTCGTCCAGGGCTTCGCCCAGGGCGTGCTCGACCCCGGGACCGGCCGGGCGCAGCGCTACGGCAGCGGCGGACTCGCCGGCAGGCGCGCCCTGGTGGTGACGACGGTCGGCGCCAACGCGGCGACGACCGGACCGCGCGGCATCCACGGTGACATCAACGAGGTGCTGTTCCCGCTGCTGCACGGCACGTTGTGGTATCCGGGCATGACGGTGGTGCCGCCGCTCGTCGTCAACGGAGCGGTCAAGCTGTCCGACGCGCAGTACAAAACGGCCGTCGGGCAGATGCGGCAGCGGCTGCTGACGATCGAGGACACGGAGCCGATCCCGTACCGGAGTCAGAACGGCGGCGACTACGACGACCATCTGCTCCTGCGCCCCGACCGGGCGCCGGGCGAGGAGGGCATCCACATCCACTACGCGGGCGGCGGCATGGACGAGCGGTGCGAGCGCACCGGCGGCGACGAGGCCGACCGGTAGCGCGAGGGGCGAGGGGTGGCACCGCCGTCGTCGGCGGTGCCACCCCTCGTCGGTGTCCAGACGGCCCAAGGGCCGCGTCAGCAGCTGAGATTGCCGCCCGTTTCCACACCGAGGATTCCGGCGAACTGGGTGTACTTGTCAATACGGCTCTGCACCTGGCCGGGGTTTCCGCCGTTGCACTCGATACTGCCGTTGATGCTGCGGATGGTCTCACCGAAACCGGCGCCGTTCACCATCGCGTTGTGCGGTGTCATCGTGCCGGGACCGCTCTGGGTGTTCCAGTACCAGAGGCCGGTCTTCCACGCGACGGCGGAATCGTTCTGCACGAGGTCGGGATTGTTGAGCAGGTCGATGCCCAACGCGTCCCCGGCCGCCTTGTAGTTGAAGTTCCAGCTCAGCTGGATCGGCCCGCGACCGTAATACTTGTCGGTGCCGGCCGGGCAGCCGTAAGGCTGTGAAGCGTCGCAGTAGTGCGGGTAGTTGGCGGTGTTCTGCTCGACCACATGGACGAGTCCACCGGTCTCGTGACTGACGTTCGCCAGGAATGCCGCGGCCTCCTGCTTACGTACGGTGTCACTGCCCGTCCCGGTGAATCCCGGATACGCGCTCAACGCGGCGTTCAGCCCGCCGTAGGTGTAGAAGGGATTCTTGTTCGGGAACATCTGGTTGAACTGCGATTCGCTGACGATGAAGTCGGCGGCGCCCTTCTCGGCGGCGGACGAGAAAGGAGCGAGCGACGTCAGGGAGAGAGCGGCGGCCGACGCGGTGGCGGCGAGCAGGCCGATAAGGCGCTTGCGCAAGGGATTCACTCCTTGGACGGGCCTCGGAACATGCCGCGGCCCGGGGTGTGGGGGGTGGGTCGAGCGGCGCCGGTGAGCCCCTTCTCGCAGTTCAGGGGGCTCACCGGCGCGGAGATCGGACACGGTCCGGCGCAGGGAGGGGCACCGGTGGAACGCGTTGTACCGGTCAGGGTTTCTTCGGCGGAGGGATCGTGGTTACCGGCTCCGCGGGAGAATCCGTCAGCCGATGTTCACGTCGATGCACGTGTAGAACGCGTTCGTGGTGTCCGCGATGTTCCAGACCGCGAGAACCTTCTGCTTGCCCGAGATGCCGCCGAAGTTGACGTTGTGGGTGACCGTCGCTCCGGGCTGCGCGCCGCCGTCGTTGAATTCCGCGACCTTCTGGCCGCCGACGAAGTACTGCCAGGTGCTGGTGGCGTGCCGCGCGGTGATCTTCCAGTTGAAGTTCTGGCTGGAGCCGATCGGGGTCACCGCCCAGCCCTTGTTGTCGTCGTCCAGTTCACCGAAGCGGGAGTTCCCGCCACTGCAACTGGTCAGGCCCTTGGGGCCTTCGACGCTCTGGGGCTCGTACTTGATGTCACCGCAGCTGACGGTTCCGGCGGCGCACTGGGCCTGCCGGCTCGGCGGGTCGGAGATATAACCGTGGGCGCTCGCGGAACCCGCGGGAAGGCTTATCGCGACGATCGGCGCGATCACCGCACCGAGGGCGACGGCCAGCTTCCTTTTCGAGTGCATGTGTTACTCCTTCACATCAGGTCTTCCCGGGCCGTATCAGTCCGTGGGGGGACTTGATCACGGCTCGGGCGGGCCTCTCAGGTGTGGGGCCAAGAGGCGCGAAGGGCGGTGGTGGGCGGCCTTGTCCGAAGGCGGCGATTGGCGCCCGCATTCGGCAAAGGTCTTTACCACTTGGCCTAGACCATACAGGCCGCCGCGTTCACGTCAAGAGCCCTGTGTGAATGATCAGTTGGACCGGCGGCGCCCCTCCGGCCGGCCGGGCGGACGGCGGAAGGGGCGCCGCGACACGACCGTCCCCCGCTCGTGGTCGGTGACAGACCGCGAACGGGGGACGGGGTGTGAGGTGCGGATTCTCAGGCGTCGTTGGCGATGCCCGCCGTTCGCGCCGGCCTGCGCGGCCCCTGCCCGATCGCCTTCTGGACCGCCTTCTGACGGAGCATCAGCGCGACGCCGGAGAGCACCAGGGCGACCGCGGCGAAGCCCACCGCCACCAGACTCGCCCAGCCGAAGTCCGCGCCCAGACTGCTCCGGAGCAGATCGACGGTGCCGAGGCCCGACAGCGAGTGGGCCGCGATGATTCCGACGGCCGTGGCCGCGCTCGCCGCCCAGATCCGCGCCGTGTCGGCCACCGCCAGCCACACGCCGAACACCAGGCAGAGCGCGGTGACGACGAGCGCGACGGCGTCCGCGTACCCGCCGGACCGCAGAGCGGCGAAGTCCGTCGGCAGATGGATCACACCGCAGGCCAGCAGCGCGGCGGCGGCGGGCCAGCGCAGCGGGGACTCCACGGAGGAGCGCAGGGTGAACGATTCCGTACGACGATTTCGGGCGCCGCCACGGGGGCGGCGGTCGGCGGCCGGGGCGAGGCGCGGAACCTCGGGCGGCGGACCGGCCGGCGCGCTCGTCCACGGCGCGACGTACTCGGGCGAGGGCGAGGGCGCGGACGCGGGCGAGGGAGCGCCGCCGCGAGCGGCGCGGGCCGCCTGCTCCTCGAAGCTCTCGCGGTCCTCGCGCTCGTCCTTCTCCGGGGAGCCCGCGTACGCGTCACGCCGGTCCTGTTCGGCGGGCCGCGCGAACAGGGTCGGCGCCGGCTTCCCGCGCCCGTTGTCCCGGTGGGCGGTCGCGAAGGGCGGCTCGTTCTCGCGCGTGCCGAGGAACGACACCAGTTGGGCCACCTCCTCGATCGGCCGGCCGACGGCCGCCGCGCGCAGCGTCGTATCGGCCTCGTCGATCTCGTGCGGCGGCTCGTTCAGCATCCCGACGAGCTGCATGACCTCGTCTATGGGACGGGCCACGGCGGCGACCCGCAGGGCCTCGTCACCGGGGTTGGGCACTTCACCGGTCCGCTTCAGCAGCATCACCAGCGCGGCCACTTCCTCCAGCGGCCGGTACGTGGCGGCCGTCCAGAGCAGCGTGCGTATGGGCTCTTCGCCGGACTCGTCGACCGGGTCCCGCGATCCGGCGCGCCTCTCGGCGTCCGGACGGACCGGCTCTTCGTAGTAGTGGTCGTTGTCGGAGGGGGTGGTGGGGTCGAGCGGCATGGCGCGGCTCCCTTGGGTCGAACGTCACGGGTGGGCACACACCGTGTTGGTCACGGTGCGTGAACGGCACGCACGCGCTGTTTCAACAAACCCACACCTGTCCGCGTTGCGCCATTCGAACGCCGGTATATGTGCGGCATCCGAGGGGCCGCAGGCCGCACCCCCGACCGCCGCAGCCCCTCGGCGGCACGCTCAGTACGCGGAAACGGAGGCGAACAGGGCCTCGGCCTCCGCGACCGAGCCCGCCAGCTCCCCGGGATCCGTGCTCAGCCCGGAGGTGATCATGTCGACGTCCCGCAGCCCCGCCCGCCGCAGCAGCNNCCGCCAGCACGGCGTGCGCCGTCTGCGTCGCGGCGATGGCGAGATTCCCGACGACCTCGGTGAGCCGGCCGTGCGGAACGTGGTTGGCCTTCGTGTACGCGAGGGTCATACGCGCGTTGCCGAGCCAGCGCTCCGGCGCGGTCCGGCGCAGCGCGGCCGGATAGTCGGGGCGGGGGAGCTCACCCCGCAGCACCCGGTTGATGCCCAGCTCGGCGACGACCAGATAGCTGGGGATACCCGCGAGATGGAACATCAGCGGCTCCAGGTGGAAGCGGCCCTCCCGCGCCTCGGCCAGTTCGTGCTCGACGACGGCGAGATCGCGGTAGTGCACGTCGACACTGCGCCCCTCGATCGTCAGCCACGCCCCGCCGTTGAACACCCCGCCGCCC
>NZ_MDCR01000160.1 GCF_001723055.1 Streptomyces niveus
CGCCCGCGCACGTATCGAGACGGTGTCAGCGGCGCTTGCGCGGGCGCTGCCTACCCGCCCCGTGAGCGGTACTCTCGGGTCGTCCTGGGCCTGAACGAAGCGAATCCGGAGTCCGAACCACCCCCGCGACCCACGAAGTCGCGTGCGTGGTCCTCGACATCGCCATTTCCGCGGGTCCTATGTGATCTACGGGTGGTGAGCGGGCGTGTCTGTGCACAGCGGTACGGGACCGAGCCCTGCCCCGCCCCGAGCCACCTCCCGCTAGGAGATACGAGCCGTCATGCCCCGCCACACCCTCAACCCGCTCAACTCCCGCACCACCAGATCCTCCAGAAGCTTCCGCACGCCGCTCACCGCCGTCGCCGGCAGTCTCGTCCTCACCGCCGCGCTCGCCGGATGCGGTGGTGGCGCGGCGGGCGAGGAGGGGCAGACCGTCACCGTCTACAGCGCCGACGGGCTCAAGGGGGTAAAGGGTGACGGCTGGTACGACAAGGTCTTCGCCGACTTCGAGAAGGACACCGGCATCAAGGTGACCTACGTGGAAGGCGGTTCGGGAAAGATGGTCGACCGGGTCGTCAGTGAGAAGGGCGACCCCCGCGCCGATCTCCTCGTCGCCCTGCCGCCGTACATCCAACACGCGGAGCGGAAAGGGGTGTTGGCGTCGTACGACCCGAAGGGCTCGGAGCGGGTGCACGGTTCGGGGAAGTCCGCCGACAACCGCTGGACGTCGGTCGTCAACAACTACTTCGGCTTCATATACAACAAGAAGGAACTGACGGACCCTCCGGCCACCTGGGAAGAGCTGCTGGACCCCGAGTACAAGGGCAAGATCCAGTACTCGACCCCCGGCGTCGCCGGTGACGGCACGGGACTCCTCATCAAGGCCATCCAGGACTTCGGCGGCGAGAAGCCGGCCATGGACTATCTGCGCAAGCTCGAAGAGAACAATCTCGGCCCCACCCCCTCGACCTTCAAGCTCGCGGCCAAGGTCGACAAGGGCGACATCCTCATCGCGAACGGCGATGTCCAGACCAACTTCGACCAGTCCAAGAGCCTGTCGAACATCGCGATCTGGTTCCCGGCGAAGGAGGGCGGCAAGCCGACCACGTTCGCCATGTACTACGGCGCCGGCCTCGTCGACGGCGCCCCGCACAGCGCGAACGGCAGGAAGCTGCTCGACTACATGCTCACCGAGAAGGCCCAGAGGCAGGTCAGCGGCATCGGCGGCGGCTTCCCCGCGCGTACGGACGTCAAGCCCACCGACGAGAACGCCATCGAACTGGCCGGGCTGCTCGACGGCGTCGCGCTCTTCGAGCCCAACTGGGAGAGCATCGAGCCCAGACTCGACAGCTACATCGACTCCTGGAAGACGGCCACCGGCAACTGACGGTCCGTCTGTTCGACCTGCCGGCTCAGACGAGATCCACGAGATCCGCGATCGAATCCACGACATTGGTCGGCCGGAACGGGTACTGGTCGATGTCGGCCGTGCCCGTGACCCCGGTCAGTACCAGGAACGTCTCCATACCGGCCTCGAGTCCCGCCAGGATGTCGGTGTCCATCCGGTCACCGATCATGGCGGACGACTCGGAGTGCGCGCCCAGGGCGTTCAACCCGGTGCGCATCATCAGGGGGTTCGGCTTGCCGATGAAGTACGGGTCCTTGCCGGTCGCCTTGGTGATGAGCGCGGCGACCGAGCCGGTCGCGGGCAGGGCACCCTCCGGCGAGGGACCGGTGTTGTCGGGATTGGTGGCGATGAACCGGGCGCCGTCGTTGATCAGACGGATCGCCTTCGTCAGCGCCTCGAAGGAGTACGTCCGGGTCTCGCCCAGAATCACGAAATCCGGGTCCGCGTCCGTCAGGACGTAACCGGCGTCGTGCAGGGCGGTGGTCAGACCCGCCTCACCGATCGCGTACGCCGTGCCGCCGGGGTGCTGGTTGTCCAGGAACTTGGCCGTCGCCAGCGCCGAGGTCCAGATGCTCTCGACCGGCACGTCCAGGCCCATGCGTGAGAGCCGGGCGTGCAGATCGCGCGGGGTGTAGATGGAGTTGTTGGTGAGGACGAGGAACGGTCGCCCCGTCTCACGCAGGCGCTTGATGAAGGCATCGGCGCCGGGCACCGGGACCCCCTCATGGATGAGTACGCCGTCCATGTCGGTGAGCCATGACTCGATGGGCTTGCGGTCAATCATGCGGGCTCGCTCCAGGCGACTCGACGGGATGATCACCCGGAGACCCCGAGGGGCCGGAGGCTCCGAGGCCGCCATCCTATTCAGTCGCCGCGGCCCTGGCAGAGGCTGGGCGCCTCCGCTTCCTGCAAGGCCCGCATCTGTGCCTTCTCTCACTGTTTCCTTTGAGTCTGCCTCCGCTTGATCGGAGATTCACCAGGGAACCGATGTGTCTCTGAATCCGGCGACAATGAAGTGAGGTAGCAGTGCCCGAGAATTCCGCAGCATCACATTCGGAAGAGCCTGCCGGTCGGCGTCTGACCCGCAACAACGGTCCGCTCGGGACGTCCGTACCCCCCAAGCGAATCAAAGACGAAGAAATGGACGACGAGCGTCAGGTCAGAGTCAATCCCTTCCTGGTGTCGCTCGACGAGATTCCCAGGGAAGCGATTCTTGATGGGAAGCCCGGCGCGGTCTGGCATTTCTCGGCCACTCTGCGCGAGGACGCGGACAGGCCGGGAGTCCTGGACTGGCAGGTCATGATGGGCAGCGAAGAGGCGCTCTCGGTCATGGGCCGGATGGATTTCCTCAAGGTGCTCGGCGGGATGCGGAAGGCCGCGAACCAACAGCAGAAAGAGGACCCGGAGCAGCGGATCGAATATCCGACTCAGGAGGACCTGAAGAAGGGTATCGACGGGCTGGGGCATCCGACCATCGCCGTCGATTTCAAGATTCATGGGGCGACGAAAGCGGGGAACGCCGCGATGAGCGGCGAGTTCCGCTACGACCCGGAGTCGAGATCGGCGAGGGCGAACGACCGGTCGGGCCGTTATATGAGCAAGAACCACAGGCCCGAGACGGACAAGGCTCCGGAGAAGATCGCGGAATGGGGTGAGGCGATCGCGAAGAAATTCAGTGACCATCTGGGGATTCCAGTTGTTTTCGAGCAGCTGAAGACACTGCCCAATCCGCTGGGGAGGAACGCCGCGACGCTCCAGCCGTCGGCCGCCGGGCTTGTTTCCTCCACCGCCCGCCAGGCCGGGCAGTCGGGGGCGGTTTCCGCCGCCAAGGAGGCCAAGAGGCAGCGCCGGTGACCTGATCGCCGGTCTGGTGGAGCGGGTCCGACTGGATACGCGCTGGTCACAGCGGTGTACGGGGCATTCAGGCGCTCGCTGCGGATGCGGGATCGGGCCCGACGCGTGAGGCTTCCTTCATCAGGAGGTTCACGATGCGTTCAGGCTTGCTCGCTCTCCGTGCCGCAGGGCTGGTCGCCGCCATGGTGGCGGTCCCCGTCCTCGGTACCACCGCCGCCGACGCCCACGACTCCGTGAAGGCGACGGTCTCGCCGTCCCCCGTCCGTCCCGGCGGTGAGGTGAAGATCAAGGTCGCGGGCTGCGAGAACCCCCGCTCGGCGTCGGCGCGGTCCGATGTCTTCGTCGCCGACTCCGAGCTGGCGGGGCGCGACGGTCTGCGCGGCGAGGCGAAGATCAAGTCGTCGACCGAGGACGGCAAGTACCAGGTCGACGTCTGGTGCGACGGGCACGACCACCGGGGCGCGGGCGTCGTCGAGGTGAACCACAAGCCGAAGCCCGAGCCGAAGCCTTCGGCCAAGCCCACGCCTTCCGCCAAGCCGAAGCCGAAGTCCTCAGCGACGCCGAAGCCGAAGTCCTCCGCGAAGCCCACACCGACGTCCTCCGCGAAACCTTCCGCCGAGCCTGAGAAGAAGGCCGCCGCCTCCGCGCCGCCGTCCGGCACCGCCACCCACGCCTCCGAATCCGCGTCGGCCTCGCCCGTCGCCCCCGTACGCGCCGGTGGTGGCGGCCGGACCAGCACCACCGACATGGCGGCCGACAGGGCGGGCCCCAGCACCCCGCACACCGTGATCGGTCTCGTCCTCGCCGGCGTCGCCGCCGTGGCCGTGGCCGTCCGCAGCGCGCGGCGGAAGCGTTCCGCCGCGCGGGACTCCGACTGACCCGACCACACGACCGACGACCGACGACCGAGACGGCGGAGACGACTGAGATGGCTGAGACTCCGACCCCCCACCGCCCGACCGGATCGGGCCGACTGCTCACCGGAGTCGCGTGGGCCGTGCTGCTGCTCGCCCTCTGGGGCTGGGGAGTCGACGGCCTGGTCGGTAACTCCTCGCCCATGACCGGCGACGTCGCCGCCGTCGGCCGCCCGGTGGAGCAGCGCCCGCCGGCGGCGAAGGACTCGCCCGAGCCCGCCGAACCGCGCCGCCTCGACGTCCCCTCCGTCGGCATAGAGGCGCCCGTCGTCGCGCGCGGCCTCGACATCACGGGGGCGGTCGAGCCGCCGCCGTACGAACGGCCCGAGACCGTCGGCTGGTACGGGAGCGGCGCCCGGCCCGGCGCGAAGGGCACCGCGCTCTTCGTCGGCCACGTCGACACCCGCACCGAACCGGCCGTGTTCTACGACCTGAGCGCCGCCCGGCCCGGCGAGAAGATCCGGGTGACGCGGGCCGACGGCTCGGTCGCCGAATTCACCATCGACGACGTGAGGGTCTACAGCCGGGAGCGGTTCGACGCGCGGAAGGTGTACGGCCCCCACGAGCGCGACCGCGCCGAACTGCGCCTGATCACCTGTGGCGGGACCTTCGACCGCAAGAGCCGTACGTACACGGCGAACGTGGTCGTCTCGGCATACCTCACCGGTGTGAAAGAGGCGCGTCACGATGGCTGAACCGGCCCCCTCACGGCACCGCTGTCACAGCTCGTGCACAACGCCGAACAGGCGCCGTTACGGCCTCGACCCGTGTGCCAGGATGGATTCGACCGGTCTTGTCCGGGCAGGCGGGCAGCAGGCGGGGCAGCGGGAACGGCAGGTACGGGGCGCCTGGGGGCCGGCTCCGACGAACGGGCACCGAGGGGGAGTTGATGTACGGCAGTAGAACCGGTCGCGAGCGTCGCACACTACGAGTGACGGCGTGCGCGGCGGCCACCGGAGCGGCGCTGCTCGTCGCGGGCTGTTCCTCCGACGGCGAGGACAAGGGCGAGAAGAACGCGGCGTCGAGCCAGCAGCCCAAGGCCACCGATCCGTACTGGGTCAACCCCGACGGCAACGCGGCCAAGCAGGTCGCCGAGTACACGAAGGACGGCGACGACAAGAACGCCGGCCTCATCAAGAAGATCGCCGCGCAGCCGGTCGGCGAGTGGATCGGCCCGGACAACCCCGAGGACGCGGCCCGCGGTTTCACCGAGGCCGCGGCCAAGGCCGACCGGGACGCGCTGCTGGTCCTCTACAACGTCCCACACCGCGACTGCGGCCAGTTCTCCAAGGGCGGCGCCGCCGACGGCAACGCGTACCGGGACTGGGTCGACAAGGTCGCCAAGGGCATCGGTGACCGGCGGGCCACGGTCGTGCTGGAGCCGGACGCGCTGCTGCACCTGGTCGACGGGTGCACGCCGCCGGAGTTCCACGAGGAGCGGTACGACCTGCTGAAGGGTGCGATCGAACGGCTCAAGCAGCAGCCCGCCACCACGGTCTACCTGGACGCGGGCAACGCCGGCTGGCAGTCGCCCGACGCGCTCTTCGAGCCGCTCCAGCGGGCGGGCGTCGCGGCGGCGGACGGCTTCTCGGTCAACGTCTCCAACTTCTTCCCGACCGACGTGAGCCAGGAGTTCGGCAAGAAGCTGTCGGCCAAGGTCGGCGGCAAGCCCTTCGTCATCGACACCAGCCGCAACGGCAACGGCCCCTACACGGGAGGCGATCCGGCCGAGAACTGGTGCAACCCGCCGGGCCGCGCACTCGGCGAGCCGCCGACCACCAAGACCGGCGACCCGCTGGTGAAGGCGTATCTGTGGATCAAGCGCCCGGGTGAGTCGGACGGCGACTGCAAGGGCGGGCCGAAGGCGGGCGACTGGTATCCGGAGTACGCCCTGGAGCTGGCGCGCAACGCCGAATAGCCGAGCGGCGGAGATGGATCGGCGGGCCCGTACGCGTAGTGCGGGCCCGCCGATCCATGTCGGAACCCCTGCCTACGGCACTTCGACCCACACGCCCTCGGACGGCGTCCCCTTGTCGTCCGTCACGAACATCATGTACCAGCCTGCCGGCACCAGCGCGGTGTTCTCCGGCACCGTCACCTCGATCCCGTCCGCCGTCTTCTCCATGTCCAGCGCGATGGACCGCTGTTCGACGTCGGTGACATGGGTGACGGCGCTCGGCCGCAGCAGCCTCGCGCTCTTCAGCGAGGCCGCGTCCTTCGTCTTGAAGACCCCGGAGCCCCCGCGTTCGATCCGCTTCGGCCCCTCGCTCAGCGCCGGCTTGGAGTCCCGGAAGAGATACGGCGGGGTGTAGATCTCGATCCGCTGCTCGAAGACGCCCGGCTTGGTGTTGGCCTTGTCGGCGTAGAGCGAGTCGGAGCCGAAGATCATCACGCGGCCGTCCGGCAGCAGCAGCGAGCCGGAGTGGTAGTTGCGGCCCACCTGCGGGTCGGCGACGCGCTTGTACTCGCCCGCCTTCGGGTCGTACATCCGCGCTTCGAGGATGTTGGAGCCGCTGCGGCCCCGGTAGTCCTCCGCGCCGCCCGTCACCAGGACCGAGTCGTCCGGCATCAGCGAGGCGCTGGGGTAGCGGGTGCCCTTGTCGAGCGAGGCGCCGTCCTTGAACTCCGGCTTGTCGTCCTTGAGATCGACCAGCCGGGACTTCTCGCTGGACTTCTCGGACTCGCCGACCCCACCGCCGCCGATGACCATGAACCTCTGGTCCTGCGCCGGCGGCAGCATGACGGTCGCCGACGTCTCCATGGTGTCCGCGTCGCTCAGACCGGGGATGTTCTCGAACTTGTTGGTGTCCAGGTCCCAGATGCCGGGCTTGCGGCCGACGTCGGCGGGGCCGTAACCGGCGTTGGAGCCGCTGTAGAACAGCTTGCCGTTGTCCATCAGGAAGATCGCCGGGTAGGTGGGGAACTTCCGGATGATGCCGGTGTACTCCCACTCCTTGGTCTCCGGGTCGTAGATCTCGTCCTTGCCGGGGACGATCTGCCCGATCTCGTCGAGGCCCGACAGCGCGAGGACCTTGCCGTCCTCAAGCGTCGTCAGCGTCGGATACCAGCGGGCCTCGTTCATCGGGTCCACTTTGATGTACTTCTCGGCGACGGGGTCGAACTCGAAGGCGTCCTTGATGCCTTGGAAGTCCTTCTTGTCGAGCGCGAGCTTCTGCGCGATGCCGTAGACGTTACGGGCGTCGGCGCCCTTCATGCCCTGCACCCGGTAGTTGTCCTCGGTGCCGGTCTCGTACTTCTTCCCGGTTTCCTTGGCCTCGACGTAGATCCGGCCCAGTCCGGGCTCGGTCCGCAGGAAGGCCCCGGTCACCGGGTCGAATATCTTCTCCGCCTTCTCGACCAGGACCGGGTCCTTGGACTCGAAGGTCTTGCCGTTCTTCTTGCCGGTGAACATCGTGCCCGCGGGCAGCGTCATCGGCTTGTCGGGGTCCTCGTTGTGGACCACCATCAGGCCGCCGGCCTTGGTGGTGTCGCCCTTGAGCTTCTCGTACCGCTTCGTGCCGCCCGCCACCAGGAGCTTGCCGTCGGGCAGTTGGGTGTGCCCCGAGCAGAACATGTCCTTGGGCGTCGGGATCATCTTGAAGTCGTTCGTGGCCGGATCCCACAGGACGGACTCGAACTTGTTCGCGTCGAAGTTCTTCTGATTGTTGCCCGACCCGGCTATCAGCAGCACTTTGCCGGTGTGCAGCAGCGACGCGTGGATCGAATTGATCTTGTACTTCGACGGGATGTCGAGAAAGTCCCAGTGGCCGTTCTCGGCCTTGTACTCAGGCCGGTTGATCTTGTAGTCGTGGTACTGCTCCGAACCGAACCGCCACATCGCCGGCCCGTTCATCCCGGCCACCACGACGACCACCGCGGCGCCTATCGCAAGGCGACGGGCGCGGTTCTTGCGGTGGTTCGGCCGGACGGGAAGCGCACTCATTGCTTAGGTCCCCCAAGGGAAATCTGTACGGTCTGGTCGAGGGCCCCGGGAGGCGTCCGCGGCGTCTGCGGAGCCTGTGCCGCCTGCGGCGGGGCCTGTCGCGGCGGAGCCGGAGGCGTACCCCCGCCGCCACGGTGCGCCCCGTGCTTCCGGCGCTTCTTCCTCTCCGCCCGCATCCCCAGCCGCCACACGATGATCGGCGACGCCGTGATCAGCAGCGCCAGGGACGCCCACGTGATCATCGCCGGATGATCGTGTCCGAAGAAGAAGGACGAGACCAGCGAACCGGCGAACACGAGAATGAAGAACAGATGGATCCGGAAGGTCCCGAAGAGCGTGTCCGGGCTGGACGAGTCGCCCTTGGGTGTCACCACGAAGCCGCTCTTGCGGCGCAGTACGGCGTCGAGCAGCGAGCGCGCGTAGATCGGCGCGGACAGCGCGGACATCGCCATGCCGGCGAGACCGCCCGATCCCTCGGGCTCGTGCGGCGAGACGTTGTGCCGCCGGTTCCAGATGTAGAGACCGATCTGGAGGGCGGACGCGTTGCCGTACAGCATCATCCAGATCGCCGGGTCGATCTGCACACCCGAGGCGCCCATGCCCAGGAACAGGGCGCAACTCAGCGCCGCCAGGATCCAGTTGAGCGCCGACATCGGGTAGAAGATGATCATCATCGTGTAGTTGAAGAGCTTGCCGGGCGGCAGTGTGCCGAAGCCCTTCCAGTACTGCTTGAGGATCGTCTCGTACGTGCCCCGCGACCAGCGCAGCTGCTGGGTGAAGAAGTCCGTCCAGGCGGTCGGGCCCTCACCGACGGCCAGCACGTCCGGGGTGTACACGGAGCGCCACTTGTTGCCCGTCTGCGGGTTCCTGGCGCGGTGCATCTCGAACCCGGTCGCCATGTCCTCGGTGATCGAGTCGTACAGCCCGCCGATCTGCTTGAGCGCGGAGATGCGTACGGCGTTGCTCGTGCCGACGAACATCGGTGAGCCGTAGCGGTTGCCCGCGCGCTGGATCAGGGCGTGGAAGAGGAACTGCTGCGACTCGGCGGCCTTCGTGACGAACGTGTCGTAGTTGCCGTACACCTGCGGGCCGATGACGAAGCCGACGTCCGGGTCGCGGAAGTAACCGAGCATCCGCTCCAGGTAGTTGGCCGTCGGGACGTGGTCGGTGTCGACGGAGGCGAAGAAGTCGTAGTCGTCGCCGTGCGCGTCGAGCCAGGCGTTGTAGTTGCCGTGCTTGGTCTTGGCGCGGTGGGCGCCCTTCGCCTGATTCCACTTCGCCACGCCCTTGCGGGAGAAGTGGTGCACACCGAGCCGCGCGCAGACCTCCTTGACGGCGGGGTCGTCGCCCTCGTCGAGGAGCCAGACGTGCATCAGCCCCCGGTGGCGGATCTTGACGGCGGCCTCCAGCGTCTTCGTCACCATCTCCAGGGGCTCCTTGCCCGGCACGAAGGAGGTGAGGAAGGCGACGCGGGTGCCGTTCGCGGGCACGACGGGGACCGGGTCACGGGCCACCAGCGTCGCGTGCGCGTTGGAGAGCACGTTCATCGTGCGGAACAGCTCGATCAGTCCGATCGAGACGAGCATCACGATGTCGAGGACGAGCAGCGTGTCGTTCTTGAGGTTCGGGTCGCGCTCGGTCCAGTGCTGCGGCTGCATCAGCCAGGCGAAGAGGCCGAGGGACAGGAGCGGGGCGGCGCCGAGGAGCAGGGCGGCCCGGATCCGGTGCGGCTCCTGCGAGAGCAGCGAGCGGTACTGCACCTTGTACGGCTTGTTCGGGTCGGGCTGGGTGAGCGGCCCGGCGAGCCGGCTGTAGTGCTCGTAGTCGTACTTGGGCAGTTCGGCCTTGGGCCGCAGACGAGCCCTGGCATTCCTGAGCTGCGAGGGAACCCGGAGCTGAGTGGTCCGGGACGCGTCGTTGTTCGGCCGCTCGCCGTTCGGCGTCGACGTCATCAGTCATCCCCCCGCACGCATGCTGGTGCGTGATTGGTCGGTCGGTCCGGCAGGTCGCCCGCCGCCGTGGGTACAGACACGCATGGGGGACCTTCCGGTTGCATGAGGTCGTTACGCGACATCAGCCCATGAACGGGACCCCCACCCCGCTCGGTATGCAAACCGGAGCGAATTCTTCAGCTGCCCCAACTGCAAGTAACACGCGCTTCTTTGGACCCGTCGGCTTCAGGATAGGTTCTACGACCCCCGCCAAGATCGCAAGAGTGAAAGATACTACTTGCGTATCATATGCCCTGATTGAGGTGCCGGTCGGAGGTGGAGCTGTGGCCGGACTGTGAAGTTGCCGCGAAGGCCGCGCCCGCGCGGGGCGCGAAACGGGGAAAACGGGCGAGGCCCCTTCGCGTGATGCGAAGGGGCCTCAGCCGTGCGTGCGCCGCCAGGGACTCGAACCCCGGACCCGCTGATTAAGAGTCAGCTGCTCTAACCAACTGAGCTAGCGGCGC
>NZ_MDCR01000161.1:0-66863 GCF_001723055.1 Streptomyces niveus
TGGAGCCCCACCGCCCCGACCCGCCCGGCGATCCGGTCGAGCAGGCCGAACTCCCGCTGCTCACGCACCCGTTGGGCGCGGCGGGCGCTCTCGGTGCTGACGTGTCCCAGCAGCGCGGTGTCGGCGTCGGCGACCGCCCGCCGCAGCAGGGAGCGCAGTCGCTCGTACGCGCGTACGTCCTCGTGGTCGTGGCGTGGTGCCGGCAGTGACAGGGTGTCGACGGGGCTTCCCCCGCCGAGGGCGCAGCCCACCACGACGGCGGGCGGCAGCGCTTCGCCGAGGACTTCCAGTACGCGGCCCTCCCGCTGCGCGAACAGCAGTGGCCCGCCGCCGAGCATGAGCGGGTCGGACGCCCGCTCGGCACGTACGGCGAGACGGGCGATCGTGGCGGGCGGCAGTCGCAGGCCGTACGCGTCGGCGACCGCGCGTATCGCGGCGATGACGTCGCTGCTGGACGAGCCCATACCCAGCCCCAGCGGGACGTCACCGCTGAGGGTCAACTCCCCGCCTCGGCACGGTGCCCGGCCGCGCGGGGCCGCGCACTCCTCGATCGCCAGCGCCGCCGCCCGCAGCGCCTTCGTACGGTCGGCCGGGTACACCGTGAGCTGTCCGGGCGAGTTGCCGGGCCCGGGCGTGAACTCGGCGCGGGTGCCGGGTCCTTGCATCGGGATCGTCACCAGGCCGGCGCAGGGGCGGTCGTTCTCGTCGAGGAAGACGCCTTGCAGGATCTCGCCGTGGTGGCACGCGGCGAACCCGACACCGACGCGACCGGCGCCGCCGCCACCCGTACCGCCGTACGCCGTCACGAGTCGTCCGCCGCGCGGTAGCGGTACAGCGTCGTCGGCCCGGCGTCGAACTGCGAGAACGGGAAGGGCTCCGCGGACAGGGCGGCGACCCCCGCCCCCAGGAAGGCCCGCGCCACCGCGCTGCCCGTCTGCGCGTAGACGATCAGCGGTACGCCGCGTTCGCGGCAGCGCGACAGGACGGTGTCGAACGTGCCGTTGCTCAGCGTCATCCCGGTGGCGATCACCGCGTCGGCACTCCCGAGCACGTGCTCCATGTCGTCGCTGACCGGGTCTCCCCACTGCGTCCGCCGCAGGTTGAAGTCGCACGGCAGCGGGACCCCGCCCCGCTCACGGATCGCCGCCACCAACGGGTTGACCACACCGATGAGTCCGACCTTCGCGCCGTCCGGGCTGTCCAGCAGACCGGCGATGGCGGCGTCCCGTGCCTTCGCCCGGACCTCGGGAGAGCCGGCGGGCAGCGGCACGGCCTCGGCCCGTATCGCACCCCGGTGCGGCTGGACTTCGGCGAGGTAGGCGTCAAGGGCGGCGATCCGCAACGGGCGTGGGCCCTTCCGCAGGAGGACGTGCAACGGCATGCCCGACGCGTCCCGGCACACACCAGGATCGACCTCACCCGCCTCGAAGGCGCACGCGCCGAACGCACCTCCGAGCCGGACGAGTACGTACTGGTTGAGATAGGTCGTGTCACCGCCCGCCAGCCGCGTTCCGTGGTGCAGCCAGAACGCGCTCGTGGCGACGAGTCCGGCGGGGTCGGGGCCGTGTTCCCCGGCCAGTACGGCGGCGAACAGGTCCTCGACGGAGCCGGGGCGCGGGGGAGCGCCACCCGCGGTCATGCCCGGTCTCCTCGGGCCAAGGTGCAGACATCCAGGCGCACTTCGGGGAACTCCTCGACGGTAGGGGGCAGTGAGGGGGCGGCCGTCGCCGGTCGCGCAGCCCGTACTATAACGATAATCATTTTCAAGAAGCCAGCCCCGACCGAAGGAGCACCCCGCCGTGCCGACATCGCCCCCAGCGGTCCTCGCGAGAAACGGTCCGCCCCGCCCGCCGTCCGTTCTGCGCGACACCGCCTTCCTCAGGCTGTGGACGGGCACCACGGCGTCGGGTCTGGCGACCTGGGCCCTGCCGTTCGTACTCGGCCTCGCCGTGCTCGACCGCACGCTGTCCCCCACCGGACTCGGCCTGCTGCTGGCCGCCCGGACGGCCGGATTCCTGCTGGCCGTTCCCGTCGGCGGGGTGCTGGCCGACCGGCACTCCCGCCGGGGCGTCGTCCTGTGGTCGGGCCTGGCAGCGGCCGGCGCCGCCCCGCTGATCGCGGTCGGCCTCGGCACCTCGCTTCCGCTGATGTGCGTCGCCGCCGGTGTGGCGGGCGCGGGGCAGGGGGCCTGCCGGCCGGCCTTCCAGGCGCTGACCGCCGAGGTCGTCGACGCCGACCGCAGGCAGCAGGCCAACGCCGCCATGACCCTCTCGGTCCGCGTCACCACCCTCACCGGGCCCGCGCTGACGGCCCTGCTCGGCACGGTGCTCGACATCTGGGCGCTGCTGGTCGGCATCGCGCTGCTGTGGCTCGTCGCGGCACTCGTCCCGGGCGCCGGCACCCGGGGCGCGCCTGCCGCGCCGCGCCAACACACCGCGTTCTTCGCGGAGTTCGCCGACGGGATACGCGAAGCGCGCAGGCACCCCTGGTTCCTGACGACGCTCGGCGCGCTGACGGCGGTCATCGCCACCGGCTACTCCGCGACGGGCGTCGCCCTGCCGCTGGTCAGCCGCGACCGGTACGAGACCGGTGTCCTGCTCGCCGCGGCCACCACCGCGTACACGGCGGGCGCCCTCGGCGGCGCCCTGCTCATGGCCCGCTGGCGCCCGCGCGCCCAGGGCTGGGCCGCGCTCGCCGGGCTGGCCGCGTACGGGTTCGCACCGCTGAGCCTGGTGTTCCCCGTACACCCCGTCGTGGTCGTGGCCGCCTACGTCGTCGCCGGATTCGGGATCGAACTCTTCAACGTGCCCTGGTTCACGGCGACCCAGCGCGAGGTCGCGCCGGACCGGCTGGCCCGGGTCACCTCGCTGGACTTCATGCTGTCGTACGGGCTGGCGCCGCTCGGCCTCGTCCTCATCGCCCCCGCCATCGACGCGTTCGGCCCCCGGCCGGTACTCGCCGGCTGCGCGCTGGTCTGCTTCCTCGCCCCGGCCCTGGCCGCGCTCGTCCCCAGCGCGCGCCGCTTCTCAGCCGTGCGGTGACGGGGGCTCGCCGGGCGGCGTACGGAGATGGGCCCGCGTCCCCTGCGGGCCGAACACGATGAGCAGTTCGACCGCGCCGCCGTCGGCGCTGCCCAGCCAGTGCGGCAGGGACGTGTCGAACTCGGCCGCCTCGCCGGGCGACAACGTCAGATCACGTTCACCGAGCAGCAGCCGCAGCCGGCCGTTGAGCACATAGACCCACTCGAAGCCCTCGTGCGTCTGCGGGGTCGGTTCGAGCGGCCGCGGCCGGGCCGGGATGATCATCTTGAACGCCTGGGTGCCGCCCGGCCGCCGGGACAACGGGACGAAGACCATCCCGAAGCGCCGTACCGGCTTCAGATGGATCCGGGGATCGCCGGTGCGCGGCGCGCCCACGAGGTCGTCCAGCGGCACGTCGTACATACGGGCCAGCGGCAGCAGCAACTCCAGGGTCGCCCGGCGCCGCCCGCTCTCCAGCCGGGACAGGGTGCTCTCCGAGACGCCGGTCACCGCCGCGAGGTCGGCGAGGGTGATACCGCGCTCACGACGCAGCGCCCGCAGCCGGGGCCCGACGGCGTCGAGCACGTCCTCCGATTCGCGGTCCACCCGGTCATCTTGCCGGAACCGCAAGTTTCCGTGCGAGTTCGCGGGGGCCGGACGAGACTGCGACGCATGCCCGGACACCGCCCACCACCCGCGCACTCCCCTCGAACCCGACCGGGCGACCGTCCCGCCGCACCGCCTGAACGCGGCGCGGCATCCCGCGAGGAGGCACCATGCCCACCACACCCCGCCGCACCCGCCGCGACACCCCGCCGCCCCGGACCGGGCACACCGAGGCCGAGGTGCTCCGCGGCTTCCTCGACTACCTGCGCCACTCGATCGCCGCGAAGGTCGAAGGCGCCCCGGAACCGGCGGTCCGCACCGCGGGAGTGCCCTCCGGTACGAATCTGCTCGGCCTGCTCAACCACCTCGACGGCGTCGAGCGCGCGACGTTCCTCGGGGAGCGGGTCACCGACTGGCAGTCGACCTTCCACGCCACCCCCGCCGACAGCGTGGCCGACGTCGTCGCCCGCTACCGGGAGACGGTCGAGCGCGCCAACGACGTACTCGACGGATGCGCCGACCTGGGCGCACCGCTTCCCCGCCCCCGGCCGGACACCCCTGCCCCCAGCGTCCGTTGGGCACTCACCCACCTCATCGAGGAGACCGGCCGCCATGCCGGCCACGCGGACATCCTCCGCGAACTGATCGACGGCGCGACCGGACGCTGACCCGCCGCCGCCCCGCTGCCGCGAGCGCGTCCGGCCGACCCGGTCGGCCCCCGGCCTGGCCGCTTGTGGGGCATACCAGGCACACTTCAGTCATCGCGTTCCGGCCAGCAGAAGGATGAACCATGATCACGCTTACGAAGGAAGATGGTCCCGCGGATCTGGACGGGGTGACACATCTGTCCATCGGGGTGTCCTGGGACCCGACCGTCGGAAGCAGCGGTGGAATCCTTGGCAAGCTCCGCCAGAAGGCCGGCACCGACCTCGATCTGATAGCCATCGCGGTGCAGGGCGCCGACCCCGTACGGCTGGCCGGGCTGGACTCCCTCGACCCGATGGGCAACGGCTCGCTGGTGCACAGCGGCGACAACCAGACGGGGAAGGGGGACGGGGACGACGAGACGGTGACGGTCGAGTTCTCCCGCGTACCGACCAACATCACGTCGATCGTGTTCGTCGCCGCCGCCTACAAGAAGCGCAGTTCCTTCCAGAGCGCGCGCAACATCAGCTTCAAGGTGTACGACGCGACGGGCGGCAGCGTCCAGCAGGTCGCCGACATCTGGCCGAGCCTGCTCAGCGACGACAACGGCTGCGTGGTGGCCAAGGCGGTCCGCGAGGGCGCGAACTGGAAGCTCCAGGTCATCAACGAGACGGGCAAGATCAAGCAGGGCGACGAGCAGGCCCTGATGCGCTTCGCCGTCAGCAAGTAGCGCGGGCCGTCGCGCGCGGACCGGACACCGCGTAAGCGGCGGTGCCGGTGGCGAGCAGTACCGCACCGGTCCACGCGGCGGAGCCGGACCCGGCCGGAGCCAGCAGCCAGCCGGTGACGCCGCCGGGCGGGTGCGGGACGAACAGGGTGAGCGCCAGCCAGCCGACGGGCGGCAGCCACGCGTACGTGGCGCCGAACAGGACGGCGCCGAGCGCTGCCAGCCCGGCCAGCCCGGCGCTGCCCCGCAGCAGGAACGCGGCCGTCGGCTGCTGCCCGGCCGTCTGCGCCGCCAGCAGGGTGCCCGCGACGGCGGCGGCGATCAGCACCACGTGCGCCGCCCGCCTGGGCCACCAGCGGATCGCCGCCGTACGGTCCAGGCCGGCGTCCTGGCCGCCGAGTCCGGGGGCCGCCGCCGTCACACCGGCCACGACGGCCAGCGCGATCAGCCGGGGGTCGGTGGCGCCGTCGCCTGCCGCCACGGCCGCCCCGAGCAGGGCCGCCGTGCCGAGGAGGGCGGCGGCTGCCGCCGGGAGCCCGCGCGAACGCGCGTACAGGATCGGCCAGTTCATCATCGGCCGGTTCATCATCGGCCGGTTCATCGCGCCGAACCCCCGGCGAGTTCGTCGGGATAGGTGAACTCGCAGCCGAGCGCCGCCTCGCGCACCTCGGCCGCCCGGCTCCGCCGCTCGGCCGGACTCAGCGCCATGAACCGCTCCCAGGTCTGCCGCGTGGATGCGCGGTACTCGTCGGCGTCGTACACATCGGCGTCGATGACCCGGAACTCGCCGAGCGCCCAGCTCGCCAGCACGCTCTGCACCACGAGCGTTTCGCCGCTGCCGAACTCCCGGGCGGTGCTGGCCGTACAGCTCGGCGCGATCCCCTCGCCGACCAGCCTGCGCAGCAGTTGGCCGCCCTTCGCCGCGCCGATCTGCGGGTCCTCGAAGTTGAAGAGGACGGAGTCCGCTTCGAGCCGCCGGTTCTCCATCAGGGCACGGGGCGCGGTCTCTTCGCGTACGCGGCGGGGCGCGTCGTCGCCGAGAGCCTTGTCCAGCACCCGCAGTGCCTCGGTGGCCGTGGGCGCGAGGGCGGCCAGCCGGTCGTGCCGGATCTCGCTGACGCACACGGGTCCCTCGCACGCGGGCGAGGCGGCGGCGGTGTCCACCCGGTAGCTGCCCGCCGGGTCGCCCGGCAGCACCAGCAGAGCGAGTACGGCTCCGCCCAGCGCGGGCACCACGGCGGTCAGCCGGGCCCGGGCGCGGGTGGCGGTCAGCAGCGCGAACCCGGTGGCCGACAGGCCGAGCAGCCACAGCGCCTGGCCGAGGTGTACGGCGCCGGTGAGGGTGAGCAGCACCTGCCGGGGCTGGGCCACCACGGGGGAGAGCTGCGACAGGAGGTGGGGCGCGGTGTTGGCGGCGGGCAGCCGGCCGTCGCTGTTCTGCATCAGCGTGATGTTCACCGCGAGAAGCAGGACCACGACCAACGGCGGGGTCAGCGGTGACGGCAGGGTCCGCGCCGCCCCCATACCGAGCAGCGCGGCGGCCAGGAGGGCGAGGAGCGCGACCGCCGAGATGGGCAGCCAGCCCAGGGAGGTGACGGTGGTCGTACCGAGCGCCACCTGAACGCCGCCCCACAGCAGCAGTGCGACGAATCCGGCCGTCAGCGCGAGGGTGATCGCCGTCGCGGGCGCCGCCGCACGCTGCCAGGCAGGCCGCGGGGTGGACGTCAGCAGCTCCGGCATCCGGGAGCGGTGGTCGCGCAGCGCGTACAGGGCGCCGACACCGCCGACCAGCGGCCACACGTACGCGAGTACGACGCGGGTCCACAGCGCCATCGGAGTCCACTGGTCGGTCCACTGCACGGACGTGCCCCACCAGGGTCCGTTCAGGGCGTACAGGAATCCGAGGCCGCCGGCCAGGACGACGAGGCCGGCCCAGGGGGCGGCGGAGCGCAGGAGTTCGGTGCGCAGGACGCGGAGGTTCACCAACTGCCCTTTCCCTGGTCGGAGTTGCTGAGCAGCGCGGAGTAGCCGCGTTCCAGGGGGCTGTCGCCCGGCTGGTCGGGGGTGCCGGCCGAGGCCAGCGCGTCGGGGGTGCCCTGGAAGACGAGCCGGCCCCGGTCGAAGAGCACCACGTCGGTGCAGGCGGCGGCGACGTCCTCCACCAGGTGGGTCGAGACCACGACGCAGCTCTCCCGACCGAGTTCCTGCAACAGCGCGCGGAACTGGAG
Source organism: Streptomyces niveus (assembly GCF_001723055.1). Taxonomy (GTDB): domain Bacteria; phylum Actinomycetota; class Actinomycetes; order Streptomycetales; family Streptomycetaceae; genus Streptomyces; species Streptomyces niveus. Next base: position 7,227 of record NZ_MDCR01000161.1, read on the forward strand.
GCGCTGCGCCGGGTCGAGACCGACGGTCGGCTCGTCGAGCAGCAGCACCGCGGGGTCGTTGACGACGGCCTGCGCGATACCGACGCGGCGCACCATGCCGCCCGACAGCGATTTCAGCCGGTCGTCGGCCCTGTCGGCCAGCCCCACGCGTTCCACGGCGCGCTGGACGGCGCCGGGGATGTCGCGGTCGGGCAGCTCCTTCAGCCAGGCCATGTAGGTGACGAACTCGCGGACGGTGAACCGCTTGTAGTAGCCGAACTCCTGCGGCAGGTAGCCGATGCGGCGGCGCAGCTCGCGGTGGTGGCTCCGGTCGCGTACCGAGTGGCCGAACAGTTCCAGGTCGCCGCCGGTGGGGTGGAGCACCGTGGCCAGGGCCCTGATCAGGGTGGTCTTGCCGGCGCCGTTGGGGCCGAGCAGGCCGTGGGTGCCGGTGCCGAGCGACAGGTCGAGCCCGTCGACGGCGACGCGGTCGCGGCCCACCCGGACGGTGAGGCCGGTCGCGTGGATCTCGTGGGCGTAGGTGCGTGGCGCGGTGTCGGACATGCCGCTCGGCGTGGTCGTCCTCATCCGGTGCTCCTTCCGGGAGGTGAGGGAGGTGAGTGGGGTGGGCGAGGTGAGTGGGGTCAACGCGGGGCCCCCGGGGTGGTGTACGCCCGGCGCCGGGCGAGGATGACGCCGACTCCGACGGCGAGCACCGCCGCCCAGCCGGGCAGCCGCTCGGGCTGGAGGAGGGGTGCGCGGTCCAGGGCGACCGCCGGGGCGAGGACCGCGGCCGTCCACAGCGCGCCCAGCACGGCGGTGGCGCGGCCGACGCCGATGACGCCGCCGAGGGCGAGCGCCGTCGCGGTGAGGGCGAGCGAGGGCAGCAGCCAGTGCGCGAGGGCGACACCGGTCAGCAGACCGGCGGCGAGATGGACGGGGAGCAGGACGGCGAGGACGGTCAGTGTGCGCCGCAGCAGCAGGGGCAGTCCGGCCCGGGGCGTGACGGCGGTCAGTTCGAACGCCGGGTCCAGGCCGCGCGACCAGGCCGCGGCGACCCCGGCGAGCGGGAGGGCGGGGGCGAGCAGCAGTACGGTCGGTACGGTGCGGGTCCAGTCGGCGGTGCGGTCCAGCAGCACCGCGACGACACTCACGCCGATGACCATGGCCAGCCAGGGCCCGAGCACGGGGGCGGCCCAGATCGCGGCGCGGCGCCGGCGGCGCGGGGCGGGGGCCGGGCCGTCGAGGTCCGGTTCCAGGCCGGCGCGGACGGTGGCGAGCAGGGCGGTGACGGCGGGCACCTCGGCCGCGAGGGCGGCCAGCCGCCGGCGGCAGCCGGGGCACCGCTCCAGGTGGGCCTCCACCGCCCACGCCTCGTCGGCCGACAAGTCGGCGTCGCCGTGCGCGTAACCGCGGACCAGCCTGCCGGACGGATGCTCCGTACCTCTTCCCTCACTCCTGGCCGCCCTCATGTCAGTGCCTTTCTCATCGCGATCCGGGCCCGCCGGGCACGGGTCTTGACGGTGCCCTCGGGCATGTCGAGCAGGACGGCGGTCTCGCGCACCGACAGGCCGTCGAGCACCAGGGCCCGCAGCACCAGCCGCAGTTCCGGTGCGAGGGTCCGCAGCGCGTCCCCGACGTCGCCGCCGACGGTTCCGGCCAGCGCCTCGTCCTCGGCGGCCGGGGCGGTGCCGCGTTCGGCGGCGGCGACCGGCGGTTCGGCGTGATGGGCGCGGCGCCGGAAGGCGTCGACCAGACGGTGGGCCGCGATCGTCCACAGCCAGCCGACACCGCTGCCGCCGACGGCACTTCCGGCGAAGGCGCCCGCCGCGCGCCAGACGGCGAGATAGGTCTCCTGCATGACCTCGGCGACGATCTGTTCGTCGGCGCAGCGGCGCCGCAGCCGCACCGCCAGCCAGGGCGAGGTACGCCGGTACAGCTCGTCGAACGCGCCCCGGTCGCCGGTCGCGACCCTGCGCAGGAGCTGTTCCTCGTCCAGCTCCGAGAGCTTCCTTCTACGTGGTCTCACACCCGCCAGACGTGGGACCGGCGCGCCGGGTTCTCATAAACCAGTGACCTGTGTCACATAGTGGGTCCGTGGAGAAGTCCATGAGGTGGCCACCGACAACGGCTGATAGGCGCTGTTTCCCGGCAGTTGGGTCTGCGTTAGCGTCGACGGTCGAACACGGCTTTGCCTTGCACGGCTCCGGTGACACTCGTCACCGGACACCGATGGGGAGGTACCTGTGCGCGCTCTCGTGTATCTGGAACCGGGTTCGGTCGAACTGCGGGAGCACCCCGCGCCACGCGTCGGCCACGACGACGACGTGGTGGTGAACATCGTCGGCACAGGCATCTGCGGCACCGACCGGAAGATCCTGCTCGGCCGCTTCCCCGCCCGCCCCGGTGTCGTGCTCGGCCATGAGTCGGTCGGCCTCGTCGACGAGGTGGGCGCCGGCGTGCGGTCGCTCGCACCGGGCGACCGTGTGGTGGTCAATCCCACGCTGTACTGCGGCTGGTGCGTCCCCTGCCGGCGCGGCGCGACGAACTTCTGCCGCAACAAGGCGGGTACGGAGGTCGGCGTGGACAGGGACGGCACGTACGCCGACCGTGTGGTGCTGCCGGAGCGGTTCGTGCAGCGGCTCCCCGAGGACATGCCGTTCCGGCGGGCGGTTCTCATAGAGCCGCTGGCCTGTGTCATCAACAACGTGCAGGCGGCGTCCCTGACGGTGGACGACAGCGTCGCGGTGCTCGGCGCGGGCCCCATCGGCACGCTCACCGCGATGGTCGCGGCGAGGACCGCCCGCCGGGTCACCGTCGCCGAGAAGGACGGCTACCGGCTGTCCCAGGCACGCCGGCTGTTCGAGCGCGTCGCGGAGGTGTCCGTCGTGGATGTCTCCGGTGCGGAGGTGTCCGGCGCGGACTCGGCCGAGTCCGTCGAGTCCGTGGTGAAGGCGTCCGGTGGCGAGCGCTCGTCCGTGGTCTTCGAGACGACGGGATTCGCCCTCGGGGCGGCGCTCGGCATCGTCGACGACGGCGGCCGGATCGTCGTCATGGGCTTCGACGACAGCTACAGCGTGCCGCTGTCGCCCCTCCGGCTGACCAACCGCGGGATCCGCGTCATCGGCGCGGGGGACTTCCGCGGGGACACCTTCCCCGTGGCCGTCGACCTGGCGGCCGGGCTGGAGCTGGAGCGCCTGGTGACACACGAGTTCCCGCTCGACGCGTACGACGAGGCCCTCGGCGCGCTCGGCGGCGTCAGCGGGTCCGGTGACGCCACGGCGGGCCGGCGGTACGACGCCATGAAAGTGGTCCTGCGTTCCGACACGCGCCCGAGCGGCGCCGACGGCTGGCCGGTGGTCGCGTGAGTGAGCTGCGTCTGGGATCGATGGAGTCCGGCGGTACGAAGATCGTCTGCCTGGTCGGATCGGCACCCGACCGGATCGAGGACGAGATCCGGTTCCCCACCGGGGAACCGGCCCCCACCCTGGCCAGAGCGGTGGCCTTCTTCGAAAAGGCCGCCGCCGCCGCCCCGTTGGACGCGGTGGGCGTCGCGTCCTTCGGCCCCCTCGAACTGCGTCGCTCGCATCCCGGCTACGGACGCCTGGCGCCCACCCCCAAACCCGGCTGGACCGGCGTCGACATCGTCGGCACGCTCGCGGCGGCGCTCGGCGTCCCCGTGGGAATCGACACCGACGTCAACGGCGCGGCACTGGGCGAGGGCCGCTGGGGAGCCGCGCGGGGTTACGGCACGTACGTCTATCTCACCGTCGGCACCGGCATCGGCGGCGGCGCGGTCGTCGCCGGGCGCGTCATCAACGGCCTGGTGCACACGGAGATGGGGCATCTGACGGTGCCCCGGGTCAAGGGCGACGACTTCCCCGGCACCTGCCCGTTCCACGGCGACTGCTGGGAAGGCATGGCGGGCGGTGAGGCCGTGGCCGCCCGCTGGGGAAGCCCCGCCGAGCGGCTGACGGGCGAGACCCTGGACCGCGCGCTGCGCATGGAGGTGGCCTACCTCGCCGCCGGGCTGCGCAACATCGTCTACACGATCGCGCCCGAACGCATCGTGATCGGGGGCGGGTTGGCCGTCCTGTCCGGGCTCTTCCCGATGCTGCGCGCCGAGTTGGCACGCACCCTCGCGGGCTATCCGGGGCTGGCCGAGCACTCGTCCGACGACTTCGTGGTCCCCGCCGCGCTCGGCCGACTGGCCGGTCCGGCGGGCGGTCTGGTCCTGGCGGAGCTGGCCGCCCACGGCGAAGGCTGATCCGCATGGGGAAGGGCGACCGATTCGGTCTGGACGGTCCCACCTGGCGGTGGCTGGCGGAAGAGGCACTGCCGGGCGTCGGCATCACCGGTATCAGCCCGCTCAAGGGCGGCTCCACCAACGAGATGCTGCTGCTCACCACGGTGACCGGGCGGAATGAGCCGTACGAGCGCTGCGAGCGGTACGTCCTGCGGCGCCACCGCCCGAGCGGGACCCGTACGCGCAGGAACACCTGCGCCGTGGAGGCGGCGCTGCTGCGGCGGGTGGCCGCCACCGTACCCGTGGCCGATCTGGTCGCCACCGATCCGCACGGGCACGCCACGGGAGTTCCCCTCCTGCTGTACCGCCATGTCGAAGGTGTCCCGCTCGACGCGCTGCTGGCCCGGCGTCCCGGAGCGGCCGACGCGGCCGAACTGGGCGCCGCCGTCGGCGAGACGCTGGCCCGTATCTCCCTGGTGGAGGTGGCCGGTCCCGGCCACTTCCACGACGAGACGCTGACTCCGGCCGGCCGCGCGAGCGACACGGAACTGCTCCCCTTCGTCGAGCGGTGCCTCGACAGCGCCCGGCCCGGCTGCCCGCTCACCGCGGCCGACGCCGACGCCCTGCGCGGACTCGCCGCCCGCACCGCTCACCATGTCGCGGCCGTACGCGGCCACGACCGGTTGGTGCACCACGACTTCAACCCCAAGAACGTGCTGGTCAGTCAGGAGAAGGGCCGCTGGCGGGTAGGGGCCGTACTGGACTGGGAGCAGGCGTTCAGCGGATCACCGCTGTACGACGTGGGGAACATGCTGCGCTTCGCCCATCTCTACCCGCCGCAGTTCGCCGACGGCTTCGTCGCCGGCTGCCGGAACGGTGACGCAGACGGGGGCGGTCTCCTGCGGCCGGGTTGGCGCGCACTCAGCAGGGCTCTCGATCTCTTCACCCTGGCCGACATTCTCACGGCGCCACCGGACGAGGCCTATTTCCTCCGCGCGCGCGACGCTCTGCACCGGCATCTGGCCGAGGAGTTCGGCCCCGCAATTGATAACTGAATATTCCGGTCCGCGCTTTTGGCCGGTACTCGCTCATTGATGGAGAGATGCGCTCTGTTCCTCGCATACGGGAGCGGTTACTCTTCCGTAAGACCGAATGATCCTTTGCGTAGGAGAGGATTTCCGCAGTGGATATCGAGGCGAGGCTGACTCCGACTCCGACGGTCAAGTGCAATGGAACTCCGCCCACTCCGGAGCAGCAGGAAGGGCCGTACTACAAGCCCGACACCCCGCACAAACCCAACTTCCGGGCAGACGTCGACGGGGGTACGCCGCTGCTTCTCCACGGCAGTGTCGTCACGTCCGACGGAAAGCCCGTGGGCAAGGCCCTCCTTGATTTCTGGCAGGTCGGGGACGAGGGGGAGTACGACGAGGAGGGCTTCCGTCTCCGCGGCCATCTCTTCGCGGACGACGAGGGAAAGTGGCAGCTGGAGACCGTACTGCCGGCCGTGTACCCCGGCCGGACGCGCCACGTGCACGTCAAGGTCCAGCCGCCCGGCGGAGAGGTGCTGACCACGATGCTGTATTTCCCGCAGGAACGACGTAATCACCTCGACAAGTACTACCGACCGGAATGCCTGATGGATGTGACGGACTCCCCCGAGGGGTGGAACGCTTCATTCACCTTCGTACTGGACATCTGAGCCGGTACGCGTGGTCGACGTGAGGCGCGTCCAGGATTCGATTTACTACCCGGTCAGTGACTATTTGATGGACCGCGGCGAAGGTGTCTATCTGTACGACGCCGACGGCCATCAATACATCGACTGCGCGTCCGGCACCTTCAATCTCAGCCTCGGCTACAGCCATCCCGAAGTCGTCAAGGCGCTGCGTGACCAGGTCGAAAGACTGGTCCATGTGACGTCGACCTTCCAGACCGGACCGGTCAACGAACTGGTGAGACGGCTGGTCGAAGTCACGCCCGAGAATCTCACCAAGGTGCATCTCAAGGTCTCGGGAGGATCCACCGCCAACGAAGGCGCGGTGAAGATGGCTCAACTGGCCACCGGGCGAAGGGATGTGGTCACTCTCTTCCGCAGTCATCACGGCCAGACCATGATGACGACGACCATGTCGGGCGAGTCCTTCCGCAAGGCCCCCTTCCCGCACCTCATGCCGGGCGTCCTCCACGTGCCGGACCCCTACTGTCTGCGGTGCTTCTACCGGCAGACCCCGGACAGCTGCGGACTGCTCTGCGTCGAACGCCTCCACGACTTTCTCGACCACGCCAGCTCGGGCAGTGTCGCGTGCGTCGTGGTGGAGCCGATATCGGGCAGCGGCGGGAACATCGTGCCGCCCGACGGGTATCTCGCCGCGCTCCGCGCCCTGTGCGACGAGCGGGGGATCGCGCTGATCTTCGACGAGATACAGACGGGCATCGGGCGGGTGGGCCGGATGTTCGCGGCGGAGCACTACGGTGTCCGCCCCGACATCCTGACCACCGGGAAGGGGCTGGGCGGCTCCGGTGCCCAGGTCGCCGCCATCGTCGCCGACGAGCGGATGTCCGGGCTCGACGCCGACCACCACTCCTTCACCTACGGCGGCAACACCCTGGCCGCCGCGGCCGCCGTGGCGACCCTGGACGTCATCGCCCGGCCCGGCTTCCTGGAGAACGTGCGCGACGTCGGGGCGTACGTACTGACCCGGCTCCGGGAACTCGCCGCGGCCCACCCCCACATCGTCGACGTCCGGGGCCTCGGCCTGATGATCGGCATCGAGATCGGGGACGCCGACGGCCGCCCGCACAGCGAACGGGCGCAGGCACTCGCCAAGCGGGGCATGGAGCACGGCCTGATCCTGCGGACCTCCCGCTACGGACGCGGCAACGTCATCAAGATCCGGCCACCGCTCGTGCTCACCCGGGCCGAGGCCGACCTGCTCTGCGACCGGCTCGACGCCCTCTTCACCGCGGACGCGGCATGAAGGAACGCGGCATGAAGGAACGCGCGATGAAGGAGCGCAGCATGACGGAACGTGGCATGAAGGACTATGTCGTCGCCCTCGCCTCGTGCGTACGCGAGGCGGTGCTGGCCGCGCGGGACCAGGCGGGCAGCCGGCTCGTACGAGGCCATTCGCCCGGCGGCGACGCGCAGTTCGGGCTGGACGACGTCGCGGAGGCGGCCGTCTGGAAGTACGTCGCCGACGCCGGCCTGCCGGTCGCCGTCTACTCCGAGGACCGCGGGCTCCAGTTCCACGGCGAGCGCCCCGAACACCTCCTGGTCGTCGACCCCATCGACGGCACCCGGCCGGCCGTCGCCGGGCTCGAATCGGCGACCGTCTCGGTGGCCGTCGCCCGGATGTCCGACCGCCCGCGTATCGCCGACGTCGAGCACGCGCTCCTGATGGAGCTGGGGACCGGCGCCTATCTGTACGGCGACCTGGACACCGACACCGTCCAGGCCCACGGCTACGGCCCCGCCGCCGTACCGGCCCTGACCACGAACACCGATCTGACGCGGATGTTCTGGTCCATCGAGTTCAACGGCCACCCGGCCCGGCTGATGACCGGCGCCTACGGCCATCTCATCGACCGCTCCGCCAACACCGGCGGCGTCTTCGTCTTCAACAGCGCCACGTACTCGATCTCCCGGCTGCTGACCGGTCAGCTCGACGCGTACGTCGACATCGGCAACCGGCTGCTGCGGGACACCCCGGCCCTGCTGCCCGAGTTCGAGCGCGCCGGAAACGGACGGGTGCTCCATCTCTTCCCGTACGACATCGCGGCGGCGGTGTTCCTAGCCGAGAAGGCCGGCGCGGTCATCACCGACGCGTACGGCGAACCGCTCGGTGAGACGGCGCTGACGGATCTGAGCGTCCTCAACCAGCGTTCCTGCGTGGCGGCTTCGACCCCCGAACTGCACCGGGCATTACTGGAGGGCATCACATGGCAGGTCTGACCCGGCAAGGAGGAGGGCCCGCCGACGGCACGGGCGAAGCCACCGACGACAGCGCCGAGTTCCGCGCCCTGCTGGACCGTCTCTCCGACAAGGCCACCGAGGACTACTACAACCCCTTCACCACCTTCGACTGGCCGGAGACGATCCCCACCGACGAGTTCTGGATGTCCCCGGAACTGCTGACCGTCCACGGCACCGACCTGATGGACGCGCTGACTCCCCGCCAACTGCTCGATCTGAGCCGCTGGGAGAGCGTCCACTTCTACAGCCTGAACGTGCACGGCATCCGGGACCTGCTCATCGAGGTCATGCGACGCGTCCACACCCCGGGCTTCCGGGCGCCCTCGGAGTTCTTCCACCACTTCATCGGTGAGGAGAACGACCACATGTGGTTCTTCGCGACGTTCTGCCTCACGTACGCGGACAAGATCTACCCCGACAAGAAGCTGCGCCTGCCCGAGCCCCCGCGCGACCCGGCGGTCGAGAACTTCCTGGTCTTCGTACGCATCCTGGTCTTCGAGCAGATCGTCGACCACTACAACGTGCGTCTCGCCGGTGACGAGAGGCTGCATCCCACCATCCGCCACATCAACCGCCTGCACCACCAGGACGAATCCCGGCACATCGCGTTCGGCCGGCGCCTGGTCGAGCTGCTCTGGCAGCGCCTGTGCGCGGCGGAACCGGACGAGGCCGTCCGCCGGGCCACCGGTGACTACGTCGGCCGCTACCTCACCACGATGATGGAGTCCTTCTACAGCCCGGCCGTGTACCGCGACGCGGGCATCCCCGACGGTTTCGCCGTACGGAAGCGACTGCTCGCGCACCCGGCCCGGCACACGGCCCACGCCCAAGTCCTGCGCAAGACCACGGACTTCCTCACCCGGATCGGGGTCCTCGATGCCGCGCGCTGACGCCAGGGGCCGGGGAGCGTCCTGGACCGCCGAGCACGGACTGGCCATGTTCCGCGAGCCCGCGACCGCGCTGATACGCGCGCTGGACGACGTGTTCGCGGGGTGGGGCGCGGAGGCCGGCGCCGAGCGGATGTCCTTCCCCCCGCTGCTGCGGGCGGAGGACCTGCGTACGCTCGACTACTTCGCTAACTTCCCGCATCTGGGAGCGCCGGTCTCCCGCATCCGGCCCGACCGGCTGGAGCGCCACACCACGGCGGCGACCGAGGGCCCCGTCGCGGCCGACGACCTCGTGGACGCCCACCATCTCCTGCCGTCGGCCGCCTGCTACGGCGCCTTCCTGCACCTCGCGGACACCGCGGCCGACGACCCGCTGCTGATCACGACCGTCGCCCAGTGCTTCCGCCACGAGGACCACTACGACGGACTGCGCCGCCTCTGGGGCTTCACCATGCGCGAGATCATCTGCGTCGGCTCGGCGGAGCACGCCCGCGACCACCTCGAACGACACCACAAGCGGCTCGCCCTCTTCACCGCGGCCCTCGGACTCGACCTGGCCCGCCGGCCCGCCACCGATCCCTTCTTCCAGCAGGACGGGGCGCGCGGCGTCATGCAGCGACTGGCCCCGGTCAAGGAGGAGTACGCGCATACGGACGGCACCGCCGTCGCCTCCATGAACCAGCACCGCAACTTCTTCGGGGAGCGGTGCGCCATCGGTTACGCGGGAAGGCCCGCCTACACCAGCTGTGTCGCCTTCGGACTCGAACGGTGGGTGCACACGCTCGACGAACACTTCGAAGGCGACCTGCGCGCCGCCGCCGAAGCCGTACTCCGGGCCGGGGACGCCGGATGAATCGGCTGCGGGCCCTGCTCGGCCTTCAACTCCCGCTGATCCAGGCCGGAATGGGCGGTGTCGCGGGCATCCGGCTGTGTACGGAGGTCTCCCGGGCGGGCGCCGGGGGCACCCTCGCGCTCTACAAGGAGCCGCCCGACCGGATACGCGAAGCGGTCCGCGAGATCGCCGCCGCCACGTCCCGGCCGTTCGGGGTCAACGTCATCCCCGAGGTCGCATCCCCCGAGCTGTGCCGTGCCCAACTCGACGCCGCTCTGGGCGAGTTGCCGGACAACGGCTACGTCACCACCTTCGGGCTCCCCGGCGCCGACGCCGCCCGGGACGTGACACGCACCGGCCGCCCCCTCGTGGTGCAGATCGGCACACCGGACGACGCGAGTGCCGCGCTCCGGCTGGGAGCCGACGTACTCGTCCTCCAAGGCACCGAAGCCGGCGGCCACCTGCTGGGCGAACTGCCGGTGGCCGAGCTGCTGTACGCCGTCCGGACCCGGCATCCCGACGCCGTGATCGCGATGGCGGGCGGCGTCGCGACGGGCGCGGATCTCGCGCGGGCCCGGAGCGCCGGGGCCGACGGCGCGATGGCGGGCACCGTGTTCGTGCCCACCACCGAGTCGATGGCCCACCCCCTGTTCAAACGCCGGATCGTCGAAGCCCGCGCGGACGACACCGTCGTCACCGGCCGCTACGACATCGGCTGGCCCGCCCGGCCGCACCGCGTCCTGCGCAACGCCCTGACCGAGGAGAACCGCCGCCTCCCCGCGACCTTCATCGCCACCACCCGCCTGGGCGCGGCCCGGATTCCCGTCCCGCGCTACAGCGCCACCGTGCCGGGAGTCCGAACCGAAGGCCGTATCGACGAGATGGCGATGTACTGCGGCACCTCGTGCGACCGGGTCACCGCGCAGGACACGGCAGCGGCGGTGGTCAGGAAGCTCCGCCACGAGTACGAGCACGAGCTCTCCTACGAGAGGGAAGGTGGCACATGGACAGCGCCCTCGAACCGATAACCGACTGGCTGCGCGAGAGGAACCCCGAGGCCGGGGACATCCCCCTGGACCTCGACCTCGTGGAGAGCCGGATGGTGGACTCCCTGGGGTTCATGGAGTTCATCCTGCTCCTGGAGGACCTGGTCGGGCGCGAACTGCCCCTCAGCGACCTGAACGTGGACCACTTCCGTACGCTCCGCGCCATTCAGGACAACTTCCTCTCGTCCGCGTCGAGTTCGCGGCGCCCTTCCTGAACGCCCCTCCTGAACGCGGGAGCCCCACCCATGAGGCACGGACGGATCGTCTCCCTGCACATCGCCGGCGCCCCCGGGGCGCCGACCCACTCCCCGACCCGGGCCACCGCCGTGACCGGCCGTGGTCTCGAAGGGGACCGCAACTACTGGGCGGGCCAGGGCCCCCGGCCGCGCAAGCGCGGCACCGGCCGCGCCTCGGGCGTCTGTGACATCACGCTGATCGAGTACGAGGCCCTGGACGCCCTCACGCGCGAGACGGGCATCGAGCTGTCCCCCGCCGAATGCAGACGCAACGTCGTGTGCCGGGGAGTGCGCCTCAACCCCCTTGTGGGAGCCACGTTCCAGGTGGGGGAGACGGTGCTGCTCGGGCTGCGGCTGAGCGAGCCCTGCGCCCGGCTGGAACAGCTCACCCGGCCCGGACTGATCCGCGGCCTGATCCACCGGGGCGGACTGCGCGCCGAGATCCTCCAGGGCGGGCTGATCCGCGTCGGCGACGCCGTACACCCGGCATCCGCGACTCCGCCCGACCTCCTTCAGACCGAACGGAGAAGCAGCCGGTGACCGAGACCTGGGAAGCCCGCGTCCACATCCCGGCCGCGTCCCCCGCCCCGCTGCGTAACGCGGTGGGGCACGCACTCGCCGCCGCGACCGCTGTGCGCGCCGAGATCTCCATGTCGTGGGAGGGGCCGCATCTGCGCCTCGTGGGGCCCGGGGATCTGGGCGGCTCGAAGGCCGTCGGCGCGCTGCTGGCGGACATCGCCCGACGACTCGCCGCAGCGGACGTCCTCACGCGACACAGCCCGCCCCTGCCCCCGCCTTTGACCCCCGCCGCACAAGTCGGCACAGCCGTACGGCCGTTCCCGCCCGGTGACGGCCGGCGCTCCCCGGCCGAGGCCGGGGCGCCGGCCCTGCGACGGCTGATGCGCGAACAGGGCCTGGACCCGGTGACCGACCTCGCCGTACTGATCGACAGTGGACTCGTCGGCGTCGACGGGGCGCCAACTCCGTCACACCCGAGGGTGGTTCTCGACACGACGGAGCCGCCGACGGTCCCGTACGGCTGGCTCCTCCAGTCCTGGACGTACCTGGCGGCGGACGCCGTGCACTGCGCGGTGCGCGGCACCCGCGGGCGCCGCACCCTGTGCGTGACGGCGCCGCGGGCCCTGATGCCCTTGCCACGCCTGGACCTGTACGCCGCCCTGTGGGCGGACGCCCTGTTCGGTCCCGGGACCCTCGCGTTTGTCGCCGACCCCCTGCGGGTTCGTCAGTGATCGGTAACAGACAGATCTTGCAGGGCTTTCGTATGTCTTCATGGGTGCACGGCATCGACGGGGACGGCGAAGGGGCGGGCGACATGACACGGCGTAAGGCACGGGGATGGCACGGCCGGCTTCTCGCGGCGGCACTCGGGGTGACGGCGTTGGCCGCGGCGACCTCGATGTGGACCGCGACGGCCAACCCCGCGGGCGGGCGGCCGTCGCAAGCGGGTGTCTCCGTACCGGACGGCGAGGACCGGAAGGTGACCAAGGTGGCGGCGGACATCGCGCACGCCTCGGAGGCCGGTGACCAGGGCGTCAACATCACCATCGACGACGGCCCGGACCCCAACTGGACGCCGCAGGTGCTGCGGTTGCTGAAGGACAACGACGCGAAGGCCACGTTCTGCCTGGTGGGCCCGCAGGCCGAGGCGTACCCGGACCTGGTCAAGGAGATCGTGGCGGACGGTCACCGGCTCTGCAACCACACCGTCTCCCACGACACCGCCATGGACGGCAAGTCCGAGGAGTACCAGTCCAAGCAGATCCTGGACGCCGAGCGCATGATCATGAAGGCGTCCGGCGGCGTACGGTCGCAGTACTACCGGGCCCCCGGCGGCGCCTTCACCCCGTACAGCCGTCAGCTCGCCGCGTCCCACGGGATGCGACCGCTGGGCTGGAACGTCGACTCCAGGGACTTCGAGCGCCCCGGCGCCGACACGATGGTCGCCACCGTCAAGAACGAGATCGCCAACGGGCCGACCGTCCTGTTCCACGACGCGGGCGGGGAGCGTTCCCAGACCGTGGCCGCGCTGGGCGAGGTCCTGCCGTGGCTGAAGCAGGAGGGCTACACCTTCGGCTTCCCCGTGCGGTAGTCGAGACCCGCTCCCCCCTCAGGCGGCGGTCGCCTTCCTGAGGGTGCGCAAGCAGAGGGACAGCGCGGTGTGCTTGGGAGTGTCGTACTCGCGGGTCTGCTCCCAGGCCGCGTAGAGCATCGCCCACAGGACGGTGTGCAGCCAGGTGTCGTCGACCTCGGGGTCGAGCGTGCCCTCCCGCTGCCCGCGCCGGACGAGGGCGAGCAGCTCACGGTCGGACGGGGCTTGTGCCTCGTCCTCCTCCAGACCCGACCAGGCCCAGAACTGCGGCACGTCGTCCAGCAGCATCAGCCGGTCGCCGAGTTCGAAGAACTCCAGGCACAGCCGGTCCAGGGCCGCCGGAGCGGGCCCCTCGCCGAGCCGTGCGCGGGCGGTCGCCGCCTCGATCCGCTCCCGTACGTCCGTGCCGATCGCCGCGAGCAGGTCGGACCGCTCGGGAAAGTACCGGTGGACGGTGGTACGCCCCACCCCGGCCGCCTCCGCGACATCGGCCAGTGAGGCCGTGTGGTCGGCGGAGAGCGTGGCCACGGCGGCGTCGATGATCGCGCGCCGGGTGCGGGCGCGGGTGGTGCTCTCTTGCGTCGCTGCGCGGTCGGCGCGGTCGGAACCCATGCGCGACACGGTAGTACGTCACGGCTACGGCGCGTACCGAATCGAAACCTGATTGAACTTTTCGGAACAGTCATGTTCCACTATGGATATGTCCGCCTCCGTGTCCACGTCACCCTCGTCACCCTCCGTGCCCTCCTCGCCGTCGTCACTGGCCGTACCGCGTCTGCGCATCCTGTGGTCGTTCGCCCGCCCCCACCGGCGCACCCTGGTCCTCGGCCTCTGCCTGGCCCTGTTCGTGTCCGGCCTCGGCCTCGCCACGCCCATGGTCACCAAGCAGGTTCTCGACGCGCTCGGCACCTCGGCGTCACTGACGGGCCCGGTCACGACGCTCCTCGTGCTGCTCGTGGTCGGCGGCGCGGTGTCGTTCTGGCAGTGGATCCTGCTGGGGACGCTGGGCGAGCGCGTGGTGCTCGAAGCGAGGGGGTCGCTGGTACGGCGCTTCCTGCGGGCCACCGTGCCCGCCGTCACTTCGCGCCCGACCGGCGAGCTGGTCACCCGCGTCACCTCCGACACGGTGCTGCTGCGCGAGGCCACGTCGGAATCGCTGATCGGCCTGATCAACGGGGCGGTCATGCTGGTGGGCAGCCTCGCGCTGATGGGTTACCTCGACCCGGTGCTGCTCGGCACGACGCTCGCCGCCATCGCGGTCACCGGCCTGCTCTTCGCGTTCCTGATGCCCGGCATCGCGCAGGCGCAGCAGCGGGCCCAGGAGCATGTGGGGCGGCTCGGCGGCGTACTGGAAGGCACGCTGCGCGCGATCCGTACGGTGAAGGTCAACCGGGCCGAGGACCGGATGGAAGACCGGATCATGACCGACGCGCGCGCCTCGGCCGAGCAGGGCACCCGCGTGGTCCGCCGCGAGGCACTGGCCTGGACGATCGCCTGGTCCGGCATCCAGCTGGCCATCATCGCGATCCTCGGTGTGGGGGCCTGGCGGGTGGCGGAGGGCCAGCTCCCGGTGTCGAGCCTGATCGCGTTCCTGCTGTACGCGTTCGCGCTGATGGATCCCGTCACCGAACTCAGCCAGAACGTCACCACGCTCCAGGCCGGCATCGCGGCGGCCGAACGCATCCGGCAGGCCGACGAGCTGTCCACCGAGGCCCCCACGGCGACTCCGGGCGCCGTCCACCGTGCCCGCGCCTCCGACGAGACTCCCGTCCTGCGCCTGAGCAAGGTCACCGCGGCGTACGGCCCCGGCCGGGCACCCGCCGTACGGGACATCGACCTCGCGATCCCCCGGCGCGGTCACACCGCCATCGTCGGCCCCTCGGGCGCGGGCAAGACCACCCTGCTCTCCCTCGTCCTGCGCTTCCTCGAACCGACCCACGGCGAGCTGCTCCTGGACGGCCGCCCGTACCGCGACCACACCCACGACGGCATCCGCGCCCGCCTCGCGTACGTCGAGCAGGACACCCCCGTCGTCCCCGGCACGATCCGCGACAACCTCCTGCTCGCCCGCCCCGACGCCACCACGGACCAGCTCCGCCGGGTGCTGCGGGACGTACGGCTCGTCGACCGGATCGACGCACTCGACGACGGCCTCGACACCCACCTCTCGTCCACGAGCGTCTCGGGCGGCGAACGCCAGCGCATCGCCCTGGCCCGCGCCCTGCTCGCCACCCCCGACGTCCTGCTCCTGGACGAGGCCACCGCCCAGCTGGACGGACTGACCGAGGCCGCCGTGCACCACTGCGTCCGCGCCCGCGCGGCCACCGGCGCGGTCGTCACGATCGCCCACCGTCTGTCGACCGTCATCGACGCGGACACCATCGTCGTCATGGAGGCGGGCCGCATCCGCGCCCAGGGCCGCCACGACGACCTCCTGGCGTCGGACACGCTCTACCGCGACCTGGTGAGCTCCCTGCGCATCTCCACGGCCCGGGAGGGCGAAGTTGCGGGGGCCGAGAAGGCTGCGCAAGGTGGACGGGTCGGGTACTGACCCGTATCGCACGCCCGTACCCCACGCACGTCCGTTGCCGTCGCCGATGCCGCCGAGCGGAGGACCGCGCACATGGCTATGACGGAATCATCCCTGGCCGGGACGGTGTGGCCACGGCTGCGCGTCGACGACTGGACCGAGACCCGCGACACGCTCCACATGTGGGTCCAGATCGTGGGCAAGGTCCGGCTGGCACACGCCCCCCTGCTCAACCACTGGTGGCAGGTGGCCCTCTACGTCACTCCGCGCGGGCTGACCACCTCCGCCGTGCCGTACGGCACCGGGGCCTTCGACGTCGAGTTCGACTTCGTGGACCACGTGCTCCGGCTGCGTACCAGCGACGGCGGCGCCCGCCGTATCGCCCTGGAGTCGATGCCGGTGGCCGTCTTCCACGCCCGGGTCGGGCAGGCGCTGGAGGAGCTGGGCGTCCCCACCACCATCCAGGACCACCCGAACGAGGTCGAGCAGGCGGTCCCGTTCTCCGAGGACTACGAGCACCACACCTACGACCCGCGTGCGGCCTGGCTGTTCTGGCGGCAACTCCTCCAGGCCGACCGGGTGTTGGGCGCCTTCCGCGCGCACTTCGTCGGCAAGGTGAGCCCGGTGCACTTCTTCTGGGGTGCCATGGATCTGGCGTGCACCCGGTTCTCCGGCCGCCGCGCCCCCCGGCACCCCGGCGGCGCGCCGAACTGCGGCGACTGGGTCATGGAGGAGGGGTACTCGCACGAGCTGAGCAGCTGCGGATTCTGGCCGGGCGGCGGGGAGGAGGGGGCGTTCTACGCGTACGCCTACCCCGAGCCGGCCGGGTTCGCCGACAGCCGGGTCACCCCGTCCGAGGCGTTCTACAGCCGGCCCAACGGCCAGTTCCTGCTGCCGTACGAGGCGGTACGCACCGCCGCCGACCCGGACCGTGCGCTCGCCGGCTTCCTGCGGAGCACGTACGTGGCCGCGGCGGACGGGGCCGGCTGGGACCGGGCGGCGCTGGAGACGGACCCGGGCCGCTGGTCCGACCGATGAGGGGTCCGCACAGACCACCCCCACCAACTGGAAGGACGACACCATGACTTCCCGTGACGACTGGCCGACGCCCGCGCAGGGCCTGGTGCTGACCCACTTCCTGACCGTGCGGGACGTCGCGGTCTCACGCCGCTTCTACGCCGACGTGTTCGGCGGCCAGGTGGTGCTGGAGGAGAACCCCTGCATCGTGAAGATCGCCAACGGCTGGATCATCATGAACCCGGGCGGCGGCCCCACCCCCGACAAGCCCGACGTCATCCTCACCGCCCCCGAACCCGGAGACCCGGTGTCCTCCTTCCTCAACGTCCGGGTGGCCGACATCGCGGCCTTCCACGAACAGGCGGTCGCCAAGGGCGCGCGATTTCTCACCGAACCACTCGACCGCAAGGCCGAGATCCGCTGCTACGTCAAGGACCCGGACGGCTATCTGATCGAAGTCGGCCAGGCCACCGGCATGTTGGAGGGCATCTTCGCGGACCGCGCCACCCCGCCGGAGAGCGCGTCGTGACCTCCTGAAGGACCGTCGTCCAGGACGGTACCGGGTGGCCGATTTGTGTGGGGTGGAGGTGATCCGGGCGGGGAAAGGTGGAGGTGTGTCCATCACCAGCGATGCCTTGCACGAGGCCCAGGAGCGCGTCCGGGTCTGCCGGGAAGCCGGCGACCGCCCAGGACTGGCGCACGCCCTCGTCATCCTCTCCTCGGAACTCCAGAACGTGGCCCGTCACGACGAGGGCGTGGCGGCGGCGCGCGAGGGCGCCGCTCTCTACCGCGAACTGGGCAACAGCGGCGGCCTGGTGTGGGCCCTGGAGAACGTCGCCGGCCGCTGCACCGCCGCCGGCCGGCACCCGGAGGCGGTGGAGGCCACCCAGGAACGGGTCGACATCCAGCGCGCCGCCCCGGACCCGCCCGGTCTCGCCCACGCCCTCGTCACCCTCGGTTCGAACCTCGAAGCCGCCGGGCGACTGGACGACGCCATCGCGGCGGCCCTCGAAGGCACCGCCGTGTACCGGGAGTTGGGCGGGCCGGGCGGAATCGCGTGGGCGCTTCAGAACCTGGCCCGCCGCTACCAGACGGCGGGCCGGCACGCGCAGGCGGCGGAGGCCACCGGCGAGGAGGCCGCCATCCACCGGGCCGCCCAGGACCGTCCCGCGCTGGCGCACGCCCTGGTCACCCTCGGTTCGAACCTGCTGAACGCGGGTGAGCCCGAGCGGGCTGTCGTCCCCGCGCGGGAGTCCGTCGAGCTGTACCAGGCGCTGAAGAACCTCGGCGGGTTCAACTGGGCGCTCCAGAGCCTGGAGCGGATCGGCGTCGTGCTGTCGGCCCGGCAGCCCTTCGAGTACACGGTGCCCCGCCCGTACACCGTCGAGGCGTCCTTCCCGCCTGGCGGGCCGTTGGCCACGCTCTCGCGCAACGACAACCACATGGAAGTGTTCGCGGTCGACACCGACGGCCGGATGTGGACCTCCTGGTGGTGGCACGGCACGTGGGAGGGCAGCTTCCCGCTCGCGGGGCATACCTTCCTGCCCGGCGCCCATGTCGCCGCCCTGACGCGCAACGACGACCACATGGAGGTCTTCGCCGTCGACGGCACGGGTCGGGTGTGGGGCAACTACTGGCACGGCGAGTGGCGCGGCTGGTTCGAGATCCCCGGCCACCTCTTCCCGCCGGGCGCGCCGCTGGCCGTCATGTCGCGCAACGAGGACCACATGGAGGTGTGGGGCGTCGACGGCGACGGCAAGGTGTGGGGCAACTACTGGAACGGCGAGTGGCAGGGCTGGTTCGAGATCCCCGGCCATCTCTTCCCGGCCGCGGCCCATCTGGTCTCGCTGACGCGCAACGACGACCACATGGAGCTGTACGCGGTCGACGGGCAGCGGAGGCTGTACGCCAGCGCCTGGGGCGGCGAGTGGGGGCAGTGGGCGGCCATCGGGTCGTACGAGTTCCCGCCCGGCTCCCCGCTGGGCGGCATCTCCCGGCACGAGGAGCACCTGGAGGTCTTCGGGATCGACAAGGACGGCCAGTTCCGCGCCAATTGGTGGGACGGCGACAACTGGCACGAGTGGGTGCCCATCGGCACCCGTCTCTTCGAGCCCGGTTCGCCGCTGACCACTGTCTCGCGCCACGAGGACCACATGGAGGTCTTCGTCGTCGACACGCAGGGCCAGACCTGGGGGAACTACTGGGACTCCGAGGACTGGCACGAGTGGTACGAGATCAGGGCCCAGCGCCCCTTCGCCGGCCCCGCCCATCTGGCCACCCTGACCCGCGACGACGACCACATGGAGGTCTTCGGCATCGGCGGCTCGGGGAAGCGGACGGCCGGGTGGTACATGGACGGCAACTGGAACGACTGGTTCCTGCTGCCCGCGGCCACCACACCGCTCCCGGACGAGGAGATCCCGCCCGGCGAGGAGCGGATCTTCACGCTCGGCAAGGAGATCTGGGTCTACAGCACCGTCGGCATGCGCCTGCCGCTCTACTGCTCCGAGGCGCGGCTGGTCTGCCGGCAGGACGGCAGTTGGCAGTTCAACGCCTTCATGCGCAACACCGAGACCGACGGCGACTGCAGCTTCGATCTCTACCTGCGGCTCCACGACGTGTCGCGCCCGTTCGACTTCCGCCTCTCGGGCGAGCTGGGCGCCCCCGGCGACAAGGAGGCCGCGCAACTGGGCCGCCTGACCCAGGGCTTCCTCCCGGAGGCGCGCTTCCAGGAGGAGGGCCACTACGACGCACTGACCGACCAGGCCTTCTTCCGCGAGGTGTTCACCTGCTCGGCGACCTTCACGATTCCCCCGCCGGGCTGGAGCAGCTACATCACACCCCCGACGGAGGATCCCGAGTAGCGGTGTCGGGCATCCGGCCCCACCGGGCTCGTCGCCCTCCCTGCTTCGCTCCCGGAGTCTCTCTTCTACTCTGTTGACCCTGACTGCCGTACGCGCGGGGGGATTTGAGCGATGGTGCTCAGCAAGGACGATCCGCGGTCGATCGGCGGGTACAAGCTGGTCGACCGTCTCGGTTCCGGGGGCATGGGCGTTGTCTACCTCGGCAGGGCCCGCTCCGGGCGTGAGGTCGCGGTCAAAGTGGTCCACGCCCAGTACGCCGAGGACCAGGTCTTCCGTACCCGCTTCCGGCGGGAGATCACGGCCGTGCGCGGGGTGAGCGGAGCCTTCACCGCGCCGGTCATCGACGCGGACCCGGAGGCGGCGCGGCCGTGGATGGCCACGCAGTACGTGCCCGGCCCGGATCTGGCCGACCGGATCCGTGTGGACGGTCCTCTGGGCGGCACCGAATTGCGGCGGCTCGCGCTGGGGCTCGTCGAGGCGCTGCGCGATATCCACCGCGTCGGGGTGGTGCACAGGGATCTCAAGCCGGCGAACGTGCTGATGGCCCACGACGGACCTCGCGTCATCGACTTCGGGATCTCGCGTGCGGCGGAGAACCAGACCCTGACCGGGACGGGGGACCTCTTCGGCACGCCGCCGTTCATGTCTCCCGAGCAGTTGCAGGACCCCCGCTCGGTAGGACCGGCCTCGGACGTCTTCTCGCTGGCGGCCTTGCTGGTGTACGCGGCGACCGGATCCGGGCCGTTCGACGCGGACAGCCCGTACATGACGGCGCACCGGGTGATCAACGAGGAACCGGTGCTGGAGGAGGTGGAGCCGCCGCTGCGGGACATCGTGGCGCTCTGCCTGGCCAAGGAGCCGGCCGCCCGGCCGGAACTCGGCGAGCTGGCACAGCTGCTCGCCACCCTGCCCGAACCGGCAACGGACGACGTACCGGAGCCGGGCGACGTACCGGACGACGTACCGGACGACGTAACGAGCACCACTCTCAACGGCGGGCGACCCTCAACTTCTCGGGCCGTGGACGCCGCGGCGGCACGCGACGGACGTCGGCGATGGCTACGCCCGGCGATGGCCGCGACCGCTGGTGTCCTGGCGCTCGGCATCACCGCCTACGTCACCCTTGAGCAGCACGGCGAGGACGTGGCGGACGGGACAGGGGTACGGCAGTCCGCCGATCCGTCGCCGTCCGCGAGTTCGAGTCCGCGATGGAAGCCCGTGTCCAGCGGCTGGCAGCCCTGGCAGACGACCGTGCACGAACCCGCGGCGAACGGCGTCCCCAAGGCGGTCAACAGCTACGAGACGGGGGGCGGTGCGAACTGCGTGACGGACGACGGCTCTGTCTACTGCGGTGGCGATGGCGCGCTCCCGGTGCGTATCGACGCGACGACCGGTGAGACCGTCTGGCGTGCCACCTCCGTGCTGTCCGGAGAGGAAACCACTGTGGGCACCTACATGATCGGTGTTCGGGACGGCGCGCTGATCGTGCTGGAATCAACATTCGAGGGCGGCGTCGGCCAGGGCAACGTCGCCGGTCTTGACGCCGAGAACGGCAAACGGCTCTGGACCCACCCGGCGGAACCGGGCGGCAACACCGGGCTCCTGTCCGGGGACCTCGTCCTGATCGTGGACAAGGGCGGCCGGTCGGTGACGGCCAGGGAGCCCCGCACGGGGGTCAAGCGCTGGACGGGACAGCTGCCCGCGGACCACATCTGCGATCCCTTCAAGACCGAGGGTGACCCGTACGTGGTCTGTGAGCCGGTCTTCGAGGGCTCCACCAAGCCGATGCTTCTCGTCTTCGACCTGGACGACGGCAGTTCGCACCGCGTGACCAACCTGCCCGACGGGAGCCCGGCCGGAACTCACGACGGTCAACTGGTGTTCCTCGACTGGCGTTCGGACGGTACCGGCACCTCGCTGGAGGACATGATCTACACCCAGGCGGCCCTGTTCGACCCCGATGCCGGCTCCGCGAAGACGAAGGCCGTGCGGTTCCCGGACGAGCATCGGGGAACAGCGACGCTGCTGAACGGCACGCTCTACTTCGTGGCGTCGAAGGGCGAGGTGACGGCCGTGTCGCTGGAGACCGGCAAGCAGCTGTGGGTGACTCGGACGACCGTGGAACGGCTGGGCGAGCCCTTGCTCGACGAAGGCGGACGCACCCTCTACCTGACCAGCGGGAGCGGGCGCGTCCTGGCGCTCGACGCCCGTACCGGCAAGGAGTTGTGGCAGACCCAGCCGCGCGCCAGTGCGGTCGACGACGGAAGCGACCCCGTGCTTCTGCTCAACAACGGGGCGCTGATCGTCGGCACCCTGGACGCGACTGTCTTCACGCTCGACCCCAGTCGGCCTCAAATGAAGGCGGTGCCCGCCGTGTCGCCCTCGTGACTCCCCCTTCCCGGCAGCGCCGTTGCCACGTACCGCCGTCAGCGGCGCCGGCCGGTCTCAGCGGAACGCGGCCACATGACGGGCGGCCCAGTCCGCGAAGGGCCGTGGGGCGCGGCCGAGGACGCGCTCGACGTCAGGGCTGACGCGCGACTCGGCCGGGCTCGGGGAGCCGAGGATGTCCAGGGTGTCGTCGGCGAGTTCCGCCGGCATGCTCCGGCTCATGGCCGCCTTGGCCTCCTCGCGGGTGAGCTGGTGGAACCTCACCGGCGTGCCCAGCGCGGCGGCGATGGCCTCCGTCTGCCGGCGCGGGGTGATCACCTCCGGGCCGGTCAGCTCGTACGCGGCCCCGGTGTGCCGGTCCTCCAGCAGGCAGGCCGCCGCGACGGCGGCGATGTCCGCCGGGTCGACGACCGGCACCCCGATGTCGCCGAAGGGCGCGGCGACGGCCTGTCGCGCGCGGACCGACTCGGCCCACCACAGGGCGTTGGAGGCGAAGCCGCCCGGCCGCAGGATGGCCCACTCCAGGCCGGACTCCCGCAGTGTGTCCTCCAGCGCGCGCATAGCTATCCGTGTTTCGCCGAAGGGCCTGGTCACCACGCCCAGCGTGGAGAGCAGGACGACTCGGCGGACCCCGGCGGACGCGGCTTCGCCGATGATGTCGGCGGGGGCGGCCCCGGTGGCGTGCAGGTCGCCGGAGAGCAAGAGGAACAGCGCCTTCGCACCGTCCAGCGCGGGCCTGAGTCCGGCCGGCTCGGCCAGGTCGGCCACCACGTGGCGGACGCCGTCCGGCACCGCCGCCGTATGCCGTGACACGGCGGTCACCTGCTCGCCGGCCTCGGCCAGCGCCTGTGTCAACGGTCGGCCGATGTTGCCGGTAGCTCCGGTCACCACGATCATGATCAGCTCCTTGTCGGTTGTCCCCGGTCGTTCTCGGTGCCCGTCACGCTAGGAGCACCGGCTAACTTTTGGTAAGGACATACCTTGAGGTAAGCTCCTGGCATGGTGGGAGGCGTGCAGTTCAGAGAGGCCGAGTCGGGCAAGCGCTATGACGTGTTTCACACCGACTGCGCCGCGCGCGATGTGGTCGACCATGTGACCAGCAGGTGGGGCATCTGGGTGCTGATCTCCTTGCGGAGCAACGACCTTCGGTTCTACGAGCTGCGCGAGAGCATCCAGGGCATCAGCGAGAAGATGCTCGCCCAGACCCTGCGCGCGCTGGTCCAGGACGGCCTGGTCCGGCGGGAGGTCGAGCCGACGACACCGCCCCAAGTCACCTACGGGCTTACCGAGTTCGGCCGGGACATCGGCGAGCCGCTGAAGGAGCTGTTCGACCGCATCACGGGGCGGCTGTCGACGCACGGGGCGGCGGCGCGGGATGGCGACGGTCAACCGCGCCGGACGTCGTCCCGGTAGCGCGGGGCGAACTCCTCCTCGACGAACCGTTCGATGGACGTCGGGGTGGATGTGCGGCCGGTACGCGGCTGCTCCATCCGCGTGTGCCGGGAGTTAACGGCTTCGCCGACCTCGGCCATCATGTCCGCGACGTCGACGGACACACCGCTGTCGCGGAGTTCCGCGTGGAAGTCGGCGATGCCGCTCTGCTCGTACGTCAAGTCGTCGGCGCCCACGGCCTTCGCGATCACGGCCACGGCTTCCCGCATGCTCACGTCGCGCTCGCCCTGGAGCTCCAGGATCTCCGTACCGTGCCAGGTCCCCGTGGCGAGTTCGTCCCCGGCCCGGGCCCCGATGTCGGAGGTCGAGACGAAGGGCAGAGGAAGGTCGGGGTCGAAGGGAGCGCTGATGCGGCGGTGGGTCGCGGCGTTGTGTACGTGGCTGAGCAGGTTCTCCATGAAGTAGCCGGCCCGCAGCCACAGCGTGTCGACTCCGGGAACAGCCGAGAGGCGCTGCTCGAAGCGGTACAGCCCCTTGACGGGACCGGTGCCCTCGGGGTGCCCGGCCCCCCAGCTGCTGAGCCCGACGACACGGGTCACGCCGGACTCGGTGACCGCCCTGGTCAGGGAGGCCGCCACCCGGTCCTGGAACGCGCCGAAGTCCGGGTGATCGGGAAGGTAGTTGGGCTGGATCACCGCGTAGATCCCCTCCGCACCACGGAAGGCATCCGTCAGCGCGACCGGGTCGAGCGGGTCAGCCTCCCAGACCTCGGCGCCCTGTGCGGCAAGGTCGGCGAGACGCTGGGTGGAGCGGCCGACGGCGCGGACGCGGTGGCCGGCCGTGAGCAGGCGCAGTGCGGTGGCCCGTCCGGTGCGGCCACCGGCGCCGGTGATGACGAACATCGAGGTATCTCTCTTCCGTGGGGGTTGATGTGCTGGTGCTGCCGGGCCTTTCGGCAGGCGTTCGGCACGCTAGTCATCCGCCGAAGCGGGCGGGTAGGAGTGACACACCCACCCCGGTCCGCATGAGCACTCTGTTGCTTAGGCTGGTGGCATGAAGGTTTCAAGTGCGCACAAGAGCGGCGAACCGCTTGCGGCCTTCCTGCGTGCCAGACGGGACCGGGTGCGGCCCGAACATCACCGGCTGGCTCCGGGGCCGCAGCGCCAGGTGCCCGGACTGCGACGGGACGAAGTGGCGTTGCTGGCCGGTATCAGCACCGACTACTACGTGCGCCTCGAACAGGGGAGGGAACGCCGGCCGTCCCCCGCGGTGGTGAAGGGCCTGAGCCGGGCGTTGCTGCTGGACGCCGCGGCGGAGCGTTATCTGCGTGAACTCTCCGACACGGAGACTGTCCGGGGCGGCGAGGACGACGAGGCCGGCGACGCGTCCGGCATGGCGGCGGACCGCCTGGACGCCGTGCACCAACTGCTCGGCTCCATGACCGTGCCCGCCCTGCTGGTGAACCGATGGCTCGACATCGTGGACAGCAACGCACTCGGCGATCTTCTCCACGAGGGGCTGGAACCCCGGGACAACTACGCCCGCATGGTCTTCCTCGCCCCCGGAGCGCAGGAGTTCTTCACCGACTGGCCCGAACTCGCCCGCTGCGTGGTGGCGGCCCTGCGCGCCCAGGTCGGCTCCGAAGCGGGTTCGGCCCGCCTGGCACAGCTCCTGCCGGAACTGCTCGCGCACAGCGCGGTCTTCAAAGCCGCCTGGGGCGAGCACCACCTCTACGAGAAGGCGATCGACCACAAACAGTTCCAACACCCCAGGGCCGGATCGCTCGCGCTCGATCAGCATGTCCTGGAGCTGCCGGGAAGCGAAGGCCACCGAATCTGGGCCTTCCACCCGGCGGACGACGCGACCTCGAAGGCCCTGCTCCGCCTGACGACCGTCAGGCCGCGTCGGCGCGCTGGATGACGCGCCACGACTGCCATCCGCGGCAGGCGACGTAGGCGAAGATCGTGAGTGCGGCGACGGAGGTGTCGGTGATGGAGGACTGCATGCCTTCGGTGGTGTCCAGGATGGTGAAGGCGAGCACGGTCGCGGCGACCTTGTGGAAGATGACCATCTCCCAGATCGCGGGTACGTGCCGGGGCCGGTAGGCGAGCATCGCCCACATCGCGCTGAACACCAGATACCCGAACGTCCGCCAGCCCTCCACCATCATCCGGTCGTCACTGGCCGCGGCCATCAGGAACAGCCCGTTGACGAACACCGCGAACGTCACCGCGGAGTTCAGGCCCATCAGACCGCGCCCGACGAGATCCCAGCGCCGGGAAGGGGCGTCGTGGACCGTGACGGTGGGTGTGGTGGTCGCTGCGCTCATGACGAGACTCCTCTGACTTGGGAAGATCCGGAAGGTCCGGAAACTGAGAACACTGTTCTCTGTCGAGGGAGACGATGCCCCACCCCCTGGGTAAAGTCAAGAACAGTGTTCTCGTTTACGGTGCGACCTGACCGCCGCCCCGAAACCACGACGTCAGGGCCCTGCCCCTTAGGCTGAGGCCGTTGGCCGGTGCATCAAGTGGGGGGAGCGGGCCGATGGACGAGATGAGGGATGTCTTCCAGCCTCTTCAGGCGGCTGACCCGGCCGAGGTGGCGGGTTACCGGCTCGCCGCCCGGCTGGGGGCCGGTGGCATGGGGCGGGTCTACCTCGCGCATACCCAGGGCGGCCGGCCCGTGGCGATCAAGGTGGTGCGGCCCGAGCTGGCGGACGACCCGGACTTCCGGCGACGGTTCGGCCGGGAGATCAGGGCGGCCCAGCGCGTACGCGGGGCGTACACCGCCGAGTTGATCGACGCCGACGCCGACGGTGTACCGCCCTGGCTGGCCACGTTGTACGTGCCCGGGCCCTCCTTGGCGGAGGCCGTGGCACGTCAGGGTCCGCTGTCGGTGACCGCCGTGCTGTGGCTGATGGCGGGGATGGCCGAGGCGTTGCAGGCCATCCATGCCGAGGGCATCGTGCACCGGGACCTCAAGCCGTCGAACGTGCTGCTCGCCGCCGACGGGCCGCGCGTGATCGACTTCGGCATCGCACTCGCCGCGGCCGACGCCACTTCGTACACGGCGACGGGGCACACGGTCGGCACGCCCGCGTACATGGCACCGGAGCAGGCATCCGGACAAGAGGTCACGGCGGCGGCCGATGTCTTCGCTCTCGCCCAGACGGCGGCGTTCGCGGCGCTGGGCAGGCCGCTGTACGGCGACGGCCCGGGTGTCTACGTGCTGTACCGGATCGTGCACTCCGGCCCGGACCTGTCCCTGTTGCCCGAGGCTCTGCGTCCGCTCTTCGCCCGTTGCCTCGCCGCCGATCCGGCGGAGCGGGCGACACCGGCGGAGATCGTGGAGTGGTGCCGGCAGCGGTTGGGGGCGGACGCCGACGCGGGCGGGGCACCGGCCGTGTGGCGGGAGATCAGCGGACCGGAGGTCGCAGTTCCGCCACCGGTGCCCGACCCCACCCCGGTACAGCCACAGCCGCTGATCGCGCCTCCGCACCCCCCGGCCGGCTCGCTGCGGCCGACGCGGGCGGGTGGGCAGGCCGGCAGACGGCGTACCGCGCGGATCATGGTGATCGCTTCGGCGGTGGGCGCGCTGCTCCTGACGGTGCTGGCCTGGCGGGTCCTGGACGCGGAGGGCCGGAACGACCACCGGGACACCGCCGGCCCGTCGGCGTCCGTGACGGGCCCGGAGTCGCGGCCGTCGGACGCCTCGGACGCCCCGAACTCGGGGGGCTCCTCGGACTCGGGCGGCTCAGCGGCTCCGGGCGCCGGAGAACCCGTGGCCGAGGCGTCGTCCCAGGAGCCACAGCCCGAGCCGTACCCCTTGGTGATGCTGGACCGGAAGAACTCGATGAACCTCGAAGACCCGCACGCGGATGCGAAGCGAGGCGCGGGGGACATCCGCTTCGACTGCCCGACGGTCGGCTGCCAACTGGAGAGCGACACAAGCGTGTTCGTCCAGTTGCACCGCAAGCCGGGCGGCACTCTCGAAGATTGCCGCCTGCTGCTCAAGAACGCGAAGGACAACAGCCTCCCGCTCGCCGGCGCGGCGAACGGCAGCGAGATCTGCGTCAAAGGCCCCTCAGGGGACATCGGGCTGCTCGTGATCTCGACGAAGTCGACCGCGATGCCGGACATCGCCTTTCTCCAGGGTGACCTGACGATCTGGCGAGACGCGGCCTAGAGCCGTTGTTCAGGCCGTGCGAGCGGCTTTCTCGACGGCGGACCGCAGCTCGTCCACGCCGATCCCGACGGCTGCGGCGTGTTCCGCGAAGGCGTTCTCGACGGCGGCCGCAGCTTCCACCCACGGTCGCCACTCCTGCGGCGACGAGCCGCGCGACCGTGCCTCCTCGGCCGCGGCGTTCAGCGTCCGCTGAAGGTCGATCAGTGATTCCGGAGGTCCGCTTTCGTTGCTCACGGGGGCATCGTAGGCGGCGCCGCCACGGCAGCGGCGGTTATCCATCGTTCTCTTCTCTGCCGCCGAAGTGCTTCTGTCGCGCGGCGACAGCGGCCCGCCGTTCATCAAGCCGACGTACGGTATTCCATAACCCGTAATCTTCAATTCTCCATTGGTTACCGGAAGTTGCCTATTGGCTGCCGGCGGCGGGCTCCGTAATGGCCCGCACTAAACGCGTACGGGAAAAGACTTCACGGAATCGTGCAACCATTCACCGATTCTCCATGTCTGATCAGTGGAGTCAGCGGACTTCAGAGACTGACTGGATCGGGCGTCCCGTGCGCCCCTTTTGCAGACGTGGGGAAACACATGCGCATTCGTGCCTCTGTCGCGGTAATGACAGGCGCCCTGGCCCTTTCCGCTCTCGCCGTCCCGGCGGCGCAGGCGGATGACAGCAACTCCGTCTCCAAGTTCACGCGGAGCGTCAAGGCCGACGCGGCGGTCGGCCCGTCCGACGACGTCAGCGGAGACACCACCATCTCGAACGTGGTCGTGAACGGCGGCAAGCCCGTCGTCATGGGCGCGACCACCAAGAACACCTTCACGGTCAGCTTCACCGCCGCGGACGACTCGGGCATCGACTGGGCCGCCGCGGTGGTCTGGCGCGGTTCGACCTTCGACGACCTCGACGGCGGCATGGTGCCCAACGAGGAAGAGGCCGTCTGCACCAAGGTCAACACCACGACCTCCACCTGCAAGCAGACCTTCACCTTCGACGCCAACTACGACCTGGTGAACAGCCTGGCCGGCGGCTGGAAGGTCTGGGCGCTCGCTCAGGGCACGGACTTCGACTTCGTCCAGAAGGACAACGCCAAGGGCTTCAGCCTCCAGCGCATGTCGAAGCTGACGGTCAACGCGTCGCCCGAGCCGGTGGTGAAGGGCAAGACCATCACCGTCACCGGCGCGCTGACCCGTGCCGACTGGGAGACGAACAAGTACGCGGGACTCAGCGGCCAGTCGGTGGTTCTCCAGTTCCGCAAGGCGGGCACCACCAACTACACCAACGTCAAGGGCATCAAGTCGGCCACGGGCGGCGCGCTGAAGACCACGGTCACGGCGTCCACCGACGGCTACTACCGCTTCACCTACGCGGGCATCGCGTCCACGGCGGCGGTCAGCGCCGCGGGTGACTACGTCGACGTGAAGTAGCCCGTAGCCCCGCAGACCACTGAACCCCCGGGCCGTCGGCCCGGGGGTTCGTCGTGGAGCCCGTGAGACAGACCTCGCGCGGTTATCCGGCGAGGACGTCGCCGAAGTACGACAGGCCCGAGGGTCCGCCGACCGAGGCGGCGCCGAAGGAGGTCGAACCGGTGGCGGTGACGCCGCTCGTACCGGACTTGAAGAGCCAGACCGAACCCGCGCCCCCGTTCTCGGCGAAGGCGCCGGCGATCAGCTCCGCGCGGCCGTCGTTGTTGCTGTCCGTGAGTTCGACGGAGGAGCCGAACTGGTCGTCGGCCTCGGCCGCACCCGGTACGCCCGCCGTGTCCTGCGTGAAGCTCTTGGAACCCGTGCCGGTCAGGCCCTTGGCGGAGCCCCGCAGCACGGTGACCGTACCCGTGGCCCGCTTGCTTCCCGTCGCCTCGGCCGGTGCGCCGATCGCGATGTCCGCGTAGCCGTCGCGGTTGGTGTCACCCGCGGCCAGACTCCACCCAAAGCGGTCACCCTTCTTGGCGGTGCCGGGAACCGCGGTGGTGTCCTGGGTGATACGGACCGGGGTACGGGTGGACAGCCCGGCCGCGCTGCCGTACGTCACGGTGACCGCGCCTCCGAGACCGCCGTTGGGTTCGTCGGTGGACTTCTCCATGAAGTTGCCGGTGACGATGTCGCCGTAACCGTCCTTGTCGACATCGGAGATGACCGCCGCGTAGCCCCCGGCGACCTTGCTCGACGCCTTGAGACCGGTCGTGCTCCCCTTGTAGAGGACGCTGCGGGTCCGGTACGCGCTACCGCTCTCCTCCTGGCCCATGACCAGGAGGTCGGTCGCGCCGTCGCCGTTGACGTTCCCCGCGACGATCCTGTCGGCGTTGATGCCGGTCTGGCTCATCGTGTCGATTCCGACGAGGCCCGCCGCCTTGCCGGTCCGGGAGATGGGTCCCTTGAAGATGTTCAGCTCGGGTGCGGCGATGTTGACGGCGGCCAGGTCGGTGCGGCCGTCCCCGTCGAAGTCACCGGAAGCAAGGCCCCAGCCGAGCTCGTTGCGGTACTTGGGCAGCGGCGCCGAGATGTCGACGGCGGACTTCAGCCCGCTCGCGCCGCCCCAGACGACGGTGATGACGCCGGAGGAGTCTGTGCTGCCGATCCGCTCGCCGTGCACGCCGACGACCAGGTCGGTGTATCCGTCACCGTCGAGGTCACCGGTGGTGAGACGGTCGCCGAAGTAGTCACTGGTCTCCGGCGTTCCCGGAATGCCGGTGGTGGCCTGGCTGATGATGGTGCGCTTGGACTTGTCGAGCCCGTTCTTGGTGCCGTAGACGACGGCCACGTACCCGGCCCCCGCCTTCCCACTGATCTTCCCGAGGGGCGCGGCGATCGCGAGATCGCGGTAACCGTCGCCGTTGAAGTCGCCCTGCATCCCGGACGGCGCCGCGACGGCGCTGCCCCCGGCGGCGAGAAGCAGCCCGCTGACGAGGGCGGCCGATGCGGTGGTCGCGAGGATGGTGCGGAGGTTCTGCTGCATGCGTGTCTTTTTCTCCTACGGCACGCCGGACGCCGTGACGGCTGTCCGATTCGGTGTTCCGATCCGACGACGTGCCGAGGGGGCCGGCTCCTGCCAAGCTCCCGACCCCGTACACACGCATCGCTCGATGCAGGTGTGACCACCGAAGGGGCCCGGGGGTTGTACGGGCTCCGCCGCTGCTAGCCCGCCGGTTCCGGGGAGGGGCGGAAGCCGTTGGGGGCGGTGGGGGACGTGTAACCCTGTTCCATCGAGAGCGTGCGGGCCGCTCGCAGGGCCGTTTCGGTGGCGCGGGTGCGGGCCAGGGGGTCGCGCATGCGGCGGCCCGCCGCGGCCAGGGTGATGCTGGACGTCGTCTGTCCGGTGGAGCCGAACACCGGGGCGGACACGGCCCAGACGTCGTCGTCCAGTTCGTTCTCGCACACGTCGAAACCCTGCATCCGTACCTGCACGAGATGCGCGGTCACGTGCTCCTCCGTGTGCGGGGTGTCCGCCGTGTAGGCCGTCAACTCCTGTGCGCGCAGCACCCTGGCGACGGTCTCGGGGGTCTGGTACGCGAGGATGCTGCGCGCCGAGGCGGCGGCGTGCGGTGGCATGTCCTGGCCGACGCGGACGAACAGGCGCAGCGGGTGTATGCCCTCGACCAGGGCCACGCAGAGCAGGCGGGTGCCGGTGAGTTCGGTGAGGAACACCGTCTCGCCGCTCTCCCTCGCGGCCTCCTCCATGGGGCGCGGTGGGCTGACCGCCGTGCCCTGGGAGGCGACGGCCATCGTGGACAGTTCGGTGAAGGCCGGTCCGAGGAAGTAGCGGCGGTTGGTGGGGGAGCGGGTCACGTAGCGTTCTTCGACGAGCGCGGCCATCACCCGGTGCAGGCTGCCTATCGGGATGCCCAACTCCTCGTGCAGCTGTTGCAACGACATACCGCGCGAGTGGGCCGCGATGGCCCGCAGGACGCGCAGCGTTCTGGTGTAACTGTCGGTACTCAGCGGTCTGTCCGTTCGTTGAGGCCAAGGAACCACCCGGCGCCTGCCGGGCGCTGTTCAGGACGTGACCGCGGAGTCACGTGACCGCGGAGTCCGCCTGCGGAGCGTCGTCGTTCGAGAGTAGCTCCGCGGCGCTCACGGCCACCCGCAGCATGGCGAGTTGGGCGGGACGGTAGTCCTCCAGCCAGTCGTCGGTGGCCCGGTTGGCGTGCGCGACCAGGACGGCGCCCGCCCGTACGCCGAGGGCCCCGGCCACCGCCAGCACCGTCTCGGTCTCCATCTCCACTCCGTCGACGCCCAGTCCGCGCAGGACGTCCATCCGCGCGGCGGCACGTTCCTCGTGTCCGGGGAGCGGTCGTCCCTGCCCGAGGTAGTACGAGTCGACCGTGGCGACGGTGATCTCGGTGAGCGGTACGTCGAGGCCGAGCGCCGCCCGCCGGAGCGCGGTCAGTACGGCCGGATGGGCCGCCGGTCCTGCCGGGCCGGCGGGATAGTGCGAGGCGGCGCCGCTGCCCGGCACCGCCCTGGTGGCCGCGCAGACGGTGCCTGGCGGTATACGGCCCGTCAGGGCGCCCATGCCGCCGGTGCGCAGCACGGTCCTGACGCCGAGCCGGGCGAGTTCGACGACGGCGATCTCGGTGGAGGGCCCTCCGATGCCGGTCGAGCAGACCGCGATCCGCCGGCCGCCGGGCGCCCGGCCGACGCCGACCCTGAACTCCCGGTTCTGGCCGAGGATCCGGAAGTCGTCGAGCACCTCGGCGGTCAGGTCGACCCGGGCGGGGTCTCCCGGGAGCAGGCAGACCGGTGGGAGGGCTTCGGCGGCGGCGCCGGCCGGGAGATGCGGCGGCGCCCCCCTGTGCCATGGATCCTGCGCGCTTCTCGCCATCGGCGACAACCTCCGTATGAGTTGGTGGGTTCAACAGGTGGAAAAGGGATGTGACGGGGTCATAACTTTTCGGCATCCGGGCCGTGATCGCACGGGCTCGTACGGGCCTCCGTGCGGCCGTGTGCCGCGAGTTGCCGCGAAAAAATCGAACCAGCATCACGGTATACACCGAATTGCGGGCCAGATCTAGGTCTTGACTGTGGCCGGAAAACAGCTCAACCTGCTGAACAGCGCAGTGGAAACGCCATTTCCAGATACGGAAGCTGCGAGGCGGTGGTGTGCCGGTGCCCGGAACGATCCCGCCGGGCTCCGTACGGCCACCGAGCCGCCGTGACTATTGAGGAGATCTTCATGCCAGACCACCCCATATCCGCCGATGGCAGGTGTCACCGCGGCGCCGGCGTCCTGGTCCGCACGACCGCGTGGGCGTGGTCCGCATGAGCCCCCTCCTGTCGGTGCGCGGTGTCCACAAGACCTACGCCGCCGCCAAGCGCTCGAAGGTGGTGGCTCTGGAGGACGTCGACCTGGACGTGGGCGAGGGCGAGATCGTCGCGCTCATCGGCCCCTCGGGCTGTGGCAAGTCGACGCTGCTGAGGATGATGGCCGGCCTGGACACGGACTTCGAAGGTGACCTGAGCTGGAGCGTCCCGCCCCGCCCGGGAAAGGACATCGGCTTCGTCTTCCAGGAGCCGGCGCTGCTTCCCTGGCGTACGGTGCGGCGCAACGTCTCCCTGGGTCTGGAGGCGCAGCGCGACACCTCGGAGCAGGGGCGCGAACAGGTGACGACCCTGCTCGACCTGGTCGGTCTCACCGACTTCGCCGACTCGTTCCCCAAGGAGCTGTCCGGCGGCATGCGCCAGCGCACCGCCATCGCGCGGGCGTTGGCCTACAACCCCCGGATCCTGCTCATGGACGAGCCCTTCGGGGCGCTGGACGCGATCACCAGGGACCGGCTCCACGACGACCTGCTGCGCATCTGGGAGACGACCCACAAGACGATCGTCCTGGTCACCCACAGCGTCGAGGAGGCCACCTACCTCGCCGACCGCGTGGCCGTGATGTCGGCGCGGCCGGGCCGTATCAAGGCCGTCCACACCGTCCCCCTGAGCCGTGAACGCACCCCCGAGACCCGGCAGTTGCCCGAGTTCGCGAAGTTCGCCGGCATGCTCCGTCAGGAGCTGGTGTGAGCATGGAGACCCTCACCCGCCGCCGGGGCACCGACCGGGATGTGAAGGGTTCCGCCGCGTCCGGCCCCGGTGACAGCGGCACGGCCCGCACGGTGGCCGTACGCGTACTGACACCGCTTGCCTATGTGGCGGCCGTGCTGGCCGCCTGGAGCGCGTACGTCTCGCTGGCCGACGTACCGTCCTATCTGCTGCCCGCGCCCGGTGACGTGCTGGACGCGGGGGTGAAGCTCGTACAGGACGGCACGCTCTGGCCCAACCTCACGTACACCCTGCGCAACATCGTGCTGGGGTTCGTCGGCGGCTCGCTGATCGGTATCGCCCTGGGCTGGGTCCTGTGGGCCTCCCGCACCGTACGGGAGATCCTCGCCCCCTACATGGTGCTGCTCCAGGCGGCTCCCAAGATCGCCGTCGCGCCCCTGCTGGTGCTGTGGTTCGGTCTCAGCCTGACCTCGCAGTACGCGCTCATCCTGCTGCTGGTCTTCTTCCCGATGGCCATGGCCACGGTGCTCGGGCTGAAGGACGTTCCCGCGGACATCGGCACGTTGGGCCGGCTGCTGCATCTGTCCCGCTGGCAGTACCTGCGGATGATCCAGCTCCCGGCGGCCGTGCCCGCGCTGCTGGCCGGCGCCAAGATCGCCGTCATCGACGCCATGACCGGCGCGTTCCTGGCGGAGTACCTCGCCTCCGAACGCGGCCTCGGCTACCTCATGGTGCTCGGCAACACCTCCAGTGACACCCCCCTGTTGATCGCCGCGGTCCTCATCACGGTCGCCGTCGGGCTCCTCGGCTTCGGCCTCGTCTCCCTGGCCGAGCGCAGGCTGCTGCGCGGACGCCGCTGAGTCCCACTCCCACCTCGCCCTAAGGAAAGATCATGAACAGAAGGCCCCTGAAGCTGGCCGGCATCCCCGCCGTCGCCGTCGCCGCCGCTCTCCTCGCCGCGTGCAGCCCCGGCTCCTCCGAGTCGGCGAAGACATCGGCCGACGGCACCAAGAAGGTCACCATCCAGATCGACGGCGCCGCGGTGCCGTACTACGCACCGCTGTACGCGGCCAAGGAGCAGGGGTACTTCTCCGACGCGGGCCTGGACGTCGAGTTCACCTACGCCCAGGGCTCCGACATCGTGAAGAACGTGGCGTCGGGCAACGTCGACTTCGGCTTCCCGAACGGCGACTCGGTCGTCACCGCGTACGGCAAGGGCATCAAGACCAAGGTCGTGCACACCACGTACCAGCAGGGCATCGGCGCGCTGCTGTCGCAGCCCTCGGCGAACATCAAGTCCCCCGCCGACCTGAAGGGCAAGACCGTCGCGGTCACCGACCTCGGCAGCCCGAACTACATCCAGCTCCAGGCGATGCTGGAGAGCGCCGGACTGAAGCTGTCCGACGTCAAGGTCCGCACCCTGGGCACCGGCGTCATCGTGGACGCGCTGAAGAACGGGCAGGTCGACGCGATCGTCTTCTCGCGCCTGCGCTACTACGCGCTCCAGTCCGCCGGGGTCGACGTGAACCAGATACTCAGCGACAAGTACCTGCCCTCCTTCGGCAACGTCGTCATCGCCGGCGAGGACAAGGTGAAGAACGACCCGGACACGGTCAAGGCGTTCGACAAGGCGCTGAACAGCGGCATCGAGTACACCGTCAAGAACCCGCGCGCGGCCGTCGACATGTCCGTCCAGAAGTACGCCACCTCCTTCAAGGGCCAGGAGAAGGAGATCACCACGATCGTCGAGGACCTCTTCGCCAAGAGCCTGTGGCAGTCGGCCAACACCGAGAAGAACGGCCTGGGCTCCCCGGACCT
The DNA here is from genome assembly GCF_001723055.1 of Streptomyces niveus. Classification (GTDB taxonomy): domain Bacteria; phylum Actinomycetota; class Actinomycetes; order Streptomycetales; family Streptomycetaceae; genus Streptomyces; species Streptomyces niveus. Next base: position 42,712 of record NZ_MDCR01000161.1, read on the forward strand.
CGCCCGCTGGCAGCAGGCCATCGACTCCCAGAAGGAGTTCAAGCTCCTCGACTCGTCCTTCGACGCCGGTGACCTGGTGGTGAAGCCGAATGACCTCGGCTGAGGCGCCCGCCCGTACCGGCCGGACGGCCGACGCCGTCCGGCCGGTGGTGGTCGGCACGCTGTCCCTGCTGGCCGGCGTCGGGCTCTGGTGGCTGGTCACGGTGGCCTTCGGGATACCGGCCTACAAGCTGCCGAGCCCGGTCGCGGTGGCCGAGCACGCCTGGCAGCTGACCGCGGACGACGTGCTCACGGTGCACGTCCAGCAGACGCTGGCCGAGGTCGCGCAGGGTGTACTGATCGGCGCGGTGGCCGGGGTCGTCCTGGCGATCCTCTTCACCCGCGTGCCGCTGGTCGAACGGCTGCTGATGCCGCTCGTCATCGTGGCGCAGGTGACCCCGAAGATCTCGATCGCTCCGCTGATCGTGCTCTGGCTGGGCCTGGGCGTCGGCTCCAAGATCGCCCTCGTGGCCCTGGTGTCGTTCTACCCCGTCATGATCAACATGGTGACGCGGCTGCGGTCCGTGCCCAAGGGCGTCGACGACCTGGCCCGCCTGCTGCGTATCGGACCGGTCGCCAGAGCCGTGAAGATCGACCTGCCGTACAGCCTGCCGGCCATCGCCGTGGGTCTGCGCCTGGGGGTTCTCCAGGCGGTGACGGCGGCGGTCATCGGCGAGTTCATCGGGGCGCAGTCGGGGCTGGGCTACCTGGAGAAGCAGGCACAGGACAACGACGACATCAAGCTCGTGATCATCTGCCTCGGGCTGCTCTGTCTCATGGCGTGGGTGATGTACGCGCTGATCGGCTGGGCCGAGCGCAAGCTCACCGAGCGATTCGGCGGCTGACACGCGGCGACCACGGCACACTCCCCGCCCCCTTTCCTCGATCCCTCTGACGCAGAAGGCAGGCCCCATGACGGAGGTTCAGGACCACAGTCCCGCGGCGCTCGACGACCGCGACCGGCATTTCGCGGACCACGCCGCGTACGGGACCGATCTCGGGGTCTCGCTGGGCGCGCTGCGGCTGGCCAATCCCGTCATGCCCGCGTCCGGCTGCTTCGGTCCCGAACTGGCCGGTCTCCTGCCGGTGCACGAGCTGGGCGCGGTGGTCACCAAGACCCTGTTCTCACAGCGGCGTTCCGGCAACCCCTCGCACCGGCTCACCGAGAGCGCCCAGGGGATGCTGAACAGCGTCGGCATCCCCAGTCCGGGCTCGGCGGAGTTCATCCGTACGGTGCTGCCCCGCTACCGGTCCTTCGGGGTCCCCGTCGTGGTGAGCGTCGGGGGTCTTGCCGTGGAGGAGTACCTGCGGATCACGGAGGAACTCGCCGACGTCCGCTGCGAGGCGCTGGAGGTGAACGTCTCCTGCCCGAACCTTGAGCACGGCGGGCTCGCCATCGGAACGGACGCGGCGACCGTGGAGCGCGTCGTCTCCGGTGTCGTGGCACGGACCTCGCTGCCCGTCATCGTCAAACTGACGCCGAACGTGACGTCGATCGGCGACATCGCGCGGGCCGCCGAGCAGGCGGGCGCGACCGCCGTGACCGTCGCCAACACCTTCCCCGGCATGGCCATCGACCTGGAGGGGCGGAGCGCGGTGCTGGGCAACGGGGTGGGGGGACTGTCCGGCCCCGCGGTACGGCCCATGGTGCTGCGGCTGGTGTGGCAGGCCGCCGCGGCCGTCCGGATACCCGTCGTCGGATGCGGCGGCGTCAGCACCGCGCGGGACGTCCTGGAGTTCGTACTGGCCGGGGCCACCGCCGTACAGATGGGCACCGCGACGTTCACCCGCCCGTACGCGATGACCCAGGTCCTGCGGGACCTCGACGCCCTGTGCCACGAACTCGGCATCGCCCGCCTCGCGGACGTACGGGGCACGGTGCGGATCTGACCTCGTACGTCCCGACCACGCGCGCTCTCCACAGACCGTCGTCCCATCCACGGAGCCCCCATGAACCTCGCCCAGGTCCTGCGTACGGCACCTGACGCCCCCAGCGCCTTCCAGAGCGCCCGGCAACGAAGCGCCGAACTGTACGCCGACATAATCGCGGTGGCCCCCGGCGGCGACGGCCGCGTCGACATCGAAGCCGTCCAGAGCAGGCCCTCGATCCTGCGCCGAACCGCCGCGCTGCTGTCCGAAGCGCTCCCGCCCGGCACCGACCGGTTGGTGTGCGCGGCCCCCGACGGCATCGCCGTCACCACCGCCCTGGCCCTGCACACGGGGCTGCCGTTCGCGACGGTCACCGGTACCGGGGACGACGCCCGGCTGACCGGCGAGGCGCACGCGGGCGAACACGCGGTCGTCGTCGTGCCGTTGGTGGGCGCGGCTCCGGGCGCGCCGCAGGACGCGGCTCCGGGCCCGGCCCAGGACGCGGCTCCGGGCCCGGCACAGGGCGCGGCGCCAGTGGTACGCGCCGCCCTCGACGCCGGGATGCGGGTCTCCCACGTCCTCAGCGTGCTCGACAGCGGCAGTGGGAGCGGCGACCGCAGCGTGGCGGACGTACTCCGGGAACAGTACGAAGTACGGTTCCACGCGCTCTTCCCCGCCCACTCCGCCCCGCCCACCTTCTCCGCGTTCTCCACCACCGACCAGAAAGAGGTGGATCCCCGATGACCGAAAGCACCTCCGCGATTCTCTCCGGCGTCCGTGAACTCGGCGCGGCCACGGACGCGTACGGCACCACCCTGAACACGCAGGTCTCCCCGGCCGCGGCCGACCTCATCGGGCGGGCCGTCGCCGACGCCGTACGCGACCTGGCGCCGGACCGCGTCTCGGTGTGGGAGAGCGGCGACGAAGCCGTGCTCGCCCACATCGTGGCCCTCGCGACGGGCGCGACCGTCGTACGGGTCGCCGACGAGTCCGGCATCACCTCCGTCACCCCGGCGATCACCCCCGGCGACCGGGTCGTGCTGCTGGCGACCGCCTGGGAACCGCGCCGGCTCCAGACGATGCTCGGCCTGCTGCGCGGCGGTGGCGCCGAGGTGACGGCGGTGGCCGCCGTCCTGCACACGCCGGCGCTCGACGCGGCGGGTTCCGTACCCGTGGTGTCGCTGCTCTCCGAGGCGGAAGCCTCATCGGCCGGGCTCTGATGAGCGCACCGATACCCGCCGCTCTCGACCGCGCCGACGCCGACCGGCTCCGAACGCACCTGGACACCTTCGCCGGAATGTCGGAGCCGGGCGGGGGCGCCGGCGTCACCCGCCTCGCCTACACGCCGCTGGAGCGCGCGGCCCATGACGTATACGCGTCGCACATGCGGGCGCTCGGCCTCGGCGTACATACGGACACGGCCGGCAACACGATCGCCGAACTGCCCGGTACGAACCCCGGACTGCCGGGCCTGGGCACCGGTTCCCATCTCGACAGCGTGCCGGGAGCCGGCGCGTACGACGGCATAGCCGGGGTGGTCGCGGCGATGGAGGTGGCACGGCTGTTCGTCTCCGGCGGGGTCCGGCTCACCCGGCCGGTCCGCTTCGTGGCCTTCGCCGCCGAGGAGGGAGCCCGCTTCGGGCAGGCGTGCACGGGCAGCCGGATCGTCGCGGGGCTGACCGGCCCCGCCGACCTGGCGGCCAAACAGGACGCCGACGGCGTATCGCTGGCGCGGGCCATGACCGCCGTGGGCCTCGACCCGAACGACACCGAGGCGGCCCGCTGGCGCGGCGAGGACTGGGCCGCCTTCCTCGAACTGCACATCGAGCAGGGCTCCTTGCTGGCTTCCGAGTCCGTGCCCGTCGGACTGGTCGACCTGATCTCGGGCAGTACCCGGCTGCGCCTCGATCTCACCGGACGGGCCTCGCACACCGGGGGAACGCCGATGCGGATGAGGGCCGACGCGATGGCCGCGGCGGCGGAGGTCATCCTGATGATCGAGACCCTCGCCAACGACAGCCGTCATCACGGCACCCGCGCGACCGTCGGACGCATGCACGCCTCGCCCGGGTCCCTGACCACGATCGCCGGGAGCGCGGAGGTGTATGTCGACGTCCGGGACGTCGACAACGACCGGCAGCGGCTGACCGCGGCGGAGATCGTCGACAGCGCGCAGAACATCTGCTCGCGGCGCGGGATCGGCTGCGAGTCCCGGCTGCTGGCCGACGCCTCCCCCGTCATCCTCCCCAGATGGCTCCGGGACACGGTCGCGGAGGCCGCGACGGCGGCCGGGATCGCGCACCGGGTCATGCCCAGCGGGGCCAGCCACGACGCGCAGATGATCAACCACGTGGTGCCCACCGGCATGATCTTCGTGCCCAGTCACAACGGAGGGGTCAGCCACAGTCCCGAGGAACTGACGCGTCCGGCCGAACTCGCCGTAGGCACCGACATCCTGGCATCGGGTCTTCTGCGACTCGACGCCCGGCTGTCCGCACAGGAGGCCACCGCAGCATGAACACCCCCCTCGACACGGAGGCCGGCATACCGGTCCGGGACAGCGTGACACCGCTGTCCGACGGCGGGACCAGGACCGGGGCCGGACTGCCCGCCCCGACCTGGCACCGTGCCCGGGTCCTCGTCTCCACCCCGTACGGCCGGGGCTATCACTTTCTGCGCCTGGAGGCACCGAGCATCGCCCGGACGTGCCAGGCGGGACAGTTCGTGATGCTGACGGCCGCCCGGGACGGCGACGACGGCCCGGTCCTGCCGCGCCCCATGGCCGTGTACGGCCGCGACCCGCGGGCCGGCACCATCGACATCCTCCTCGGAGTGGTCGGCGACGGCACCCGCCGGCTGGCCTCCTTCGGGCCGGACGAGCGCATGCTGGTCGTGGGGCCGCTGGGCCAGGGCTTCCGGCTTGCCCCGCGAACGCGGCGTGTCCTGCTGGTCGGACGGGGCATCGGGACCTGCTCGCTGACCACGGTCGCCCAGGAGTGCGCCGGGACGGACGTCGAGATCGTCGCCGTGGCCAGCGGCAGAAGCGCGGACAGGGTCGTGGGCGCGGACGTCTACCGGGCGGCCGGGGTGACACGGCTGCACGAGGTCACCGACGACACCGGCGCCAGCGACGTGGCCCGGCTCCGGGACCTGCTGACGGCGGACCTCGACCAGGCACCTCCGCAGCAGATCATGACGTGCGGTTCGGAGCGGCTGGCCCGGCTCTGCGAGGAGCTCGGCCGGCGCTGGTCGGCGGACGTCCAGGTGTCACTGGAAGCCCATATGGCCTGCGGCCTGGGGTACTGCCACGGCTGCGCCACCGGGACCAGAAGCGGCCCCGAGGAGTCCCCGCTGATCTGCGCGGACGGCCCGGTCTTCCGCCTCTCACGGCAGGACGCGGAGCGGTGAACGGCCCTGCCGGGACGACGATCCTGCGAGGCGTACGGCCGCTGGGCGGCGCGCCGCGGGACGTGACCGTACGCGGCAGCCGTATCGCCGCCGTGACGCCACCCGGGAACGGGTCCTCCGACGGCACGGCGGCCGACTGCGACGGGCTGATCATGCTGCCCGCCCTGGTGGATCTCCACACCCACCTGCGCGAGCCCGGTGACACGCCCTCGGAGACCATCGCGAGCGGCACGAGGGCGGCGGCGCACGGCGGCTACTCCGACGTGCTCGCCATGGCCAACTGCGTACCGGTGACCGACAGTCCGGAGCGCGTACGGCACATCGTCGAGCGGGCGGCGCGCACCGCGTCCTGCCGGGTGCATCCGGTGGGGGCCGTCACCGGCGGGCTCGCCGGCCGCGAGCTCGCGCCGCTCGACGCCATGGCCGCGGCGGGCGCCGTGATGTTCTCCGACGACGGCGTCTGTGTCGACGATCCCGCCCTGCTGGTACGGGCGTTGGAGGCGGCCCGCCGTACCGGAACCCTCGTCGCCCAGCACGCGCAGTGCCCGCGCCTCGTGGAGCGGGGCCAGGTCAACGCCGGCGCGGCGGCGCGGGCCACCGGTCTGCCGCCCTGGCCGGCGACGGGCGAGGAGACGATCGTCGCCCGTGACGTGGTGCTGGCCGGGGCCACCGGCGGACGTCTGCACATCTGTCACGTCTCCACGGCGGGCACCGTCGAGATCGTCAGGTGGGCCAAGTCGCGCGGCTGGCCCGTAACGGCCGAGGTGACACCCCACCACCTGCTGCTCACCGATCTGATGACGCGCGACGCCGACCCTCTGCACAAGGTGAACCCGCCGCTGCGCGGCGCGCGGGACGTGGCGGCGCTGCGCGCGGCCCTGCGCGACGGGACCATCGACGCCGTCGCCACCGACCACGCCCCGCACACCGCGTCGAGCAAGGACAACCACTGGTGCGAGGCGCCCTTCGGCATGCTGGGCCTGGAGACAGCGCTCCCGGTGGTCGCGGAGGCCCTGGGCGCCGGGGGCGAACCGGACTGGGACCTCGTGGCCGCGGTGATGTCGACACGTCCCGCCCGTATCGCGGGCCTCGCCGACGTGGCGGGGCGACCGTTGCGGGCGGGGGAGCCGGCGACGTTCACCCTGGTGGATCCCCGGGCCGACTGGCGGGTGGACCGGACCGAGTCGGTCAGCGCGTCCGACAACACCCCGTTCCACGGCATGACGTTCCGCCATCGCGTGGTCGCGACCGTGGTCGAGGGCCGCGTCACCGCCGACATCGACCACAGACTGGCCTCCGCCACCGGCTGAGCCGATGCCCCGCTTCAGGGCTTTCTGGCAACCGCCCCGTACATGGCGATGTCGCGGCCGTCGACCCCGGCCTGTTCAGGACCCGGGTGCCAGGTGTGCACCTGGGTGACTCCGGGCTCCTCCAGTTCCAGCCCGTCGAAGAACGACGTCGCGGTCGGGAGATCGCGGAGCGCCATGGGCATGTTCTGCTGCCGGTACTCCTGCGCCACCCGGTTGACCTCCTCCGGCGCGAAGTCGGCGGTGCCGATGGTCATCGCCAGATAGCTGCCGGACGGCAGCGGGTCCAGCAGCCGCTTGACCAGGCGCCGGTCGTCCGGAGGCAGGATGAAGTGCAGGATGCCGATCAGCATCAGGCCGACGGGCCGGCTCAGATCGATGAGGTCGCGGAACTCGGGGCTCTCCAGAATGGTGTCGGGGTCGTGCATGTCGGCGTCGACGTACGCGGTGGCCCCTTCGGGCGTGCTCTGGAGCAGGGCGCGGGCGTGGGCGAGGACGACGGGGTCGTTGTCGACGTAGACCACGTGCGATTCCGGCGCCACCTCCTGCACGACCTCGTGCAGGTTGGGCGAGGTCGGCAGACCGGTCCCGACGTCGAGGAACTGGCGGATGCCGCGCTCCTGGGCGAGGAAGCGGCCGGCGCGGTGCATGAACCGGCGGTTCTCCATCATGTGGACGGGCAGGGCGGGCCAGTGCCGGCACATGGCCTTGCCCGCTTCGACGTCGACGGGGTAGTGATCCTTGCCGCCGAGGATGTAGTCGTACACCCGGGCCGAGTGGGCGCGCGAGGTGGCGAGTCCGCTCTGTCGATCCTGCGGAGCATTCATGCGGCGCCTCTTTCGGGTCAAGGACGGCTCACCAACGGTACAAACGTGTCATTACGGGCGCAAGTGAGGCGGCGTTCGGCCGGTTGGAGAAGCCGGGGCGTCACCGCTCCCGCCGGGCTTGCAGGGCGATGACGGCGATGTCGTCCCAGCGGTTCTGGACGGGCGGCAGCAGCGCCCGGATCAGGCTCAGCTGCGACACCCCCTTCCGGACCAGGGCGTCGGTCTGCTCCCGCAGGTGCCGCAGACCGTCACCGATGTCCGTGCCCGGCACCTCCACGAGTCCGTCGGTGTAGAGCACCAGGGTGTCGCCTTCCCGGATGACCGCGTGGAGGTCGTTGCGGGGGAGTGCCTCGCCGACGCACAGGGGCGGGTCCGCGGCCGTGAGGTCGTGCAGGTACCGCGACGGCGCGTCGGCCGGGATCAGCAGGGGTGGCGGGTGGCCGGCGTTGGACAGGGCGATGCGCCAGGCGTTGTCCGCCTGCCGGTGCAGGACCGCGTGCACCGCCGTGACCATCGACGGGCTGTCGAGCGCCTGCACGATGCGGTCGAGCCGGCTCAGGGTGACCGCCGGGCTGGCGGCCGGGCCGCTGTCGTACGCGAGCCCCCGCAGGATGCTGTTGACACGCCCCATCGCGGTGGCCGCGTCCAGGTCGTGCCCCGCGATGTCGCCGATGGACAGGGCGAGCGAGTCGTCCGAGAGCCTGACGGCGTCGTACCAGTCCCCGCCGACCTCGGCGGCCGAGTCGGCCGGGTGGTAGAGCGCCGTGATGGCGAGACCGTCGACGGACGGCGGGACGGCCAGGAAGGACTGCTGGAGCACGAGGGCCATGTCGCGGATGCCCTGGAGTTCGATCGTCCGGCGCAGGGGCCCGCTCATCTGCTGGAAGACGTCCTGGAGCAGGTACACGTCCGCCTCGTCCGAGGGCGGGTTCCCCCGGCAGGTCGCCGTGGTCGCCAGCGCGACGGTCCGGCCGTCCACCACGACGGGCAGCAGGGCCACGCTCGTCGCGCCGGCCTCCCGCAGCCACCGTACGGAGACCCTGGACAGACTGTCCTCGGGCGGCCCCCCGGGCGGGAAGGTCAGCAGCCCCGCCTCCTGGCTCCGGATGACCTCCTGTACGGCCGGCCCCAGCAGGAAGTCCGCGTCCAGCGGATGCATGGGAGGCAGCCCGGGGGCCAGCCCCACCCGCTCCGGCGACGCCGGGATGCTCTCGGCAGGCCGGAACGCGGTCTCGGCGTCGCCCGGTACGTGGAAGACGGCGACGGCGTCGGCGAGTTCGGGCACGACGGCCGCCGCGGTGGTCAGAAAGGCCTCGGACAGGTTGTGCGCGGCCGGTACGGGCGCCATACGGGCCAGCAGCTTCTCCCGCATACGGGTGCGCCAGTGGTCCTCGGCGTCGGTGGCGGTACCGACCCACTCCAGTTCCCCGTTCCCGTCCAGGACCGGTGCGGCGATGATCTTGATGTGGCGGAAACGGTCGGGGGCTTCCTCAAGCCGTACTCGTACGATCGTGTCGAGGGGTGTCCGCTCCTGATTGGCCCTGCGCCACGCCCGCTGGAACCAGTCCCGGTCCTTCGGATGCACGGCGTCCATCCACGAGCTCTCACCGTCGGGGTGCCACAGCCTCTCCGGCATCCCGCCGTCCCTCAGGAGACTGACGACCCCGTCGGCCGACAACACCCACACGGACTGCGGCACGGCGCCCAGGAGCGCTTCGTACTGTTTGAGAAGACGCCCTTCATTCACCGCCCCCTCCCCGCCGCCGACCCGCCACCGGACACGGCTGCCTCCGCCACCGCCTCCTCAAAGCCCGGTAGCCCCGGCTCGGCACCGAACATCAGAGGATCATCGCCTCTCATGCTCCGATCATCCCCCGCATCCGGAACAACAGCACGCCCTGACCCTTCGCCCACCTGCCCATACCCGGCTACGGGCGATCGGGCTGACGAGCAAGGGCAGGGTCGGCGATCCGGTGCGGCGCGTGCCGGCCGGGCGGGATGGATCAGCGCAGGCCGGCGAAGAGGTCGTTCTCAGGCAGGGCCGCTCCGGTGGCGTCCTTGACGCGTACGAACGTCTCCATGCCCATCCACTCGCCGAACTTCTCCTTGCCCATCTTGAGGAAGAAGATGTTCTCGCCCTGACTGGCGTGCGCGGCCAGCGCGTCGAACTTCTGGCCGCTGAACGCGGTGGTGTCCACCCATGTGGTGATCTCGTCGTCCGGGAGGCCGATCTCCGCCATCGCGGCGGTCTCGGCGGGATCCGGCTCCGGCATGTCCTCCTGGAACTCGCGCATGGTCTCCCAGAATCGCTGCATCAGCGAGCGGGGCATCGTCGTCCAGTACACCTTGGGTGTCAGCTCGGTCATCTCCAGCGCCGCCATCGTGATGCGGTTGGCCTGGATGTGGTCGGGGTGGCCGTAGAAGCCGTTCTCGTCGTAGGTGACGACGACGTCGGGCCGGTAGTGCCGCATGAGTTCCGCGAGCCGGGCCGCGCCTTGCTCCACGGGGGTCTGCCAGAAGGATCCGGGGGCGTCGTTGCTGGGCCAGCCCGCCATCCCGGAGTCGGCGTAGTCCAGCATCTCCAGATCACTGATCTTCAGGACGTCACGGCTCGCCTCGAGTTCCTGACGGCGCATCGAGGCGACGGCCGCCGGATCGTGCCCGGGTTCGCCCGGCTTGACCCCTCCCGGCCCGTCACCGCAACCGCCGTCGGTACAGGTCACGAGAACGGTGCGGATGCCCTCCGCCGCGTACCGCGCGAGGATCCCTCCGGTTCCGGTGGCCTCGTCGTCGGGGTGGGCGTGTACTGCCATGAGCGTCAAGGGCCGGTCAGTCATGAAACAAGTCCTCCTGCGGAAATACGTCTTGGTCCGAGTACGCGGCGCCGTACCGCGCTCCGGTGGTGGGGGCGCCCTCGTAGTCTCCGTGTTTCCCCGCCCGCGCCACGCCGGTCCCTCGCTCGATGCAACCGTGCGCGCCGGACCGGTTGTTCCCGGCGCGGCCGCCCGGCCTTCACTCCGACGGCGCCGGCGGCCTGACTCGAACAGCCGCGCGGCTCACGCAACCGGCTCTTTCCGGCGTGCGCCGGGCCGCATGGTTCGTTTGTGTAATGACTAGCAACTCTCTGTAACCGTTGATGAGGTCGCAGGACGGCCGCACGACGCCCCCAAGATAGGACTCTGATGAGGCTTGATTTCGGATCGCGTCTCGCCGCGGTGGCCATCACCGCGCTGACAGCGGTCGTGACGGTGGGCCAGACGGCATCGGCCGCGCCGGCGGGCGGGGACGGGAAGTCGTTCCTCGGGCCGCTGCACAAGGTCTCCACCATCGCGTCGACGGTTCCGGCGAACGGTGACGTGAACCCGTACGGCACCGCCCTGGTCGACAAGAGCACCGGTCAGCTGCGCCGCGGCGACGTGCTGGTCAGCAACTTCAACAACGCCGCGAACCTACAGGGCACGGGAACCACGCTCGTGCGGATCAGCCCCAAGGGCGAGACCAGACTGTTCGCCCAGATCAACCCGAAGAAGCTGCCGGGCCCGTGCCCGGGCGGCGTGGGACTGACGACCGCGCTGTCCATCCTGCCGGGCGGCTGGGTGGTGGTGGGGAGCCTGCCCACGGCCGACGGCACGTCCGCCACGGCGAAGGCCGGGTGCCTGATCGTGCTGGACAAGCACGGCAAGGTCCGCGAGACCATCAGCGGCAAGGGGATCAACGGTCCCTGGGACATGACCGCGAAGAGCCACGGCGACAAGACCGAGCTGTTCGTCACCAACGTGCTCAACGGTACGGTCGCGGGCGGCGGCGACGTCGTACGCCGGGGCACCGTGCTGCGCATCACCCTGCACCGCCACGACGACCGGCCGCCGACCCGTGTGGCCACGACCGTGATCGGTTCGGGCTTCGCGCAGAAGACCGACCCGGCGGCCCTCGTGATCGGCCCGACGGGCGTCGGCCTGCGGGACGGGACGCTCTACGTGGCGGACACCGAGAACAACCGCGTCACCGCGATCCCGGACGCCCTGAAGCGCGACAACAGCGCCGGTCCGGGCCGAGTGGTCACCACCAACGAGCACCTCAACGGCCCGCTCGGGTTGGCCATCGCGCCGAACGGCCACATCCTCACCGTCAACGCCGGTGACGGCAACATCGTCGAGACCACCCCGCGCGGCCACCAGGTGGCGGTACGCACGCTCGACAGCAGCGGCACGCCGCCGGGAGCGGGTGCGCTGTTCGGTCTCGCGGTCGCCGAGAACCCCGACCGCGTCTACTTCGTCGACGACGCGACCAACACCCTGAACCTGCTCAGCCGCCACTGAACCGAAGGCCCAAGTCGCCGACTTGGGCCTTCGTCGTGGAGCGGGTGACGCCGATCGGGTCAGCCGGTGAGGGTGCAGCTCCGGCGGGACAGGTCCAGCTTCGACCCCTTGGCCAGACACCCCGCGATCATGTGAACCTGCTGGCCGTAGCCACGGCCCTGCACGGAGGTGACTTTCCCGTCCCGGTCCACTTCGCAGGGGTTGTTGTCGGTGCACTGCTCGCCCGCGTCATTGCGGGTGTTGTGGATTCCCACGACCGTGGTGCTGCCAGGGGCCAGCAGCGCCGAGCCGGAATCACCGTGCCAGGGGGCGCAGTCCTCGCCGGCGGTGTAGCGGATCGAGTTGTTCATCCGGTAGCCGCCCTCCAGCAGGTGCGGGACCACGGCTTCGGCGGTGCATTGGTGGCGGCTGCCGACGGACGCCACGGTCAGTGGGTCACCCGCGCGCACGGGGGCGGTGGCGAGCTGGAAGATCTTCGCGCCTTCGCCCTTCAACCGCGCGTAGGACTTGTCCAGGCGGTAGAGCGCGATGTCGGTGCCGGTCATGGTCGCGTAGACCAGCCGGTTCGCACGGGCGGTGGTCTGGACGTAGCCCTGACGGTCGGCGATCGGTACCTTGCGGTCGGCCGGCTGGTCCACCAGCGCGGCTCCGGGCGCGGGCCACTGCCCTTGCACACAGTGCCCGTTGGTCAGCAACAGCGCCGGGTCTTGCGGCCTGGAGGTGGGGGTACGGACCACCGAGCCCGCACAGCCGCTCAGGTCCACCGAGCCTTCCACGTCCGGGATCTGATCATCGGGGGGCACGTCGGTGCCCGAGATGATGCCGTTGATCCAGTCGCGGTGCCGGGTGACATCGGTGTACAGCGTCTTGCCGCTCTCGTCGGGGCCACTGACCACACCGGCCACGGCCCACCGGTCGCCGTCGCGGACCAGAGCGGGCCCACCGGAGTCCATGTTCGACGCGGCGACGCTGCCGTCGGGGCTGCCGATGCACAACTCCCCGCCGGGCACGGCCGACGGACACGTCGAGACCGGCTGCACCACGGTGTCGGCCTCCCGCAGCCGCCTGGGGAAACACGCCGCGTTGCCGGTGTCGTCGCAGGTCATGCCCCAGCCCATGATGCGGACGGGCGAACTGTCCGGCGGGGTGGTCGAGGCGATCCGTACGGGATCGGCCTCGACGGGGGTCCGCAGGTGCATCAACGCGAGATCGCGGCCCCAGAACCCCCCCTCGTCGTGACTGGTCGCCAGCCGGTAGTAGTGGTCGACCTCGGCGACCTCGCCCCCGGCATTGGTGTCCAGCGACCCGACCCGTACCTTCCAGTCACGCGGAACCCCCGCCTTCGCCCCGGTCGGGTTCCTGCCGGCGCAGTGACTGGCGGTCAACACCCACTGCGGCGCGAGAACCGCCACCCCGCACCCGTGCTTGTCCGGGTGGGACGAGGCTGGGTAGGACGGCTGGAACGAGCCCATGAACGAGTAGGCCCGGGTGGACTCGGTGCCCCCCACGACGGCCTGCGCCGGTTGGAGACCGACGAGGGTCGCGACGAGCGCGCCCCCCGCAGTCAGGGCGGCGGCCGCCCTCCGGCCTATCGACAGGTGCATGAGTGACTCCCTTTCATCCGCCGCCGGACCGCTCCGACAGGCTGGTACGGAACGGAACACACAGCACTCGGCTGCCCCCTCCGCCCTCGCACGAGCCTGACCCCGGCGGCCCACCGGCAGGTCTCTCCCACGTATCGGGAGCGGCGCGGCAGCCACTCGGTTGTGTATCAGCGCGTCCGGACGGGCCGGATCAGGCCCGGACAGCGAAAACCCCAGGCCGTTGACCCGGGTTCTTCGTCGAGCCTCAGCTGACCGCTGTTCACCGTCCTGACTGGCACGTAAGCCACCCAGGTACCCGGCCGGGCCGCCGGACGGCCGGCGCGAGGCCCGCGCTGGTAAGGCCCGCGCTGGTAGGGTTTGGGGCACGCTTGCAGAGATCCTGGGCCCGTGCCGGACAAGGTACGGGCCCAGGTCCGTTCAGGGCGCCGAAACGAGGAACCCCCAATGAAGGCGAAGCAGTCGCCCTCCGGTCGATCCGGACCCGGCAGGTCCGACCGGGGGAGCGCCCCGCGGGGCGAGCTCTCGGTGCCGGGGACAGTGACGCCCGGCCTCCCACCGGCCGACTCCTTCGCGGAGCTGGAACTGCCGGTCGAGCTGATAGGGGTGCTGGCGGGGCTCGGGATACGGGAGCCGTTCCCGATCCAGGCGGCCACCCTGCCGAGCGCGCTGGCCGGCCGGGATGTCCTCGGCCGCGCGCGGACCGGCTCGGGAAAGACCCTCGCCTTCGGGCTCGCGCTCCTCGCACGTACGGCGGGCCGGCGCGCCGAACCGAAGCGCCCTCTCGCGCTGGTCCTGGTGCCGACCAGGGAACTCGCGCAGCAGGTGAGCGAGGCACTGGCCCCCTACGCGGAGGCGCTCGGGCTGCGCTCGGCGACTGTCGTCGGCGGGCTGTCGATCGGCCGGCAGGTGGCGGCGCTCCGGGCGGGCGCCGAGGTCGTGGTGGCGACGCCGGGACGGCTGGCCGATCTCGTCGCCCGGCGGGACTGTCACCTGGACCGGGTACGGATCGCGGTGCTGGACGAGGCGGACCAGATGTGCGACATGGGTTTCCTGCCGCAGGTCTCCGAGGCCCTGGACCGGACGCCCCCCGGCGGCCAGCGGATGCTGTTCTCCGCGACGCTCGACCGCAACGTCGATCAGCTGGTCAGGCAATATCTGAGTGAGCCGGTGTTCGCCGCGGTCGATCGGGCGGAGGGCTCGGTCGCGACGATGGAGCACCACGTACTGAACGTCCATCCCGCCGACAAGTACGAGACGGCCACCGAGATCGCGGCTCGGGACGGGCGGGTGCTGATGTTCCTGGACACCAAGCACGGTGTGGACCAGTTCACCCGCCACTTGCGGAGCAGCGGCATAAAGGCGGGCGCTCTGCACAGCGGGAAGTCGCAGCCGCAGCGCACGCACACGCTGGCGCAGTTCAAGGACGGCGGGATCACGGTGCTGGTGGCGACCAACGTCGCTGCCCGTGGCATCGACGTCGAGCACCTGGACCTCGTCGTCAACGTGGATCCGCCCTCCGACCCCAAGGACTACCTCCACCGCGGCGGGCGCACCGCGCGTGCCGGGGAGTCCGGCAGCGTGGTCACGCTGGTCACGCCCGGCCAGCGCCGGGACGTGAACCGGATGATGTCGGATGCCGGGATCCGGCCCACGATCGCTCAGGTTCGCTCCGGCGAGGAGAGGCTGACCAGCATCACAGGCGCGAAGCGCCCGCCGGTGCAGGACGGGTCGAAGACCGGCAACGCGGCGTTCCGGGGTCTGGGTACCCGCGCGGGCCGCCCGCCGAAGGAATCCCGCAAGGCCGCGGAGGCGCGCACGATGGCGGAGGCCCGCAAGGCCGCCCGAGCGCGCAGGGCCCGCTGACGGGAGACACAAGGAGGCACGTACTGCCTCGCATCGAGTGGAGCGTCAAGGAGTGCCGATGGCGAACAGGGTCCAACGGCCCCATGAGGAAGCTGAGTTCGAGTTCATCCTGGCGAGGGCGGACGTGCCGGTGCTCGCGTACTTCTACGGGGTGTGGCCCAAGGCCGCGGCGGCATGCAAGGAAATGGAGCCCCTGGTGCGGGAGGCGGCCGACGTCCACCAGGGCCGACTGATCGTCGTACGGGCCGACATCGCCCGGTGCCCCGGCCCCGTACAGCGCTACGGCGTCACCGGCGCGCCCTCCTTCGTGCTGATCGATCGGGGCGAGGTGCTGGCGACCGCGAGCGGTCCGATGTCCGGGACAGCGCTCGGGGAGTTCCTGGCCGCCCACCTGTGAGCCGGCCGCATCCCGGCCAGGGCACCATCGTCACCCGGCCGGCCGGCCCTCGGAGAAGGCGGGCCCTGTAGAGGCTTGAAGACGCGGCCCGCGTCTCCGGCGGTCAGCATCGGCTCGTCAGCCAAGGTAGCCACAGCGCCCACCGTGAAAGGTCCGGCAGATGAGGGAAGCCCTGGGTTACGAGCCGGTGAGTGCCGACATCACCGTTGGCCCGCTACGGGCAGCGCGAACGGGCTCCATCTCCGTCAGTTCCTTCACGCGTACGGTCGCGTCGACGATGAAGGGGTTGAACAGTTCCCGGATACACAGAAGCGGCCGGCCGTCACTGTCGAGGGTGTAGGTCTTGACCGCACACGGGGTGCCGTCCGGCCAGGTGGCCCGGCCGACGTGCACGATGCGCCTGCGCAGGACCACTTCGGCTTCGGCGAGCGCGAATCCGACCGGTTGCGAGCGGTCGGTGACCGCCTTGTCGACGCGCGGGTCCACTCCTGAGCGGGCCGCGACCGTGTTCTCCGACACGGTCTGCCCCGTGACCGTCAGAAGGCGGGAGCGGCGCAGGAGGCACTTGTCGCGGATGTCGGGGCGCAGGGCTTCGCCGATGCCGGGCGGAAGGACGGCCGGCCCGACGGTCCGTACGCCGTCCGCCCGCGCCAGCAGGGGGCCGTGAACGAGCGCCTGCAGAAGAGGGGTGGTCAAGCCGTCACCGCTCAGCAGCATGCGTGTTGCCGCGGAGGAGAAGACCATCGCGGCAGGATTCAGGCCGCGCGGCGCCGACTCGGATCCAGGCTGGAGAGTGGGGGAAGGCACGAACATCCTCGGTCTGGTCGACAACGGAAATCGGAACGCCGACCGCCCGGTCCGCGCCCACTCGGAAGTGCCCGCGACAGAAGGGGGCGTGGACCTTTTCCCGCAGGCGCGCTTGCCAGAGCGCTCACCGCCAGGATACTGCTATCCGTGACGGATCAGTCACTATGTGTTGTGTACGGCGATGGTCGTGCGAGGCGAATCGAGGAACCACGTGAGCAGAGCACCGGCCGCCGTACGCGACGTAGATCCTCAGGGGGCTGCCGACTATCTGCTCGGGTCCTCCCGTGCTGAGCGTGAACGTCTTCTCGCCCAGTGCGCACTCCTGCGACCGGCCGCCGCCGCCTTCATCGACACGGTTCCCCTGCCGCCGGACGCGGACGCACTGGACCTGGGCTGCGGCCCCCTGGGCATCCTCGATCTTCTCAGCGAACGAGTCGGCCCCACCGGATCGGTCACGGGCCTCGACACCGACCACCGGATGACCGGCTGGGCCCGCGAGTCCGTCAGCCAACTCGGCCTCGGCAACGTGGAGATCCGCCACGAAGCCCTGCCGCCCGCCGCCGAGGCGAACGCCCTGTACGACCTGGTCCACTGCCGACTGCTGCTGATCAACACGACCGGCCCCCGCGAGATCCTGGGCTCCATGGCTGCCGCCGTCAGGCCCGGCGGGTGGGTCGCGGTCCAGGAGTTCGACTGGGCGACGTGGCAGTGCGACCCGCCCCACCCCGCGTGGAACCGCCTCAAAGACCTGCTCGCCGGGATCTTCGGAGGCGACGTCCACATCGGCGCCCGGCTGCCCGGTCTCCTGCGCGAAGCTGGCCTCACCGATGTCCGGTCCACCGCCCACACCTACTACTGGCATCCGGGCGACCGCTACCAGACCCTGCTCCTCTCCTTCGCCCACCTCTTCCGCGACCGCCTCCTGCACCACACCTCGCTCACCATCGAGGAATTCGACTCCCTCACGAACACGCTCCACGACCACCTCAACCAACGCCACACCGTGGTCCGCGAAAGCCTCCTCGTCCAGTCCCGGGCCCGCAAACCCTGACCCACCGACCGGTACGACGCCGACCTGGGCGGGCCGCACCCGCTCCGTCATGGCACGCGGCCGGAAGATGCTCCGGACAACAAAGGAGGCCCAAGTCGCTGACTTGGGCCTTCGTCGTGGAGCGGGTGACGAGAATCGAACTCGCGCTCTGAGCTTGGGAATCCACGGCGCCTAGGAGCACCACAGAGTTCTGACCACGTGCTACTTGGGTCTATGAGCTGTGCTGGCGCGCGGCGTTTTGCCACACCGCCCCAGCCAGCATGTCTTCTTGACCGGTGGTGCAGGTAACCGGGTGTGCTGCGTGGGAAGTTGGCTGCGGTGTGTTCCGGAGGACTTCGCGGCGGAGATGTTCGAGCCGTGGGCGCGGGCGGATCAGCAACGGTGGGGCGGGGTCTACCTACGGGGACCTGCTGCTGGACGGCGGGCGCAAGGCCGGTGGAGCCGACGGCGGGCCTGGCTGTTCCCGGCGTTGCCGTTGAACCTTCCAGGCGTCGGCCTTCCCGGGGACCAGGCCAGCCGGATGAGGGCGGTGAACGCCTTCTCATTGTCGGCGACTTCGGTCGTGTGTGTCCTGTTGGCGAACGTTCCGCCCAGTCGCCGGGCAACGCTCCCGGGGTGAGAGCCGGAATGGTGGGGGCACTACGAAGTCGATGCTGATGGGGATAGGCGCACCGGACGATCTGTGTCCCTTTTCTGCCGTCATGGTCGGAAGCGAAGTTGTTAGGGTGACGCGGGGCGCCAAGTACCCAGTGCGGCAGTGACGTTGACGACCACGGACCGGGGGATGCGATGAGCGGCGCAGGTGGACAACCACGACTTCGGGCGCAGGCCGAGCGGCTGACGGACCTGGCCGATGACCTCGATGGTATGCAGGACTCCCTGGACAAGCAGGTCAGACGCATGGACGCGATCGTCGACCGGATCGAGGCGGGATGGCAGGGGCCGGCCGCCCGTGCCTACCGGGACCTTCACCGCGGCGCGGCCGAGGACGCCGTACGTATCCGCATGGTCATCCAGGCTCTGGAACAGGCCGTGCGGTTGAGCCGGGACGGGTTCTCGGAGCAGGACCTGGACATCATGGCGCAGCTACAGAAGGTCCAGGTCGAGACGGATGTGGAGCGCGAAGCGGACGCGCTGTCGACGCCGAACACCGAGGTGCCCGCCGTGCCGCGCAGCACGCTCTCCGACCTCTGAGTGGGCGGTTCGTGAGGTGATGTCTGTTTCTGGCTGAGGTTGGAGTGAGGTCGCTGGTGGAGGTTTCGTCGGCTATGACTTCCTGGCGAAGTTGCCGGTGTCGGCTTCGGTGAGGATGCCGAGTTTGACCAGGCGTTTCAGCTTGGCGCGGGTGCCTTCGACGTTCTTCGGCAGCAGTTCGTGGCCGAGGGCTTCGCAGACGTCCTTGGCCCGGAGCGGTCCGGTCGCGTGGTTGAAGGCGGCAAGGATGCGGGGGTAGTCCGGGTGCTCGGGCAGGTCCGGTGTGTGGGCCGGGAGCCGGTCGGCGAGGCCGGTGACGGTCTTGCGGGTGATCGCGAGGTGCTCCAGGTGCATCTCGGCCTCCCGAAGCCGGGTCTGCAGGCCGTCGATCTGTGCGCGGAGGTCGTCGGCCAGGGACCGGGCGGCGTCTTCCTGGAAGTCCAGGGCGTCGAGCAGGGGCTGGATGTTCACACTGTCGCCGACCGTTCTTCGCGCCAGGTAGGGGCGTTCGCGCCGGTGAGGCGTCGGGTCATGACGTGGGTCATCGCCCAGTAGACGCGGGAGGCGGAGGAGGAGGGGCGGTGCTCGTAGTCGCGGACCAGGCGCCGGTGCAGTATCAGGATCCCGTAAGTCTGCTCGACCCTCCACCGCTTCGGCTGCGGCACGAACCCCTTGACCTGCGGGTTGCGTTCGACGATCTCGACATCGATGCCCAGGCCGGCGCCATGCGCGACGACCTGGTTCTTGAAGCCCTGGTCGACCAGGGCTTTGCGGACGGTTCCGCCGGCGTGCTGGGCGACCTGGTCCAGCAGGATGATGCCCGCGGCGTTGTCGTGGGTGTTCGCGGCGAGGACGACGACCGCGATGACCAGGCCGAGGACGTTCACGGCAAGGCCCCGCTTGCGGCCGGGCACCCGCTTGGCCGGATCGTGGCCACTCGTGGAGACGGGGACCCCGGCGGCCACGTGGACACTCTGGGTGTCCAGCACCACCAGGGCCGGGTCCTCTAATCGCCGGGCGCGTTCCCGGACCTGGCAGCGTAGAAGCTCATGGATGACCTGGTCGGTCCCGTCGTCCCGCCACGCGGCGAAGTAGTAGTACGTCGCGCTCTTCTGCGGCAGGTCGTGCGGGAGATAGGCCCACTGGCAACCGGTCCGTCCCTGGTAGAGGATCGAGTTGACGATCTCCCGCATGTCGTAGGCGCCCTGATGGCCGCTGACCGAGCGGTGCCGGTCCTTCCACGCGGTGATCACCGGCTCGATCAACGACCACTGCTCGTCCGACAAGTCACTCGGGTACGGCTTGCGTTCACTCACCCGGCCACATCACCAGATCAACAACCGCGGACCGGCAGATTCCGCCCCGCCGCCACACCATCAGGCGACACCAGACCAACCCAAAGACTCACGAAACGCCCACTGAGAACTCATACTCCGACGGACGACTTCTGAACGGGGGAGGTATGGCGGACGACGAAATAGCCGTCGACTTCGCGACGCTGCAGGAACTTTCCGGAGATCTTGAGGACATTCTCAAGCGCCTCAACGATCAGCTGGATCTGCTCTACCGGCGTGCCGAGAAGGTGGTCCTGACCTGGGAGGGCGAAGCCCGCGAGGTGTTCATCGACAAGTTGGACGAGTGGGACCGGTCTGCGGCGGACCTTCAGGCGGCCCAGGCGTGGCTGCACGACGTCGTGGTCAACGGTGAGATCAACTACGCGGCGGCACACCGGGCGGTACTGCGGGGCTGGGGTGCGGCCTGATGCCTGATCTGCCTTCCGGTAAGCAGCGGCAGCGGGAACGCGACCAGGCCAAGACCGCGCCACCCAACCAAGGTGTGGGCCGCTTCGATGTGCAGCCTCAGCACCTCTACTTCACCTCGCTCGTCGTGCGCGACGCTCAGTTCGCCTATGACAAGAAGGCGAAGACGTTGACGGACACGCTGGACAAGTACAGCCAGTCCGCGGGGACGGGCTGGGGCGCGGACTCCTTCGCCGACCGGTACGGCATCGTCGCCGGGAAGTTCCTGGAGCTCTGGGCGAAGAGCGTGGTGTCGGTGGGCGGTGTGTCGGTGGGCTTCACACAGACTGCCAACAACTACGCACTGGCGGACTGGGCGGCGAGCAAGGGCAAGGGGGATCCACCGGAGGAGAGGCAGCCTCCCGCGGTGATCGCCACCGTGCCCAAGTACGGTCCGCCGAACGACCTCAGGTGGCGGGGGGAGGGCGAGTACCACGACTCGTGGGCGATTTCCGGAATCCTCGGAGAGGTCCCGGACTTCCTCATGTTCATCATGAAACCCGTGGTCGACGAAGGGCTGAGACTCGGCCGCATCCACGAGAAAACGCCGGGCGTCAAGGAAGAAGAGTTCCGCGACATCGCTGGGGCCTGGCGGATCGCCTCCGATGACGTGAAGAAGGCGGCGGACGACTTCACGGACGCGATCTCTTACATCACCGACCCCACAGGCAATGGTGAATGGCAGGCCGCGATGAAGGCTTTCTGCCAGACGATCTGGGGAACCACGGCCTGGGGGAAGGTCCGTGATCAGCGGGCCGAGGTGACTCCCAAGAAGGGCGCCCGGAGCTGGAAGACCCACGGGAAAATGGACCCCGCCACCAGGCGCCCCGTGATCGAGGTCCTCGACAAGAGTGCGAACGTGATTCAGAAGCTGTTCGACGATCTTGCGGACGTGGGCCAGAAGACTACGGAAACCACCACGCGCCTGGCCAAGGAGGCCACGGACAAGACGGTTAAGGACCTCACCTCGGGCCTCGATCTCACCAAACTCACCAGGCTCGTGGCCGGGCTCGTGGTCGCGGAGGTCGTCCTGACCTTCCGGTCCCATATGGACAAGGCGGCCATGGACGCGGCGGTCGCGGCCTATCACGAGGCGTTCAGCGATGCCGCCGGCAAGCTGGCCATGCTTGAGTTCGAACTTGATGAAGCGCTCCAGAGCGTGCCCACGTTCCAGGCGGAACGGGCTCGGGCGCAGGGGTTCGGTGCGCGCTCCCTGAATGAGTTCAAGAAGGAGCACAGCTGGCAACTGCCGGAGAGTAAGTTCCCCTACAAGTACTCGGTGGACCTCGCGGCGATGGAGGGTGTGGGGGGAGCGCACGCCATCGACAAACACGTGGGGAAGACCGATGAGCAGTTGTTGCAGCGGCTTCGAGATGAGCGGAAGCAGAGCGGCGAGTACAACATTCCTGGCGCATCTACCTATGCCGACGTCGAGTCCGCTCAGCGATATACGCAGTACTGCCTCCGCGAAAATACGGCTGAGATCGATGAGTGGCTGAACGAGGACCCGCCGGACCCGACGAAGGAGATCGGGACGAAGTCCATCCCCGTCCAGGGGCCTCTCGTCGGCGATGCGGTCACCGGCAGGGGCTCGACCGTGGGCGACGACGGCAAGCCCTCGAAGGTAGAAGACACCAAGGGAGTCGCGATACGTCTCCTGTATAAACCGGACTTGAACCCGCCCTATATCGTCTTCAGCTCGATGCCCAAGTGAGAGGCCCCCGGATGCACAGCCAAGCCGACCACGACCCGACTTGCGGACCGTCGGCGTCTCTGGATGCCGATATGTGGTCGGCCGCAGTCGAGATGTACCGCCATCGGTACTCATTCATCGCTGTCGGTCCGAGAACTGGGGAGAACTGGCTGCCCGACGTCGCCGCGATCATGCGCAGGGAGGTGGCGGATCCCCGGGGGTGGCGAGGCAAGGACCCGGAAGTGGGGGAACCGGAGTTCCTGGAGGACCCCGCCTTCCCGTTCCGCGTTCCACCGGTGGACGAGGCCGGCGCTGCGGAGTGGCGAAGCGGACTCTTCGAGATTCCACGCCGCGCGGTGGTGCGCCTCCTCGTCATGCTGGCCACCAATGAGATGAACGTGACCAGGCAACATGGTTTCGCCGAGCGCAGAGCCGGGATGGAATGCCACGCGGAGGCGATCCTTTCGCGCTTTCCTGACGGATCGACATTCTTCACCAACACTCGCCATGGCGGAGAGAATCCGGACTTCTATGAGCGGGTGTCCGGTTGCTGGCCTCTGAGCCAGTACGTCTGGGACTTCGGGCTCCTCGCCGTGTCCGATGACGAAATTGGCCTCATCTGGTCGTTCGACGCAAGCTGAAGTGGACAGACATGACCGCACGGACCCGTTCGGCTACCTACCCCGACCGAGAAACCGCCCAGTGGGCCACCCAGCAGGTGGTGACTGGAAACGAGCAGAACATTCACCGCTGGCTCGCCCAGGGCACCCGCGCCCGCCTCGCTATCGAGGCCACCTGGCCCTCCCGCGAGGCGCCCGTCGGGCGTGTACTGCTGCAAGCAATGATGCTCGCAGGGCGCGAGCCCGTCGATGTGCGGGCGGCACGGGTCGTCCTCAAGCGTGATCCGAACAGTGCGCACGGCTTCGTCGTGCTCACCACCGTCCCGATCTATCTGTAGAGGTTGAGCGCCGTGTCCATGAAGCCGCTCGAATTCGACCGCCGCTACGGTGAGTTGCACCAGGTGATCAGCGCGTACGCCGGTATGCCGGCCGACGACGAGCCGAGCGAGCTGAGCGAGGCTCTGCAGGCGTACCTGCGCCACACCTGGCACACCCGCCCCTGGGCCCTGGCCGCGGCCGAACAGCAGATCCGCGAGTACGCCCGCAACCCACCGGGCCGGCTGCGTCTGAGCCTCGGTGAGTTCTACCCCGTGCCTGACATCGGCCTGCCCGAATCGGCAATCCAGGGATGGCTGTTCGTCATTGCGGACCACCTGAAGCGGTCGATCGAGGAGGGCGAGGTCCCGCACCCGTCCGTCCCTCGTACCCACTGGGAGTGGCACGCCCGCTTCCCTGAGCTCGGCCAGTTTCTCGGCGGCTGGTTCTCGCAGGACATGCCGGACGAGTTCCCGGACCACGACGCGGCCGTACGCGACTACACCACCACCGCCGATCCGCAGCTGGTCGCCCGTCTCACGGGCGAGGTTTACGAACTGCTCGCACTCGCCCTCGAAGAATCCGATTACGCCCTCGCGGTGGCGGAGCTGGGTATGGAGGTCGACCCGCCCCAGCCGTACTCCCCGAGCGGCTGGCTGGCACACCTCGCGGACGGCCTGGGCGGATTCAAGGCGGACTACGGCCCCGAACCGGCCACGGGCTGACCGCGTGCCCGTCGTCGCTCACTTCGCCCCGGGCGCCGGCCCCCTCCAGAGCGCGATGCTCAAGGACGCGATGGCCCGGGCCGGGCAGTTGCCCGAGAAGGCCACGTAGATCTATCAGTACTCGGATCTCGAGCGGCGGAGAGAGGTGGCGTGCATGCTGAACGCGACGGTCCGGGCCCGCTCATGTGAAGGGTTCGGAGCAGCCAAATGACGGTCAACGTGGTCCGGAGGTAATGCGCGAGGTGGACCGGTCTAGACAACAATGAAGCCCTGGGCCGCTGGCCTGGGGCTTTTTGGAGCGGGTGACGAGAATCG
>NZ_MDCR01000161.1:66879-67127 GCF_001723055.1 Streptomyces niveus
AAGAGGTCGCTTTGCTTCCGGTGGGGCCGAGGTGGGAGGGCTGTGTTGACTGGTGGAACCGTTGGTTGTCGCCGTGCGTGATGTCCTACGGTGTGATGAATCACGGCTGGCGGGTGGGATCGGGGGCTTCCGGTGGCTGAGAGGACAGAGCTGGCGGAGCGGATAGCCGGGCGGCGGGCGGGAGTTGGGGATCCGCGGGGGCTGGTTGGTGAGTTGCGGCGGGCGTTGGTGCTCGTGCCGCTCGATGG
>NZ_MDCR01000162.1:0-37505 GCF_001723055.1 Streptomyces niveus
CGCCGCCGTCCTGCTCCTCGCGGCCAACACCGCCTACAACGACTTCCCCCGTGTCCTGTCCCTGCTGGCCCGCGACGACCACGCGCCGCGCATCTTCGCGCGGATGGGCGACCGGCTCGCCTTCAGCAACGGCATCATCCTGCTGTCGATCCTGGCGGGGCTGGTCTATGTGGCGTTCGACGGCCGCACCGCCTCCCTCATCCCGCTGTACGCGGTCGGCGTCTTCCTCGCCTTCACCCTGTCGCAGGCCGGAATGGTCGTGCACTGGTGGCGCCTGAGGGACCGTCACTGGCGCAAGAGCCTGCTGTTCAACGGGATCGGCGGTGTGCTCTCCGCGATCGTCCTCATCACCGCGGGCATCACCAAGTTCACCGAGGGCGCCTGGGTCGCGCTCGTGGCGGTCACGCTGTTCCTCTTCGTCACGACCCGCATCCGCCGCCACTACGACACCGTCGCCGCCGCGCTACGACTCCAGCGGCACTCCATCGAACTCCCGCGCCGCACCATCGCGCCCCGCGTCGACGTACCGCTCCAGGGCGTGGAGAGCTCACGCGACCCGCGGCACCCCCGCGATCCCCAGGCGTTCGCGCGGACCGGCGTGGCCGGTGAGTCGGAGGAGGCGGAGGAGGTGCCCGAGGAGATCCGGCACTTCTCCCTCGTACTGATCGAAACGCTCGACCGCGCCGGCATGCGCGCCCTCGCGTACGCCGCCTCGCTCCAGCAGCCCGTCCTAGTCATCCACGTCAGTACCGGCGAAGTCGAGGCCGAACGCTTCCGCGGCCAATGGAAGCTGTGGGGCGACCATCTGCCCCTCCAGGAACTCGTCTCCCCGTACCGTGCCGTGATCGCGCCCCTCGTCAACTACATCGAGGCGCTGCACCACCAGCGGCCCGACCTCACCCTCACCGTGATCCTCCCGGAGATCGTCGTGTGCCGGCGGCGCTTCAGCGCCCTGCACAGCCGCACGGCCGCCCGTCTGCGCCGCGCGCTGCGCCCGCTGCGCAAGGTCGTCGTCACCACGGTGCCGTTCCACGTCTGAGGGACGGGTGCGTCAACGCCTACGCTGCCGCCGCCTGCTGTGCCCCGCCGTGCCGGGGGGACTTCCGGTTGATCATGATGGCGCCGACGACCGCGGCGCCCAGGAGGATGATCGCCGCCCAGGTGATGGCCACGGTGAAGCCGTGCACCGTACCGGTGTTCACGATGCGGGTCCGCTCCGCCGGGGTCAGCGGGCCCTCGCGCGCCGCCGCGGCGAGATGGCTGGCCAGATAGGTGGCCGTGGTGGTCGTCGCGATCGTGTTGAGCAGCGACGTACCGATGGAGCCGCCCACCTGCTGCGCGGTGTTGACCGTGGCCGAGGTGACTCCGGAGTCCCGGTTGGCGACCCCCATGGTGGCCGTCGAGATGACGGGCAGGAAGGTCAGCCCGAGCCCGAAACCGAGCAGCAGGGTGCCGGGCAGGATGTGCCCCACATAGGTGGAGTGGATGTCCAGGAACGTCAGGGAGAACATGCCCCCGGCGCTCAGCAGCAGCCCGGGGACCAGCAGGAAGCGCGGCGCCGTGAGGGGGAGCAGCCGGGCGGAGATCTGGGTCGAGCCGATGATGATCCCGGCGGACAGCGGGAGGAAGGCGAGGCCGGCGCTGAGCGGTGAGTAGCCGAGGATGTTCTGCAGGAAGTACGTGAGGAACAGGAACGAGCCGAAGAGGCCGATCGTCGCCATCGCCATCACGATGACCGAGCCGGCGCGGTTGCGCTCCCGGATGATGTGCAGCGGCAGCAGCGGGTGGGAGGACCTCCCCTGCCACCAGGTGAACGCGACGAGCAGGACGATACCGACGCTCAGCACGGTCAGGACCTCGGTGGAGGTCCAGCCCTCCGGCTCGGCCCGGCTGAATCCGTACACGATCGCGACGAGGCCCAGACAGCCGAGCAGCACACCCGGGATGTCGAGGTGCGCGCCCTTCGTCCCTGCCCGGTCCTTGAGCAGGGTCAGCGCGCCGATCACGGCGAGCAGGGCGATGGGCACGTTGACGTAAAGACACCACCGCCAGCTGAGCCATTCGGTGAGGATGCCGCCCATCAGCAGGCCGATGGCGGAGCCGCCGCCCGCGATGGCGCTGAAGATCCCGAACGCCTTGGCGCGGTCCTTGCCCCCGGGGAAGGTCGTGGTGAGAAGAGAGAGGGCGGACGGCGCCAGGAGGGCGGCGAAGGTGCCCTGGAGCGCGCGAGAGAGATAGAGCATCTCCTGACCCGCCGACGAGCCGCCGAGCGCGGAGGACCCGGCGAAACCGATGAGGCCGATGATGAAGGTGCGCTTACGGCCCACGAGGTCGGCGACCCGGCCGCCGAGCAGCAGCAGACCGCCGAAGGCCAGGGTGTACGCGGTGATCACCCACTGGCGGTTGCCGTTGGTGATGTGGAGGTCGCGCTGCGCGGAGGGAAGGGCGATGTTCACGATCGTCGCGTCGAGCACCACCATGAGCTGCGCGGTCGCGATGACGGCCAGGGCCCACCAGCGGTGTGTGTCGGGGGCGTCCGTCGTGGGGTCGGGGCCGGGGCCGGAGTTCTCGGTTTGCGAGTCGCTCGGCCTCTCGCTTCCCGTTCCGCCCGGCGGGTCAGGAATCGACGGATCACTCATCGAACGTCCTTCACGGTGGACCTCAGCTCACTATTCAGGTCAGAAAACCATAAATCGGACTTCCATGCCCTGGGTGAGCGGTCGGGTGGCTCGGCCGCCGCATATTCGGTTGCCCCGCACCCCCGCCGCCGGTTCTCATGGCTGCGTACCGGCGGAACGCGACAAGGGTGGGGTGGGTTTATGTGTACGACGCGGACGGATCCGTTCTCGTGATCGAGGTGGGTTCATCCCGGCGCTGAGTTCGACCGGCCGCCGAGTGGGACGAGCTCCCTCGGCGCGAGACGGACGTGAGATCCCCCGTCCTGCCCGCGTCACCCGAGGAGTCCTGCACAGCATGTCCCGTGACAACACGTCGCGTACCAAGAGATCCGGATCCCGCAACACCTCACGGCGCGCACGTACCGAAGCGCGCGCCGAGTCCTTCCGCTGTCTTCAGTGCGGGCTCGACGTGCCGATGAGCGCACCCGGTACCGATCACCGCAACCACTGCCCGAACTGTCTGTGGAGCCGTCATCTCGACGACACTCCCGGCGACCGGGAGGCGGACTGCGGTGCCCGGATGGAGCCGCTCGCCATCTCCGTGCGAGGCGACGGCGAGTGGGTTCTCGTCCACCGCTGCACGCACTGCGGAGTGATCCACGCCAACCGCACGGCGGGCGACGACAACGCGCTCCCGCTGACCCGCCTCGCGGTACGCCCCCTGGCCCAACCGCCGTTCCCCTTTGAGCGGTTGGGCAGCCTCTAGGGCCTGTCCCGCCGCCTTCGCGGCACATTGTCGCGCGCCACGCTCACTCGCGTGGCGCGCGACCGCCGTCCGGGGTGTGGAGGACTTCGCGGGCCTGCTCGGCGGCGCGGGTGATGCTCTCGGCGATGAAGTCGAGGAAGCGGGCGATGTTCTCCAGCCGGTCGGCTGCCGGGGTGTGCGGGCCGAGGACGGCCACGCCCTGGCGGGCGGTCTCCACGAGCTGGTCGTGGGCCCGGGCCCCGGCGATGGTCGCCTGGTAGAAGAGCTCGTCGTCGACGATGTAGCGGTCGCGGCGGCCTTCGTCGCGTTCGCGGCGGACCAGGCTCTGGCTCTCCAGGAACGTGATCGCCTTGGAGACGGACGCCGGGCTGATCCGCAGATGCCGGGCGAGTTCGGACGCGGTGAGGCTGCCCGCGTCGGTGGTGTACAGACAGGTCAGCACCCGGGCCACCATCTTGCTCAGCCCCGTACCCATGAGGACGGCGGTGAGCGTCTCCTCGTACGCGGCCACGGCCTCGGCGTCGCGGCCGTGCGGCTGAGGGGCCGACTCCGGCCCCCGCGCGGAGGCGGGCTTGCGCCGGTGGGCGCGGCGTTCGGTGGCGCGGTGGGCCAGCTCGGCGCGGTAGGCGGTGGGGCCGCCGTTGCGCATCACCTCACGGGTGACCGTCGAGGTCGGACGGTCGAGACGGCGGGCGATCTCGGCGTACGGGAGGCTGTCCGCCAGCCCCAGCGCGATCTCCCGGCGCTCCTGCTGCGTGAGTCTGCCTCCCGGCATCGCTGTCTCCTCGGTGTCCTTCGCGCGGGTCGTACCTGCTGCCCCATCGTAGCGTTCACTTCATA
This sequence comes from Streptomyces niveus, assembly GCF_001723055.1. Taxonomy (GTDB): domain Bacteria; phylum Actinomycetota; class Actinomycetes; order Streptomycetales; family Streptomycetaceae; genus Streptomyces; species Streptomyces niveus. The sequence continues at coordinate 4,225 of NZ_MDCR01000162.1, forward strand.
TCCATTGCAATGCTCCATGCGTTGATGTTGCGTTGACTTCATATCCATTGCAACACTTTCACCTATCTGACCTGCATTGATGTCGTAGGTATGCAACAGATCTGTTGTCGGAATGTGGAAAGCAACGTAGCGTTTCTGGTGTCGGAAAGAACGAACAAGCAAACAGACACCGGAGTACGCCATGCAGAAGTTCGAGACCACCGCCCCGATCTCCGCCGTCCTCGACATCCCCGCCGGGCGCGTCAGCCTCATCGCCGCGGACCGCGCCGACACCGTCGTCGAGATCCTGCCCGCCGACCCCGCCAAGAGCCGCGACACCGAGACCGCCGAGCGGACCACCGTCACCTACGCCGACGGCGTCCTGCGGATCGTGACCCCGGCGCCCGACAAGCGGCTCGTCGGCCCCTCCGGAGCCCTGGAGATCACCGTCAAGCTGCCCGCCGGCTCGCGCGTCGAGGCCAAGGCCGCCGCCGCCGAACTCCGCGGCGTCGGACGCCTCGGCGACGTCGTCTTCGACGGCGCGTACCGCCAGATCAAGATCGACGAGGCGGCGACCCTCCGCCTCACCGCGACCGACGGCGACGTCGAGGTCGGCCGGCTGGGCGGCCCGGCGGAGATCAGCACCGACCGGGGCGACATCCGGATCGCCGAGGCCATGGGCGGCACGGTCGTGCTGCGCACCCGGTCCGGCGACATCTCGGTCACCGCCGCCGCCGGGGTCTCCGCCGCCCTGGACGCCGGTACCGCCCACGGCCGGGTCAGCAACGCCCTCAAGAACGACGGCACCGCCGGGCTCGACATCCGCGCCACCACCTCGCACGGCGACATCACCGCCCGCAGCCTCTGACACACCCCGGCCCCGGGCCGTACACCACCTCACACGACCAGGAGGAACACATGACGAAGAACGACGCATCCCCGACCCCTTCCCGGTGGACCGGCATGGTGCCGGTCGAGGACACGGCCTTGGCCGTCACCGACACCGGCGGCCCCGGCATCCCGGTCGTCTACCTCAACGGCCAGTTCGCCACCCAGGGGTACTGGCGGCGGGTCATCGCCGAACTGGGGCCGGACTGGCGGCACATCACCTACGACGAGCGGGCCCGCGGCAGATCGAAGCGGTCGGCGGACTACTCCTTCGAGGCCGCCGTCCGGGACATCGACGCCGTCCTCGCCGCCCGGGGCGTCGACCGCGCGCTGCTGGTGGGCTGGTCCTACGGGGCGGTCGTCGGGGCGCACTGGGCCGCCCGGAACCCGGAGCGCACCCTGGGCGCGGTCCTGGTCGACGGCGCGTTCCCGTACGACTGGCTCGACGAGGCGATGGAGCGGCGGATCCGGAAGCTGTTCAAGCGGATGCGCTGGTTCCTGCCGCTGCTGCGACCGACGGGCCTGGCCCCGAGGATGAACGCGGACCAGCAGGCGGACAGCAACATCGAGCTGGGCCGGCTCTCCCGCGAGAGCGAACTGGGCCCCGTGCTGGACGGCATCACCGTCCCGGTGCGGTACGTGGTCGCCTCGGGTACGTCCTTCGGAAGCCGCGGGGACGAGCAGGAGCGCATACGCACCAGCCTCGACGCGGTGACCGACCGCAACCCGAACATCCGGATCGGCGCGAAGGTCACCAGCAGCCACGGCGCGCTCCTGAAGAAGGACTTCCGCGCCATCGCCGGGGCCGTACGGGAGGTCGCGGTCCCCGAACACGGCGGGCACCGATGAACCACGGCCGTGCCGGTAACCCCCGGGTCACCGGCACGGCCCGCTCCCCCTACTCCGTACGCGTCCTGCCCGCCCATCCGGCGGGCGGCAGCGCCCCCAGGACCGCGATGAGTACGCCGCCGAGCCCGAGCGCGAGCAGTTCGGGTGTCCCGTGGACGGCGATCTCGGAGCCGGCCGGCGCTGTGGCCTGCGCGAACGCCTCGCAGTCTAAGGCGCAACCCTCCGCACCGGGCCCCGCCCCCTCGGCGGCTACCGCGTCCAGGCACTGATCCCCGTGGAGACACCATGAACGAGTCGCCACGCGTCGTGGTCGCCGACGACCAGGCGCTGGTCCGTACTGCCTTCAGGATGATCCGAAGCCGTCGACGCGGTACGGCGTGCCCGGCCCGACGTGGCCCTGATGGACATCCGGATACCGGAGATGGACGGTCTGGAGGCCACCCGGCGCATCCTCGACGGGGCGGCGTCGGCGGGGGCGGTGGTCGTCGCGTACGAGACGGGCCTGATCAGTCCCAGCGCCCGCAATTCCCCACCGGGCAGCGGCGATTCATCGGCGAAATTGGGATGAGGTCATCGGCGGATGTCGGCTACTGTCGTCCACGTCCGGCCGGCAAAGGGCAGTTCGGCCCCATGGCCCGGACCCACAATTTCACACGCAGCACCTCCCGGTGCGTGGGCCGCGGCTACTTCTTATGGTGAATCACGCCGCACACCGAATTGATCTCGGGGGGCAACAGACATCGGGGCGCCCGGTGCGAAGGCGACGGATACTTCTTTCTGACAAAAAGGGGACCCGGGTTCGAATCCCGGCGGTCCGGCTCCGGCCGGGCTGTGGTGCAGCGGCCGAGCATCCGTCTCCGTCGCCGACCTTGATCTCGGGCGCTCCGATGCTGTTGTGCCGCCGCGTGTGAACCCGTCCGCCCACTCATCTGCCCGAGGCCGACGACGGCACCAGCGCCTGGAGCGCCGACAGCGCGCCGTTCGCGATCGGGGACGGTGGCGCCGACTCCGGCGGAAGCGCGCGGAAGGCGCTCGGAGACATCCCGTGGACCGCGCGGAAGCGGCGCGAGAAGTGGTACGCGTCGGCGAAGCCGCACTGGACCGCGATGGCCCGCAGCGACAGGTTGCTCAGCCACAGCAGCGGCTCGGCCCTCGCCAGCCGCAGCCGTTCGAGCCCCTCGACGGGGCTGACGCCGAGTTCCCGCCGGCAGATACGGCACAGCGTGCTCTCCGAGACTCCCGCCGCCCGCGCCAGCCGCTCCAGGGCGAGCGGCCGGGCCACGCCGTCCGCCCAGTGCTCGCGGACCGCGGCCATCATGGCGACGAGCGGTTCGGGCAGCGCGTACGCGCCGGTCCCGGGTCCGGGCCCGTACGCGAAGGTGAGGAGCAGCAGCCGCAGGGTCTCCTCGGCGTGCCGCTCCCAGCCCGGCGGGCGGGTCGCGCCGAGCGTCAGCAGGTACTGGCAGAGCGCGGCCATCGGATCACCACGCCCCGTCAGATCGCGGACGACCGGCCAGCGGGAGTCGTCGGGGGCCCGGGTGCCGCGTACGGCGGGAGGCAGCCGGAAGTGCGTGTAGGCGTGCCTGGTGGGCCGGTTGGTGTCCCAGTGGAAGGTGTCGCGCATACCGGGCCGTACGAGCAGCAGCGCGCCGGCCGTCAGCGGGACGGTCAGCTCCCCGCAGACCCAGCGGGCACTGCCGTGCAGCAGCCACACGAACTCGTACGTGCCCGCGTCCCTCGGACCGAAGACCGACCCCGGCGGGTAGTCCGCGACCGCGGGTCCGAGCCGGGCGACGAGCGTAGGCGCGAGGGCGGGGACGAGGGCAGGCGCGGGTGCGGGTGCGGGATCGAGGGACGGAAGAAGCCCGTGCGTCATGGTCTCACCTGTCACAGCCCCCGGAGCGGTCGCGCCGCACCCGGGGCGTACGGATGTCGGTGAGGCCCTTGTACGCGTACGGGTCGCGGCCCGCGACCAGCACCACGTCCCGGAAGTCGGCCTGCGCCATGGGCTGTTCGGCCTCCGGGAGCGCCCACGGCAGCAGGGACGAGGCGCTCATGTAGTGATTGACCAGGGCCCTTCGCAGGCCCCGCCGGCCGGTGTTGGGCAGCGACTTGTGGAGCAGATGGCCGTGGAACAGGAGCACCGATCCGGCGGCGATCTCGACCGGTACGGCGTCGGCCTCGTCGTACGGAAAGCCGTAGGACTCGACCGTGCAGTCGTAACGGGCGTCGTCGTGCTCGCGGTTGGGGTAGATGACGCCCGGCCGGTGCGAACCCGGCAGGACCCACAGGCAGCCGTTGTCGACGGTGGCGTCGTCCAGGGCGAGCCAGGCGGCGGTCAGCGAGCGGTCCCGGGTGGGGATGAACATCTCGTCCTGGTGCCAGGCCTGGCCGGGTCTGCCCTCGGACTTGACGAACAGCATCGACTGCATCGACTTGATGTCGGGCCCGATCAGCGCGGTCAGCGGTCCGACGATCGCGGGATGGCGCATGGTGTCGAGCATGAGCGCCGACAGCTTGTGCGGATAGTGCACGCACAGGAATCTGCGGACGGTGTCCTCGTCGCTCTCACCGGCGACCGGTGGCAGCGCTCCCTCGACGACACCCCGCTCGCCTCGGCAGATCCGCAGGGTCTCCGCGCGCAGCTCCGCCACCTCGTCCGGGGTCAGGGCGGCAGGCAGCACGGCGTAACCGTCCTGGTCGAAGCGGGCCCTCAGGTCGTCGGCGGCCGTGGGCGCGGGCGGCGGTTCGCTCCGGCCGTTCTCCTCAATGGTGCGGACGGTCATCGAATTCCCCTTTTCCACCGGGTCACCGGATCGCGGTCATGTATTCGATGTTCCTGAATTTCGATGTTCTGTGCCATGGCTCGCCCGTGCGTACGGATGGCGAATCCTGTCACGTCGCGTGATTCCCAACATCCGCGAGAAAGAGGTCGGACAAACACGGTTCACGACTCTTGACGCCTTTCGCGCCGTCCGAGTAGCGTCTTGCGGCACTTGCTAATACGTATTAGTTGGGAGCGTTCATGGCCCCTCCCGAACGGCGTCGACGGTCCACCCAGCGGGACATCGCCCAACGCACCGGCGTTTCCCAGGCGACTGTTTCCCTGGTGATAAGCGGGGGCGCGGCCAGTACCCAGATCGCGGAATCGACCCGAAGGGCCGTTCTGGCGGCGGCCGACGAAATGGGCTACACGGCCAATGTCGCCGCGCGCAGTCTGAAAGGCGGCCGGAATCGGCTCCTCGGGCTCTACACCTTCGAATCGGTGTTCCCCACCGACCAGCGCGACTTCTACTACCCCTTTCTGCTCGGCGTGGAGGAGGAGGCGGCGCGGCAGGGTTACGACCTGCTGCTGTTCAGTTCGACCGGCACGGACAGGGACGCGGCCCGGTTCGGCCCCCGTGAGCCGGGCGCAGCCGACACCCCGGCGGGCGTATCCGGCACCCAGGCGGCCGAACGGTCGATCTACGTCGGCGGCTCCAACCGGTTGAAGATCGCCGACGGCTGCGTCCTGCTCGGCAGGAACGTCCGCCGCGAGGAACTGTCGGCGCTCGTCCGCGAGGACTTCCCGTTCGTCTTCGTCGGCCGCCGCGAGGTGGACGACGCGGAGTTGTCCTACGTGGCGGCCGACTACGTCGCGGCGACCGGCGCGCTCGTCGCCGAACTGGCCCGGCTGGGACACCGCCGGATCCTGTATCTGCGGGCCCTGGAGGACAGCGAGCCCACCAGGGACCGTGAGGAGGGCTACCGGCGCGGGCTGGCCGAGGCCGGCATCGTCCCCGACGAGGCGCTGATCCGGACCCTGGCGGACCCGGCGGACCTGTCGATCGAGCGGGTGGAGGAGTGGATCGGCGGGCTCGGGATCACCGCGCTGCTGGTCGAGCCGACCGAGGACGACCGGCTCACGGAGGCGCTGGCGACGATGGCCGGTACGCGACGGGTGAGGTTCCCGGCGGACTGCTCGCTGGCCCTGCTGGGTGATCCGCCGTGCTGGACACCGGAGTTGCGCGACTGGACCCGGTTCTCGCTGCCCCGCGCCCAGATGGCCGGCCAGGCCGTACGCGTACTGATCGAACTCCTCGACCAGGAGTCCCACGAGCCCCGGCAACTGACCGTTCCCTGCGCGTACGTGCCGGGCGACTCGATCGGCCCCGTCCCCGCGCACCGTGTCGGCGTACGTCCCGGTGTCGGGACCGAACCCGAGTCCGACGGGAGACCGGTCACATGATCCGCATGGTCGCGCAACGGCTGCTCGTCGGAGTCTTCGTGATGTGGGGCGCCGCCTCGCTGATCTTCCTCATCGTCCGCGCCGCGCCCGGCGACCCGGCGACCGTACTGCTCGGCCCGGACGCCGACCGTACCCAGATCGAGCAGCTGCGCGAATCCCTCGGACTCGACCGGTCGCTCGGCGCCCAGTACGTCAGCTATCTCGGCGACGTCTCCCGCCTCGACTTCGGCCAGTCGCACCGCCTCGGCAGGCCCGCCATGGACGCGGTGCTCGACCGGCTGCCCGCCACGATCGATCTCACGCTCACCGCCACCGCCGTCGCGGTGATCGTGGGACTGACGCTCGGCATGCTGGCCGGCGGCCGGCCGGGCGGCGCCCTGGACCGGGTGGTCTCCGCCTGCACGATCGCCCTCCAGTCCTTCCCCACGTTCTGGATCGGCATCATGCTCGTGCTGGTCTTCGCGCTCGGGCTCGGCCTGCTGCCCAGTTCCGGGGTGGGCACGCCGCAACATCTGGTGCTGCCGGCCCTCACCCTCGCGTTCCCGTTCATCGCGATCATCGCCAGGCTGACCCGGACCAGCGTCGCGGAGACGATGCGGGAGGGCTACGTACAGACCGCGCGCTCCAAGGGGCTGGGCGAGCGTCAGGTGCTGCTCGGCCACGCGCTGCGCAACTCGCTGATCCCGGTCGTCACCGTCGTGGGCGTCCAGGTCGGCGCCCTGGTCGGCGGCGCGGTCATCGTCGAGAACGTCTTCGCCTGGCCCGGCCTCGGATCGCTCGTGGTGGACGCCGTGGCCAACCGCGACTACGCCGTCGTCCAGGGCGTCACCCTCCTCATCGCCGGCATCGTCGTCGTACTCAACCTGATCGCCGACCTGCTCATCGCCCAGCTGGATCCGCGCATCCGGACGGGAGCCGTCTGATGGCCGACATCGCCGCCGCCCCCGAACAGTTGGTGAAGGCCGCCCCGCCCCGTACCCGGCGACGGCTGCTGTCCCGCGTCCCCCATCTGGTCGTGGGCCTCTATCTGCTGGTGGCCCTCGCCGGACCGCTGCTCATCGACTACGACCCGGTGCACACGTCCCTGACGGACCGGCTGCTCGCTCCCGGCTCCGAGACGTCCACGGGCGCAACGGCCTGGTTCGGCACGGACGGCCTCGGCCGCGACGTACTGGCCCAGATCGTCTACGGCGCCAGGACGTCCGTGCTCATCGGCGCGTCGACGGTCGCGATCTCCTGCCTCGTCGGGGTCGTACTCGGCGCCGTCGCCGGCTACTTCCGGGGTGGCGTCGACGCCGTGCTGGCGCGGGTCTTCGACATCCTGCTGGCGTTTCCCGCGATCCTGCTGGCGATCGTCATCGCCGGCGCCTTCGAACGCAGCGTCCTGCTGGTCGTCGTCGCCCTCTCGGCGACCGGCTGGATCACCTTCGCCCGCGTCACCCGCGGCGTCGCCCTCACCATCAGGGAACGGCCCTGGGTCGACGCCGCGCGGGTGCTCGGCGTGCCGGGCCGGTCCATCCTCGTACGGCACGTACTCCCGTTCACGGCCGGGCCGATCGTCGCCCTCGCCACACTCGAATTCGCACTGGTGGTGCTGGCGGAGGCGGGGCTCAGCTTCCTCGGCATCGGACTGCCCGCGTCGACCGTCTCATGGGGGCAGACCATCTCGAACGGCAAGGAGTACCTCGAAGGGCAGTGGTGGATCTCCACCCTGCCCGGCATCGCCCTGTCCTTCCTGATCATCAACGTCGGCATCCTCGGCGACCAGCTCACCGCCCGCCACCGGCGTGGACGTACGGACTGAACCGCGCGCGCACCACCCGAACCGGCTCCGGCCGACCGCCCGGCTCCTACCCACCCTCGTTCCCAGACAGGAGCACCACCATGACCAAGACGCGCGAGTACGGGCGAAGCCGGCTGGTCCGGCTCGCCGCCACCGCCACGGCGGGCGCGGCGCTCCTCGCCGCCTGTTCGACGACAACCGGCGGCGACGACGCGGACGCCTCCGGCGCCTCGGGCGACGTGACGGCCGCGGGCACCTACCCGATCGAGAGCCTGGACCCGCACGGTGCCCAGGGCGCCTCCACCGGCACACAACTGGCCGGGCAGCAGATCTTCAGCAGACTCGTGAAACCGGACCCGGACGGCACGCTCAAGGGCGACCTGGCCACCGCATGGAAACCCAACAAGGCCGTCACGGCCTGGACGTTCACCCTGCGCGACGGTGTGACCTTCTCCGACGGCTCCCCGCTCGACGCCGACGACGTCGTCGCGTCCTTCCAGCGCATGATCAGCCTCAACGGCCCCAACGCCGGCAACTTCCCGGTCTCCACGATGAAGAAGACATCGGCCACCCAAGTGGTCCTCAGCAGCCCGGCACCCGACGCCTCCGTCCCCGGGAAGCTCGGCACCTTCTACGTCATCCCCTCCGGCGTCGGCAAGGACGACTCCGCCTACTTCAACCACCCGGTCGGCTCGGGCCCGTTCACCGTCGACGCCTTCACCCCCGGCGAGTCGCTGGTCCTGGTGCCCAACAAGAAGTACGCCGGGAACAAGCCCGCGCCCCGCCGGGTCACCGTACGGAACATCCCCGAGCTGTCGGCCCGGATGACGGCGCTGCGCACCGGCGAGGTGGACATACTGTGGGGCATCCCGGACGACCAACTGGCCTCGCTGAAGGGCGAGAAGAACCTCACGGTGCGGACGGTCCCCAGCAGCGCCGAGTTCACCATGTGGTTCAACTCCTCGACCCCCGCGCTCAAGGACGCCAAGGTACGCAAGGCGATCTGGCAGGCGGTCGACTTCAAGACCATCATCGACAAGCTCTACCCCGAGACGGGCAGAGCGGCGGACGCGCCCGTGACCGGCGTCGTCCTCGGCCACGTACCGCAGCCTCCGGTGGCGTACGACGCGGCAGCCGCCAAATCGGCGCTCACCGACGCGGGCTTCGACTTCTCGAAGAAGCTGCGGCTCCAGTTCGCCAACGCCGAGTTCCGGCCCTTCATCCAGGCCGTGGTCTCCGACCTCCAGAAGATCGGCGTGAAGGCTGACCCGCTGGAGAAGGAACAGGCCACCTTCACCGAGGACCTGATCGCCCTCAAGTGGGACATAAACTTCCAGCAGTTGGCCACGCCCAGTTATGACGCGGCCAGCAACCTCGGCCGCCTCTACACCTGTGAGGCCAACCGCAACGGCTACTGCAACAAACAGCTGGACGCTCTGCTGGCGTCGGCCGGAGCCACCGCCGACAAGCAGAAGCGCACCGACCTCTACGGGCGGGCGAGCGCGATCATCTGGCGTGACGCCGTCGGGATGTACCCGATGTCGGTGAGTATCGCGTACGCCTGGAACAGCGACCTCAAGGGCTTCACCCCCGACGCCAGCGGCCTGCCCGACTTCGCCACCGTGGGGACCGGTGGCTCGTGAGCGCCGCCGGGACCGCGCGCGAGCACGGAGACACGAAACCGTCACCCACTCCGGCCGTCGACGGACCGCCCCTGCGGATCGAGAACCTGGTGGTGGAGCTGCCGGGCCCGCACGGCACCCGGGTACGGGTGGTGGACGGGGTGTCGTTCGACGTGCCGCGCGCCACCACCGTGGGGCTGATCGGCGAGTCGGGCAGCGGAAAGACGATGACCGCCCAGGCGGTCCTCGGTCTGCCGCCCGAGCGCGCCACCCTGACGGGCCGCCTGCTGTGGCACGGCGAGGACCTGATCGCGGCCGGTCCGGCACGGCGCCGTACGGTACGCGGCCGGGAGATCGCGATGATCTTCCAGGACCCGCTCGCCGCGCTCAACCCGACCCAGCGGATCGGCCGTCAGGTCGGCGAGATCCCGCGCCGCGACCGGCTGCCGCGCGCCGAGGTACGCCGCCGGGTCGTCGAACTCCTCGACCGGGCCGGGGTACCCGAACCGGAACGGCGGATGCGGGCCTACCCGCACGAGTTGTCCGGGGGTCTGCGCCAACGCGCCATGATCGCCCTGGCGTTGGCGGGCCGGCCGGCGCTCCTGCTCGCCGACGAACCGACGACGGCACTCGACGTCACGGTGCAGTCCCGCATCCTGCGGCTGCTCGCCGACATCCAGGCCGCCGACGGGCTGGCGATGCTGCTGGTCAGCCATGACCTGCGGGTCGTGTCCCACGTGGCACAGCGGGTGGTGGTCATGTACGCGGGCCGGGTCTGCGAGCACGGGCCCGCCCGCGACGTACTGCGCCGGCCCGCCCACCCGTACACCGCCGCCCTCGTACGCAGCGTCCCCGCCGTCAGGACCCGTACCGCACTGGCCGATCCGCTGCCCGGCGCCCCGGCGACCCCCGCGAACCGGCCGGCGGGCTGCGCCTTCCATCCGCGCTGCCCACTGGTCCGCGCCCGGTGCCGCGACGAGGTGCCGGAGGTACGGGAGGTGGCGAGCGGTCGCTGGAGCGCCTGTCACGCCGCCGAGGAGGTGCTGGGCTCATGAGCGCGGAGGAGAAGGCGGGGGAGGGGCGGCTCCTCGATGTGCGCGATCTGCGCGTCAGTTACGGCGGGCGGGGGATCGGGCGCCGGCGCGGGGCGCCCGCCGTGGACGGGGTGAGCCTGTCGGTGGCGCCCGAGGAGACGCTGGGGCTGGTCGGCGAGTCGGGCTCCGGCAAGACGACCGTCGCGCGGTGCGTGGCCGGGCTGCTGCGGCCCGGCGCCGGGACGATCACGCTCGACGGCCGGCCGCTCGGCCGCGCGGGGCGCCGGACGCCGGAGTCGCGGCGCGCGGTGCAGATGGTGTTCCAGGACCCGCGCTCGTCGCTGAACCCGCGCATGACGGTCGCCTCGATCATCGCCGAGGTCTGGCACACCCACCCGGTCACCGCCCCCGACGGCGACCGCACCGAGGCGCTGCACCGGCTGCTCGCCGACATGGGGCTCGACCCCGAGGTCGCGTCACGGCGGGCCGGTGACCTGTCGGGCGGTCAGTGCCAGCGGGTCAGCATCGCCAGGGCGCTGGCGGTACGGCCCCGGCTACTGGTGTGCGACGAGGCGGTGTCGGCGCTCGACGTGTCCGTCCAGGCGCAGATCCTGCGGCTGCTGGCCGATCTGAGAGCCAGGCACCGGCTCGCGATGCTCTTCATCTCCCACGACCTGGGGGTGGTGCACCAGATCGCCGACCGGGTGGCGGTGATGCACCGGGGCGTGCTCGTGGAGGAGGGCAGGACCGGCGACGTACTGACCGCGCCGCGTCACGCGTACACCCGGACGCTGCTGGACGCGGCCCTGGACCTGGACGACTCCGTGCCGGGCGACGGCACCACCGACGACAAGGCGGTCGTATGAGCGAGAGCCGTGTGAGTGGGACACCGGCCGGCACCGGTACACCGGCGCCGACCGGCTGGAACACCTGGGACGTCCGCACCCACACCGGTATGAGCGTGCTGCCGGCCGGGCCCCGGGTGCGGTTCGGCGTGCTCGGCCCGGACGCTCCGGTGCTCGACGGGTTCACCTGGCGCGACGGACTTGAGCGGCTCGGGCCGCACACCGTGGACGGCTCCTACGCCGAGGTGACGGTACGGGCGGCGGGCCACCGGCTGCGGCTGGAGTTCGCGGGCGGACCGGGCGACGTCCTGCACGCCCGCGCGGAGTGCGCGGGCGGAGTGGTGCTCTGCGTGGAGGGCCTTGACGGCGTGAGCGAGGAGGCCGGTCCACTCGTCAACGTCCAGGTGGGCGGCGCCCGTTGGACCGTCGCCACCTCCTCGCCGGCCCGTCTGCTCGACGCTCCGGCGCGCACGCTGCTGCTGGCGTTCGAGGCCGGGGCCGTGGACCTGTGCGTCGCGCCGGAGCACGCGACCGGGACCGTCGCGGAGACCACAGCCGTACTCGCGGCGCGCCGTACCGCGTCGGACCGGACCCGGCTGCGGTCCGGCGGCTGGCTCGGCGAGGCCGCCGACGCCCTGACCAGGGCCGTCACCTGGAACACCGTCTACGCGCCCGATATCGACCGCGTGCTGACCCCCACGTCGCGGGACTTCGTCAGCGCCGAGCGCAAGGGCTTCTACGGCACCTGGGCCCTGCACGCCTGGGACACGTTCTTCACGGGCCTGGCCGCCTCCGCCGTCGACCGGGACTACGCGCGCGGCGTGTTCGGGCAGATCCTCCCGTACGCCGACGAGACCGGCATGATCCCGAACCGGATCTCCGACGACCGGGGCCGCACCGACGACCGGTCGCAGCCGCCCGTCGGTGCGCTGACGGTGTATCAGGCCTATCTGGCCGGCGGACTGTCGCCCGCCACCCGCGACACCGCGCTGCTGACGGACACCTTCCCGGCGCTGCTGGCCTGGCACGACTGGTGGCCCCGGGCCCGCCGGGGCCCGCACGGGCTGCTCGCCTGGGGCTCCGACCCGATCGCGGACGACCCCGCGTCCGCGACTCTGGACCGGGCCAAACGCGAGTCGGGACTGGACGATTCGCCGATGTACGACGAGGCGCTGTACGACCCGGCGACCCGCACCATGAACCTCGCCGACGTCGGGCTGAACGCCCTGCACATCGCCGACGCCGAGGCCCTCTCGGCGATCGCCGACATCCTGGGCGAGGGCGCGACGGCCGCCCGGCTGCGCGCCGGGGCCGCCACGGCGAAGGCGGCCTGCGACCGGCTGCTGTGGGACACCGAGCGGGGCGGCTACCGCAATCTCACGGCGACGGGCGCCCACGATCCGCATGTCTCGCCGACGATGCTGTACGCGCTGCTCGCCGGAGTGCCCGACCCGCGACGGGCGGCGGCGACGGCCGCCGAACTGCTGCGGCCCGAAGCACTCGGCGGCGTACGGCCCCTGCCCAGCGTCGCCAGGAACGACCCCGGCTTCGCCGCGACGTACTGGCGCGGCCGGATCTGGGCGCCGATGGCCTATCTCGCCGTACGGGGTCTGCGGCGCTACGAACTGACCGAGTTGAGCCGGCCCGTGGTCGGGGCGCTGCTGCGGCTGTTTCTCGACGAATGGCACGAGCACGGCCATGTCAGGGAGAACTATCCGGCCACCGACGGGGAGAATCTGACGGGCTTCGAGAAACGTTCGGACGGGCTGATGGCCTGGGGAGGTCTGCTGGCATACCTCGCGTTCGGTGAACTGGCCGACGCCCGGCCCGACGGCTGGCGGTTCGCCCACCCCGGAGAGCCCGCCGAGCTGTGCAACCTGCCGCTCGGCGACGGCCGCCTCGACATCCGGGCCGCCGACCGGCTCACCGTCGCACTGGACGGACGGGTCCTGCTGGACATGGCGCCCGGTGTCGTCGTACGGGGCTACCGGCTGACCGCCGAAGGTGTCACCGGGACCGCCGAGGGCGCCGGAGACCTGCTCGTCACCCCGCCGGGCGGCGGCCCGCCCGTGGCGGTGGACGTACGGGGCGGACCCCGGAGCTTCGCGTTCGGCCCGGACGGAGGGCCGGCCGAACGCGAGGCTCCGGCCACGACCGGGCACACCCACGACGGCACCAACACACCCGAGGGGAGCGGCACATGAGCGCGGAGACGGCGGCAGCCACGGACATCCTGGTCGTCGGCGGGGGCCTCGGCGGCGTGGCCGCCGCACTGGCCGCCCTGGACCGGGGGCGGTCGGTCCTCCTGACCGAGGAGACCGACTGGATCGGCGGCCAGCTCACCAGCCAGGGCGTGCCGCCCGACGAGCACGCCTGGATCGAGCAGTTCGGCGCCACCCGCACCTACCGCGCGCTGCGCGAAGCCATCCGCGACCACTACCGCACCTGGTACCCGCTCACCGACGAGGCCAGACGGCGCCCCCATCTCAACCCGGGCGAGGGGCGGGTCAGCGCGCTGTGCCACGAGCCCAGGGTCGCCGCCGCCGTACTCCAGGCGATGGTCGCGCCGTACGTGTCGGCGGGGCGGCTGCGGATCCTGTACGGGCACCGGCCGGTGGCCGCGTCGGTGGAGGGTGACCGGGTACGGTCCGTGGTCGTCGAGGGCCCGGACGGTACGCGGACCGAGGTGTCGGCGCCGTACGTCCTGGACGCGACGGAACTCGGCGACCTGCTGCCGCTGACCGGCGCCGAGCATGTGACGGGCTTCGAGTCCCGGCGGGACACGGGGGAGCCGAGCGCGCCCGATGAGGCGCAGCCGGCCAACATGCAGGCGTTCTCCTGGGTGTTCGCCGTCGATCATCTGGCGGGCGAGGACCACACCGTCGACCGGCCGGCCGGTTATGACGCCTGGGCCGCCTACCAGCCGCCGCGGTGGCCGAACCGGCTGCTCAGCCTCAGCGCGCCCGATCCGCGGACGCTGGAGACCGTCCCGCGCGGCTTCACACCGAACGCCGACTCCGGGCCGGTGGTCGCCGACCAGAGCAAGGACGCCGGTGACAAGGAGTTGTGGCAGTTCCGCCGGGTGGTCTCGCGGAAGCTGTACCGGCCCGGCTTCGTCGCGAGCGATGTCACGATCGTCAACTGGCCCATGATCGACTACCTGCCGGGCCCGCTGATCGGCGTGGACGACGCGGAGCGGGACCGGCATCTGGCCGGGGCCCGTGAGCTGAGCATGAGCATGCTGTACTGGCTCCAGACCGAGGCGCCCCGTCCCGACGGCGGCACCGGCTGGCCCGGCCTGCGGCTGCGCGGCGATGTGTTCGGTACGGCCGACGGGCTGGCCAAGGCACCGTACATCCGTGAGTCACGCCGGATCGTCTCCCGCCGCCGGATCGTCGAACAGGACCTGTCACTGACCGTCCGGGGCGAACAGGGCGCGGTGCGCCACCCGGACTCCGTCGGCATCGGGATGTACCGGATCGACCTGCACCCCTCGACCGGCGGCGACACCTACATCGACGTCGCGAGCAGCCCCTTCCAGATCCCGCTGGGCGCCCTGCTCCCCGTACGGCTGCGGAACCTGCTGCCCGTGTGCAAGAACATCGGAACCACCCATATCACCAACGGCTGTTACCGGCTGCACCCCGTCGAGTGGAACATCGGCGAGGCGGCCGGCTCGCTGGCGGCGTACTGCCTCGACAACCGGCTCGACATGGAGCAGGTGTACGAGGACGGCGAGCTGCTGCGCCGCTTCCAGGACGAACTCACGCGCGCCGGGGTCGAACTGGCCTGGCCCGAGGTCAAGGGGTACTGATGGACGGTCACGGCAGAGACGCCGACGCGCGGAGACGCACCGACGCGGGCGCGCGGGGCGGCCGGACGGGAAAGATCGACGGCCGCGCGCTGCTGGCCGGGGTCATGGTCCCGCTGGTCACCCCCATGGACCGGCCGGGCCGGCCATCAGCCCCGGCCGCCGACGCCCTGCTCGGCGCCTTGGCGGCGGCAGGCGCACGCGGCCTGATGCTCTTCGGCAGCAACGGCGAGGGCCCGCTGCTGCCGACCGCCCAACTGGGCGACTTCGCAGCCGAGGTGGCCGCGCGCTGGCGCGAACTGACCGGCGACGGGCCGGTGTTGGTCAACGTCACCGCCCCCGGCACCGCCGAGGCGCTGGCACGTGCGGAAACGGTCCTGCCCGCCGAGCCGGACGCCCTCGTACTCAGCCCGCCGATCTACTACCACCACCGGCACGACGAGATCGTCGCCCACTACGCGGCGACCGCCGGCCTCGGCGTGCCGGTCGTCGCCTACAACGCCCCCCGCTACAGCAACCCGCTGACCCCCGCCCTGCTCGACGAACTGACCGGCCTGGCGCACCTCGTGGGCATCAAGGACAGCTCGGGCGACCTCGCCCTGTTCGGCCACGCCCTCACGGCGGCCCGCCGCCGCGACGACTTCGGAGTCAGCCAGGGCGCTGAGGGGCAGGCTCTCGACGCGCTGCGGCTCGGCGCCGACGGTCTGGTGCCCGGCGTGGCGAACCTGCTGCCGGGCACGGCGGTCGAGCTGTACCAGGCCCACGGCGAAGGACGGGACGGGGACGCACGGCGGGCCCAACAGCTGCTGGATCAGGCGCTGTTGCTCCATACCGTACGGCCCGGTGTGCCGGCCGTGAAGGCCGTGCTCGCCGCACGCGGGCTGTGCCCGCCGCATGTCGCCGCGCCGTTCACACCCTGCTCGGAGCCGGAGCGGCGCGCGCTGCTCGACCTGCTGGCACCGCTCGACGCACATCTCATACGCGCCTGATCCGGCATCTGCCGCAACCCCCCGCGCCGGCTCGCTCTCCTCCGTACCGCCCGAAAGGGGTGGCTCACCATGTCCGAAACCGGACCGAAGCGCACCGACATGAACCGCAGATCCTTCGCCCTCGGCGTCGCTGGTGTCTCGGCGACCGCCGCACTCGGCCGCGGCGTCCTGGGATCCGTGGCACACGCCGCCGACCGACGGCCCACACCCGTCCGGCACGGCACGTTCTTCCACGAGCAGACCCTGTGGGACTCGGTCGAGGGCCCGCTCGTGAACTACCACGTCCACGCCCTCGCCGTACTGCCCGACGACACCATCCTGGCCGTCACCGAGGGCCGCCACCAGGTGTGCGACGCCGGGCCCCGCGACCTGCTGCTGCGCCGCAGCACCGACGGCGGCGAGACCTGGGAGGCGAGCCGCCCCCTGGTCACCTCCGAAGGCGGCGAGTCCTGGGGCAACCCGGCGCTGGTCGTGGACCGTCGGACACGCGAGGTGTTCCTTTTCTACATGCTCTCGCTCCGGCTGCCGCAGAACACCTCCTGCTCGGGCGACTCCGGTGACCTGTACGTGATCTCCAGCCGGGACAGCGGCCGGACCTGGGGCAACGTGCGCAACCTGGCCGGTCTGTTCGACGGGTTTCCCTACAACTGGGCGCTGCACGGCCCAGGTCCCGGTCATGGTCTCCAGCTCAAGTCCGGGCGGCTGCTGCTCAATTGCTCGCACCGCAGGGTGATCGTCGGCAACACCGTGCCGGAGCGCTTCTACGGCGTCGCCCCGATCTACAGCGACGACCACGGCGCCACCTGGAAGGCGACGGGTGAAGTGCCCGTCCAGGTCGCGTACCCCATGAACGAGGCGCGGATGGTGCAGCGGTCCGACGGTACCGTGCTCGTGAACGGCCGCGCGGCGGCGGGCGGCGAGGGACAGCGCATCGTCTCCGTCAGCGCGGACGACGGACTGACCTGGTCGCAGCCGGCGTTCGACGGCGGCACCGGCTCGTTCAACGCGGTCGACGCCGGACTGCTGCGCTACACCGGTGGTCCGGGCAGCCGCGACACCGACCGGGTGCTGTTCAGCCGCCCCGACTCGCCGGTCAGATACAACATGACGGTGTCGGTCAGTTACGACGAGGGCACCTCCTACCGCTACCAGCGGGTCATCAACGAACGACGCTCCTTCTACTCGGACCTCGCCCGGCTCTCCGACGGCACGATCGTGCTGCTGTACGGCTGCGACGGCGACCTCGCGAGCGCCCCGCGCCGGGTCAACGTCTGCCGCTTCTCCCTCGACTGGCTGACCCGGGGCCGCGACAGCCTGCGCCACGGCCCCCGCCACCGGGAGACCGTGATCGCGCTGGCAGACACGGACCGCGAGGTGACGGGCGCCGCGGTCGACACCGTCGCCGACCCACTCGCGCGCCGTGGCGAGAGGCTTGTCCTCACCCCCGAACAGGTGGGCGGCGCGGCCGAGTTCACCTTCCGGGTGCCGCGCACCGGCGACTACGAGCTGCTGCTCCGGTACCACCGGACGACGGACGGCGCGCTGGCCACGGTCACCGTGAACGGCAGCAGACTGCCCGCCTCCACGATCGACACCACCGCGCAGTCGGCGGACGGCTACGACCTGGCCCGGATCGGCGCCACCCGGCTGCGCGCCGGACGGCACACCGTGCGGTGCGAGGTGGCGGGCACCGGACGGGGCGGCGGGACCCGGCTCGGCCTCGACTCGCTCAGCCTGATCGAGGCGCCGGGCTCCGCCGACGTACGCGCCGAGGTGGTCGTGGACAACGACCGGCTGGGCTTCTCGGTCGTGGCCGGCAGCTGGCCCACCGCCACGGCCGACCCCGGCTACTGGGCGGGCAACTACCGTACGGCGCCCGCCGGTTCGGGCGAGCGGACGGTCCGCTGGCGTCCGGCGGTGCCCCGGGACGGCCTGTACGAGATCCAGACGTCCTACCCGCCCGGCGCCAACCGGGCGAGCGACGCCCCGTACACGGTCGTCCACGCGGGCGGCATCGACACGGTGCGGATCGACCAGCGGGTGGCGGGAGCCACGGAGCCACGGGGCGGGTCGTGGATCTCGCTGGGCACGTACCGGCTCAGTGGCGGTCTCGCCACGTCCGTCGAACTGAGCAACGACGCCGACGGCACGGTCGTCGCCGACGCGGTCCGGCTGCTGGGCCCGCAGGACTGACGCCCGGCAGCCGGGGCGGAGGTGTCACCCGACACGGCCGAGCGCGGGTGGGCGGGGTTGTCGGTGCTGTGGAGTGGGCGTTCGTACGCCTTCGGTGCGCCGGGGGCGTCCTCGACCATCCGTCTCTGCACGCTCCGTCATGGAGTCGAGGAAAGGGAGTGCAGGCGCGGGGACGGCGGTTCGCCGAAGGCCCGCCGGAGCATGTTGTGCACGACGTACATGTCACGGCTGTCGGCCGGGGCCGCCGGCTGATCTGCCATGTTCATCACGCCTGTTCATCCCTTGCGTTCTCGGGTGCGCAGGCCGAGGGCAACGCCCGCCCCATCCCCTTCAGATGCAGGACGTCCAGCTCATGGCCGTACGCCGACCGGGCGGCAGCCCCGTACAAGCGCACCTCGCACGACCGCGAGGACCGCACGTCCTCCGTCGCCGCCAGCGTGCCGAGCAGCTGTGTGGTGATGCGGTCGAGTGCCGGCCTGATGTCCTTGTCGAGGTCCGGCCGCTGTGTGGGCCGCTCGTCGGGGTGCGCGTCCCAGCGCGCGTACAGCCCGCGCTGCACCACCTTGTTCGCCTCGATCTGGTCCCCGAACACGGCGACCACCACGTCAGGATCCAGCCCGAGCCCGACGGCCCGGTCGGCGACGTCGTCGAGGATCTTCCGCTCCCGAGCGGGGTCGTCGATCGGCCGGTCCGTGCCGTACTTGGCGGCGGCCACCTTGTCGGCGACCAGCAGCCGCTCGGCGAACAGGTCCGTCAGCGCGGTGAGTTCGCGACCGGCGGAGAGCACGGATCCCGCGGGCTGCGACTGGGCCACCGCGGGTACGACAGCCGCGGCGGAGAACAGCAGCGCCACGGATGCGCTGACCGCCACGGATCGCGTACGTCGGATTCGCACAGGGCGTGTCCTTTCCATAAGTCCATCGGGGGATTCCATAACGGGATTCCACAGGGAGATTCCACAGGGGGGCGGGAAACGAGGCATGAGGCGCACATGTGCCGACATGAGCCGGCCCTGCGACCTTCTGTCAGTCCTCAGCGCGGGACGCGCCGGGCGGCGGCCCGCTCGTGGGACGGGCGTCGGCGCAGGTCGGTACGGGTGAGGGAGGGGGGCACGTAGGAGACGTCCAACGGGCCGATGTCGGTGCCGGGCGGGACGATCGCGTCGATCTTGTCGAGAACGTCGTCGCCGAGGGTGAGTGAGGCGCCGGCGAGCAGGTCGTCCAGTTGGTCCATGGTGCGCGGCCCGATGATGGCCGAGGTGACATCGGGGTGGCTGGTGGCGAAGGCCATGGCCAGGTGGGTGAGGGAGTGGCCGGATTCTTCGGCGAGGATGAGCAGTTGCTCGACCGCGTCGAGTTTGCGCTCGTCGGTGAGATGCCGGGAGACCCAGTTCATGCGGGCGTTGTCGGGTCGCGGCGCGTTCTTGCGGTAGCGGCCGGTGAGCAGGCCCATGGCGAGCGGGCTCCACACCAGAACGCCCAGGCCGTAGCGGTGGCAGACGGGCAGGATCTCCCGCTCGACGGCGCGGTTGAGGATGGAGTAGGTCGGCTGCTCGGTACGCAGGCGGTGCAGCCCGCGCCGCTCGGACACCCACTGGGCTTCGACGATCTCCGAAGCCGGCAGATTCGAGGAGCCGATCGCCCGGACCTTTCCGGCGCGCACGAGGTCGGTGAGCGCGGAGAGGGTCTCCTCGACATCGGTGTGCGGGTCGGGGTGGTGGATCTGGTAGAGATCGATGTAGTCGGTCCCCAGCCGCTTCAGCGATCCCTCGACCGCCTGGACGACCCAACGCCGGGAGCTGCCGCCGCGGTTGGTGCCCTCGCCCATCGGTCCGTTGAACTTGGTCGCCAGCACGACCTCGTCGCGGCGTCCCCTGAGTGCCTTTCCGACGATCTCCTCGGTCTCGCTGTAGCCGTACACATCGGCGGTGTCGATGAAGTTGACGCCCTGGTCCAGCGCCCGGTGGATCATGCGCACGCAGTCGTCGTGATCCGGATTGCCCATCTTGCCGAACACCATGGTGCCCAGGCAGTAGGCACTGACCTCGATGCCGGTCCGTCCCAGTCTCCGCATCCGCACGGTGATGCACTGCTCCTCGCCTCGATGTGACACCTGCGCGCCGCCGACTGTCGGTGTCGGACGGCGGCTGCCATGACCGGGGGCCCCGGACGGCTCGTATGCCACGATGGCAGGGGTAGAGGACAGGTTGTGTCCGGTACTTCACGGGGTACGGGTGTCGATGTCGGCGATCTTGAGCGTTGGCGCGGGCGGTCGGGGCGGCGACTGATGCGATCCGCCTGACCGGGCGTCACGTCGCGGGCCGGGCCGGGCTTCGAGGGCGCGGCCTAGGCCGACACCTCCGCGCGTGCCGCCGCGAGGAGTGCGTCGGAGAGCGGGTCGCCGTTGACCGCGCGGGCCAGGATCAGTGCCCCGACCATCGTGCTGAGGCGGACGAGGCCGTCATCGTCGTCGTCGGCCATGCGCCGCGCGAACTCCCTGACCCCTTCGGCGTAGGTGTGGCGTGCCGCGCTGCCCGTGGCGCCGCGCGCCATGTCGGTGGCCAGGCCGGCCGTGGGGCAGCCGCCGGCCATGTCGTCGCGGTGCTCGGGGGAGAGGTAGTTCTCGACAAACGCCCGCCGCGCGTCCTTGGCGGCGCCTGCGCCGGTGTCGGCGTCGGTGTTGCTGTCGTCGTCCGGCCGGTCGCCCGTCCCGACCCCGTCGAACGCGCGGGCGGTGGCTTCGTCCACGAGGGCTTCCTTGGAGTCGAAGTGCTTGTAGAAGCCGCCGTGGGTGAGTCCCGCCGCCTTCATCAGGTCGGCGACGCTGACACCGGCGGTGCCCTGTTCGCGGAAGAGGCGGGAGGCGGTGTCGACGATCCGACGGCGGTTCTCCTGCGCCTGTTCCTTCGATACGCGGCCCATCGGGCACCTCCCGGAATAAATGTTCGATGACATCTATCTTACGCCCCAGGCCCTTCCATCGTTAGATGATGGGTGTAATCTAAATTATGTGGCGGCGACCTCAAGACGTCGTCCGCCCGCGATGAAGGGGATGAGGATCATGGAGCTCAACAACGCGGTGGCGGTCGTCACCGGCGCCAACCGAGGACTCGGCCGCCGGATCGCCGAGCAACTGCTGGAGCGCGGCGCCAAGGTCTACGCCGGAGCCCGCCGCCCCGAGACCGTAGATCTGCCCGGCGCCGTACCGCTGCGGCTCGACATCACCGACCCGGAGTCCGTACGCGCCGCCGTGGCCGCCGCGCCCGACGCCACGCTCCTGGTGAACAACGCGGGCATCTCTACCGGGACGCCGCTCGTCTACGGCCAACTCGACCGGATCCGGCTGGAGATGGACACCCACTTCTTCGGAACGCTTCAGGTCACCCGCGCCTTCGCGCCCGTCATCGAGGGCAACGGCGGCGGCTCGATCCTGAACATCCTCTCCGTGCTGTCGTGGGTCCACCCGTCCGGCGTCGGCGCCTACAGCGCGGGCAAGGCCGCGGCCTGGTCCCTGACGGACTCGATCCGTGAGGAGCTGGAGCCGCGCGGTATCCAGGTGTCCGCCCTGCACGTGGGCTACATGGACACCGACATGGCCGAGCACATCGATCCCGCGCAGAAGACCGACCCGGCCGATGTCGCGGCGCAGGCCCTGGACGGGCTGGCGAAGGGCACACCGGAGATCCTGGCCGACGATCTGACGCGCCAGGTCAAGCGGGGCCTGGGCGTGGTGGCCGGCTGATCCGGGTCCGAGCCCGGTCCCGTCCGCAAGGGTGGGGTCAGGCGTCCAAGGGCTCGGCGTAGTGCCGGAACTCCCCCCGGCCCCGGTGCATCCCCCAGAGCATGTCGGCGAGCACGGCCGGATCCTTGCGGGGATCGCCGGGAGTGATCGCGCCGGGGATGATGAGCTGCGCCGCGTGGATCCCGTCACCGGCGAGGACGTCGTGCAGCATCCGCGCGTAGGCGCTCTCGGCCGCGAAGGCGATCGAGGTGCCCGCGCGCTCGGGCTGCGGCCGGACGGCGGTGCCGCCGTTGATGAACAGCAGCGTGCCGCGCCCCAGGGAACGCATACCGGGCAGTACCTGCCGTACGGCCGTCATCGGCCCGACGACCGAGAACGCCAGTGGGCCCTCGATGTCCGCCGGGGACGTCTCCAGGACCGGCTTCATGAAGTCCCTGTGGGGAATCGGGCTGTACTGCAGGACCTCGACCGGGCCGAGGTCCGACGCCGCCGCGTCCAGGGCGGCGGCGAGAGCGGCCGGGTCGTGCACGTCGGCGGCGAAACCGCGCGCGTTCACCCCCGCACCGCCGAGATCGGCGGCGAGGGCGTCGACGTGCTCCTTCGTACGGGAGAGGAGGGCGACGTCGAAGCCCTCGCGCCCGAACCGGCGGGCCACGGCGCCGCCCAGCCCCGTGCCCGCTCCGACGATGGCGATGGTGGTCATGTGGAGGTCCTTTGCTCCGGCTCCGGGTTCAGCGGGGGACGAGCTTGAGGGTCGCGGCGCGGGCGCCGTCGGCCACCATGGGGTCGACGTAACTGGCCCCGAAGCGGGCGTACTTGCTGCGGTACGCGGCATCGATCCGGTCGTTGAGCGCCGGGCTGTCCTCCTCGACGAACATGACGTCCTTGTCCACGCCGCCGGAGCTGATGTGGCCCGAGTGCCGCGCCGTGGCGGCGCGGTACCAGGCGCCGCCACGACCGCGATAGGCGCGCACATGCAGGTCGTCGCCCTCGCGGACCACCCAGACGGTCGTCGGATCGCCCGTCGTGTTGTTGTTGCCCAGAGGGGAGATCCGCAGCTCGTCCGCGTGCTCGATCCTGTTGAGTTCGTCCTTGGTCCAGCTGGCCATGGAAGCGCTCCTTCGTCGGGTCGGCGTATCCGGTTCCACTCCGGCCACCATGACGCGTGCCACGCGCCTTCACGAGTCGGCGCCCTCGCCGTAACTACTCCATCCGGGTGAGGGTCGAATGTGATGGCCGGATGCGGCTCACGCCTCGCCTGCGGCCGGCGCGCTAGAGGCGCGGCCACGGCCTTCCTGCGAGCCGTTCGATGTCCGTGTTGAAGCGCTTGAGATACGCGGCGAACGCGGCGATGTCCTCTTCCGGCCACTCGGCCATGACCCTGTCCAGCGACCGGACGATGCCCTCCCGCTCCTCGTCGAGCACCCGCGCGCCGGTCTCCGTGATCCGGAACTTGCGCGCCATGCCGCCGTCGGGATCCGCGATGCGCTCCACGAACCCCGCGCGCATCACGGCGGCCGTCTGCCGGTTGAGGGTGGAGGCGTCGAGCCCGAACGCGTCGCTGAGCTCGCCGATCGACATCGGCCCCTGGAGGCGGATGCGGCTGAGCAGGATGTACGCGCTGCGCTCCAGTACGCCGTCCTTCCGGCGTCCGCCCTTCTGATTCAGGTACGTGTGGCGGCTGAGCAGCATCTGCTCGTACTCGACCTCGTGCGTGGCCCCGACCATGCCTGTGTCGCCTCCTGCTCTCTCTCGCCGGGCCATTGTCGCACCGCGTCGCAACGGCCCCGACTCCATCGTCTCACGTGTATGCATCCTGCATGTAAGGTGCTCGATACATACGATATGTATGATGCACAAGTTCCCTTCGTGTTGGACAGCCCTAGGAGTCCCTCTTCATGGACGCCCCACAGCTCACCTCCCGGCCGGGCGGTGTGGTCGCCACCCTGGCGCTCGCCGGCACCACCGCCGCGATCATGCAGACGCTGGTCACCCCGCTCATCGCGGACCTGCCGAAGATCCTCAACACCTCCGCGTCGAACGCCACATGGGTGATCACGACGACCCTCCTGGTCGCGGCGGTCTGTGTGCCGGTGGTCGGCCGGCTGGGCGACCTGGTCGGCAAGCGCACGATGCTTCTTGTCTGCTCGGTGCCGCTGATCGCGGGCTCCGTGGTGTGCGCCCTCTCCTCCTCCGTCATCCCGATGATCATCGGACGCGGGCTCCAGGGCATGGGTATGGGCATGGTGCCGCTGGGCATCGCCCTGCTGCGTGATGTCGTACCCACGGAGAAGCTCAGCTCGTCCATCGCGCTGGTCAGCGCCTCCATGGGGATCGGCGGCGGCCTCGGCCTGCCGATCGCCGCGGCGGTCGCCCAGTACGCGAACTGGCGGGTGTTGTTCTGGGGCTCCGCCGTTCTTGCCACGATCATCGGCGCGCTGATCTGGTTCCTGATCCCGAGCGTGCCGGCCAGCGCCAAGGGGCAGCGGTTCGACGCGCCCGGCGCGATCTCCCTCGGCGCCGGTCTGGTCAGTCTGCTGCTCGCCATCTCCAAGGGTGCCGACTGGGGCTGGAGTTCGGGAACCACGCTCGGTCTCTTCGCCGCCGCCGTCGTGCTGCTCGTCGGCTGGGGAGCGTGGGAGCTGCGGACGAAGGACCCGCTGGTCGACCTGCGCACCACGGCCCGTCCCCGGGTCCTGCTCACCAACATCGCGTCGATCTTCGTCGGCTTCGCGATGTACGCCAGCATGCTGGTGGCGCCTCAGCTGCTCCAGTTCCCCGAGGCCACCGGCTACGGCCTGGGCCAGTCGATCCTCGCGGCCGGTCTGTGGATGGCGCCCGGCGGCCTGATGATGATGGTCGTCTCCCCGATCGGCGGCAAGCTGACCAACGTCTACGGCCCGAAGGTCACCCTCCTCGGCGGAGTCCTGGTCATCGCGGCGGGCTACGGGCTGTCACTCGCGCTGATGGGCTCCGCGTGGGGAATCATGGTGTCGATCATGGTGATCAGCAGCGGTGTGGGTCTCGCGTACGGTTCCATGCCGGCGCTCATCATGAGCTCCGTCCCCCTCTCGGAGACCGCCGCAGCGAACAGCTTCAACACCCTCATGCGCTCACTCGGCACGTCGGTCGGCGCTGCGGTGATCGGCCTGGTCCTCTCCCAGATGACGACCGAGATCGGCGGCTTCAGCATCGCCTCCGAGAGCGGCTTCCGTACGGCCCTGCTGATCGGCTGCGGCGTCGCCCTGGTCTCCGCCGCCATCGCGGCCGTCATCCCGGCCGTACGCACGACCGTCACGGGTGGCCAGGACACGGCACAGACCGGGCCCGCCGAGCCGGCGAAGTCCGCGGTCCAGGCCTGACGGGACCGAGCGGCGGGTACGGCCCGGATCGCCCCTGACCGCCCCTGATCGCCTCAACACCTCGGGCACGGCGGGCTGTTGGGCCCGACGTGCCCGAGGTGCGCCTCAGGTGACGCCTCGGGGCACGGGCCGCCGGAGCCGGCATCCGACCGAAGGACGAGAGATGCACCGGGTACTGCTCACAGGAGGCCGCGCCCTCGTACGCGACGCCTACGCCCGCGTCATCGGGGCGTCCGCCGGCCTCACCCTCCAGGCCCAGACTCCCCGGCTCCCCGACGCACTGGCCCAACTGCCCTCCCTCCGGCCGGATCTCCTGCTCATCGACGCGGACGCCCTGCCCGACCCTCCGGTGGCGGCGTCCCGGCCGGTGCTGCGCCAGGCGACCGCCTGGACGCGGCTCGCCGTCATCGGCACCATCCCCACCTCGGACATCGTGGACTTCGTACGCGCCGGATTCACCGGCATCCTCGGCCGGGACATCGAGGCCGCCCACTTCGTGACGGCTCTCGACCTGGTGAGCGGGGGAGGACTGGTCATCTCCTCTCCCGGCTCACCGCTCGACATCCGCGACGCCCGCGCCGTCGCCCCGCCCTCGGCGCTGGAACACCTCTCCGACCGCGAACGCCAGATCCTCGCCCTGGTCGCGACCCAGCGCGACAACAACGCGCTCGCCCAACTCCTCGGCCTGAGCCCCCTCACCGTGAAGACCCACGTCAACCGGATCCTGCGCAAACTCGGCGCCACCAGCCGGGCGCACCTCGTCGCCATCGCCTACGAGAGCGGCCTCATCGTTCCGGGTTCGCCGGTCCCGCTGCCCTGACCGCCGACGACCGCCCGGCCCTCACGGCCGGAGCACCGCCTTCACGATGCCGTCGGCCCGGCGGTCGAACGCGTCGTAGACCACGGCCTTCATGAGGTGTCTCCTGTCGTCGGTGCGGTGGGGGAGGACCGGTCCGGGCGGGGGGAGAGGGCCGCGCACGCCAGTGCCGCCGACGCCCAGAGCAGCGGTACGGCCATCGCCCACGGCGCGGACGCCGCGTACACGAGCGCGCCGACGGACGCGCCGGCGGTGAGCGCGACCAGCCGGGCCAGTGAGCCCAGATCCGCGCGCCGCGCGCCGCCCGTGCCGACGGCGCGTACAACCACCTGCGTGAGGGTGCCGGTGAAGTACGTCCCCGGCCCGCCCGCCGCGCCCGCCCCGGCCAGCGCGGCGGACTGCATCCCCATGGCGACGGCGACCGCGACGAGTACGACGTCGAGCCACGGCTGCGCGGGCGCCCCGTCGGCCGCGCCCCAGGCGACGGTGACGGCCGCCAGGACGATGACCTCGACGGCGAGCCAGCGCACGACGGCGCGCGGCCAGTGCGTCTCCGGCTCCTCGGGCCGCCGCCGGACGAAGGGCGCCACGACCGCGACGCCCACCACGTAACCCCCCAGCGCCAGCAGCGGCGCGGCCGGTCCGCCCTCGTCGCCGGTCCCGGTCAGCGAGAGTCCCAGCAGTACGAGATTGCCGGTCATCACACCGGCGAAGACCCGCCCCAACGCGATGAACGCCAGCACGTCCACCGCGCCCGAGGCCCCGGCGAACAGGATCAGCGCACCCCACTGGGCGGGCCCCGGACGCACCGGCTCGGTCGTCGACACCCCATCACCGCCTCCGCGTCCGCTGCCCGAAGAGGCCACCAATACGGTGCCGGGGCCCGCCCCGCAGCACGCCGAGCCGATCCCACCGACCCGCTCACCCGTCCGGCGCACGCTCTGCCGCGGGCGCCGGACGGGGTGGGCTCAGTCCTCTTCCTTGGCCTCTTCCGCGTTGCGCCAGACCGTGAGGTCGAAGGTGACGTACGTCGATTCCTTGGCCCCGCCCTTGCCCTTGTACGTCGCGACCGCGATGTGGCCCGCGTCGCTGAGTACGCAGAACTCGGACCCGGCACTGAGCTGGTCGAGGGTGATTTTCTCGGTGTAGCGGGTCTCCGTGCGGCAGGTCTCCAGGGAGCCCTTCTGCGAATTGTTGAGCAGGATGAACTTTCCGTTGTCGGTGCCGATCCAGCTGTCGCTGAACATGTTGTCGACGTAGTAGTACAGGTCCCCGCCGCCGTAGCCGACATCCCCCTCTGCCGGACGCGGGGGGTTGTCGGCGAGCATGACCTGGTAGTTCTCCGTCACGTCGATGCCCTGGTACGAGTCCGGCTTCGGGTCCGGGCGCTTCTTGCCCGCGTCCGTGCCCGACGCCTCGCCGTCGGCGGAACCGCCGCCGGTGCTGCTGGCGCTACTGCCCCCGCCGCTGGGCGACTTGGACTCGTCGCCCTTCCCCGAGCCGTCCGGCAGCAGCGAGCCGATGACTCCCAGGACGAGGATCGCGCCGACGACGGACGCGGCGACGATCAGCCCGGTCCGCTTCTTCTTGGGCTGCTGAGGGCCCGCGTAGGGAGCGTGGACGACCGGCGGCGGGGTGTGGTAGCCGGGCTGAGCGGTGGGCCGCGTCGCGTAACCCGGCGGGGGCGTGGGCTGCATCGGGTGGCCGGGCGGCGGCACCGGGCCGGGAATTCCCGGCGTGCTCTGCGTCGGCGCGGCGGCCTGCGAGAAGCCGGTCGGCGCGTACGGGTTCACCCCGCCGGGCGACGGGTGCTGCGGCGAGAACTGGGTCGGCGGCGGAGTCTGGGGCTGCTGCGGCGCGTACTGGGTGGGCGTCGGCGCCATCGTGGGCAGCGGTGGCGGGGTCTTCGCCGGCTCGGGCAGCCGCAGCCGCTCGGTGATCGATCCGGCGACCGCCTGCGGCAGCCAGTCCTCACCCTGGCGCAACGGGACGGGCGAGATCTCGTGGCACAGCTCGATGATCTCCGTCAGGCTCGGCCGGCCCGCCGGGTCGCGCGTCAGACAGCGGGTCACCAGCGGCAGCAACTCCGCGGGCACCCGGCTGAGATCGGGATCCTCGTGCACGATCCGGTAGAGCACCGCGTGCGACGACCCCTCGCCGTACGCCGGAGAGCCGATCGCCGCGTAGGCAGCGATCTGACCGAGCGCGAAGATGTCGGTGGCGGGGCTGACCGTACCGGCCGACGCCTGTTCGGGAGCCATGAACGACGGGGTGCCCACGCTTACGCCGGTGCCGGTGAGAGCGGTGGTGTCGGCGGCGCGGGCGATACCGAAGTCGATCACGCGGGGGCCGTCGGAGGCGAGAAGCACGTTGGCGGGCTTCAGATCGCGGTGGACGATCCCCGCGCCGTGGATCACATGCAGGGCCTCGGCGACCCCGACGGACAGCAGCAGCACACTGCGCAGCGGCAGCGCGCCGTGCTGGGCCACGGCGTGCCCGAGGGACGGACCGGGCACATAGGCCGTGGCGAGCCACGGCTGCGAGCCCTCGGTGTCGGAGTCGATGACCGGCGCGGTGTACAGCCCCTGCACCCGCTGCGCGGACTGGACCTCACGCTGGAAGCGCCGCCGGAACTCGGGGTCCTCGCTGAACTCCGGCCGGATCACCTTGAGCGCGATGGGCCGGCCGCCCGGCGTATAGGTCAGATACACCTTTCCCATGCCGCCCGTGCCGAGGACGGCCGCGAGACGATATCCGCCGACAACGGCCGGGTCTCCGGCCTCAAGCGGTTTGAACAGGTTGGCAGAAGGTGTGCTGGTCATGGTGGATCATCCCCTGTTGACGGCAGTTGAGCGCCTGCCGAAGCCCCGAAGTCAACGGGGAGCGTACCGACTTTTTCTCCCGCTCCTTTGCCGCGCGGCGCAACAACCCTGCAACAACCCGGCCGTGGCGGCCCTGCGGGGCGGTGCGCGCGAGGTGTTCCCGCCGACTTCGCGCATTGCCAGGATCCTTCGCTTCGCCTACCTTTGCCTGGTGCATCCAGGTGTGAGGCTCGTATCGCGCATTCACGTCGACCTTCTGCGGTCGGCCAGCGCGCTCTGTCTTCAGTCCCACCTGTAGTCCGCGCCGACGCGTAGTCGCGCCCCCCTTCGCACCCATTTCCTGAATCCTTCCTTTTCTCCTTTTCTTCCCATCGCGACGTATTTCGCCGTGGGTTGTCGCTCTCCGCCGCCCCACCGCGCTCCGCGCTGCCCGCGAGCGGCGGCCTCTCCTCCCTCATCTCCCACCACTCCAGAAAGGCGTCACCGTTCATGGGCTACCGAGCCGCCGACGATCGCTACGAGAACCTGCCGTACCGCCGCGCAGGTAACAGCGGTCTCGCCCTTCCCGCTCTCTCCCTCGGTCTCTGGCAGAAGTTCGGCGACGACTACCCGTTTGACACCCAACGGGACATCGTGTTGCGCGCTTTCGACCTCGGAATCACACATTTCGATATCGCCAACCGTTACGGGCCGCCGTTTCGCGCGGCGGAGAAGTTCTTCGGACGCCTCGTCAGAAGCGACCTCGCGCCGTACCGCGACGAAATCCTGATCTCGACCAAGGCTGGCAACGCCCTCGGGGACAGCCCCTACCTCAAGGGCGGCTCACGCAAGTCACTGCTGGCGTCGCTCGACCACAGCCTGCGCGACCTCGGCGTCAGTTACGTCGACGTCTTCTACTCGCACCGCCCGGACCCCACGACGCCGCTGGAGGAGACCGTCGGAGCCCTCGTCGCCGCGGTCGAGCAGGGCAAGGCGCTGTACGCCGGTCTCTCGAACTACCCCGCCGAACTGGGCCACGAGGCCGCCGAGTCGCTGCGCCGCGCGAACGTCCCGCTGCTGCTGCACCAGCCGCGCTACTCCCTGTTCGACCGGACCCCCGAGACCGAAGGCCTGCTCAAGGTCGCGGCCGACGACGGCGCCGGCGTGATCGTGTACTCGCCGCTGGCACAGGGCCTGCTCACCGACAAGTACCTGGACGGCACCGTACCCGCCGACGCCCGCGCCGCTACCAGCCGCTTCCTGTCGCCCGACGACATCAGCGACGTCTACCGCGAGCGGGCCCGCGCGCTCAACGACATCGCCACCGGGCGCGGACAGTCGCTCGCCCAACTGGCGCTCCAGTGGGTGCTGCGCAGGCCGGAGGTCACCAGCGCCCTCATCGGGGCGAGTTCGACCTGGCAGCTCGACCACAACGTCAGGGCCGCGACCGGGTTCCCGCCGCTGACCGGCGAGGAGCTGGAGCTGATCGACCGGTACGCCGTCCACGGCACCGGCCTTCCCGCGCGCCGTGGCTGACGCGGGAGCGCCGGACCCGGCCCGAGGCCGCCCGAAGCCGGCCCAGCACAACGCCCGACAGCGATTCGGAGTACGGACATGAGCGACGAATACCTCTGGTACATCCCCAACACCGTCGAGCCAGGACACCGCGGTGACGACACGGCCGACGGGTGGGGCACGCTCGGCTTCTCCACCGAGATCGCCCGCGCCGCCGAGGAGCACGGCTGGGGCGGAGCCCTCATCGGTACGGGGTGGGGCCGGCCGGACACCTTCACCGTGGCCACCGCGCTGGCCGCCCGCACCACCACGTTCAAACCACTGGTGGCGATACGGCCCGGCTACTGGCAGCCCGCCCACTTCGCGAGCGCCGCCGCCACCCTCGACCGGCTCAGCGCGGGACGCCTGCTGGTCAACATCGTCAGCGGCCTCGACAACGCCGGCGCGTACGGCGACGGCGAGAGCGACCCGGCCCGCCGCTACGACCGCACCCGCGAATTCCTCCAACTCGTGCGCCGGCTCTGGACGGAGGAACACGTCACCTTCCGGGGCGAGTTCTTCGGCGTCGAGGACTCGACGGTGAGCCCGCGCCCGTACGACGCCGAGAACGGCCGTACCCCCAGGCTCTACTTCGGCGGCGCATCCCCGGCCGCGGAAGCGGTCTCCGCCACCGAGGCCGACGTCCAGCTCTTCTGGGGAGAACCGCTCGACGGCGTCGCCGAACGCATCGACCGCCTCAAGAAGCTGAGCCACTCCCTGGGCCGTACCCACGCGCCCCTGGAATTCGGCCTGCGCATCACGACGCTGGTCCGTGACACCACCGAGGAGGCCTGGCACGACGCCGAGGCGAAGGTCGCGAAACTGGCCGGCGCGCCGCGTGACTCGACGATGGACAACGGCCGCCGCCGGGCCGTCGGCCAGCAACGGCTCTACGACCTCGCCGAACGCGGCGAGGTGCTGGACTCCTGCCTCTACACCACCCCCGGCCGCGTCGGCGGCGGAGGCGCCGGAACCACCTGGCTGGTCGGCTCCCCGGACGAGGTGGCCGCCGCCCTGCGCGCCTACCGCGAACTCGGCATCACCCACTTCGTCCTCTCCGACACCCCGTACAAGCCGGAGGTCGCCCGCATCGGCGACCAACTGCTCGGCAGGCTCCGGGAACACGCCCCCGTGTGACGGCCGCGTCGGCGATGATGGAGGCACGCCGCCGGGGGAGCGGCGTGCCTGGGGGCTCCGATGAACGACGGCGGTGTGCTGCGCGAGACACGGGTGCGGACCGGCGAGGTGCGGTCTCTCGTCTGGGACGGGGACGATCTGCTCGACCCGGTGGGCGGTTGGCGCCGCTGGTCGCCCGACGGGACGGAACACCGGCGCGAGCGGGGGAGGTTCGGCAGGCCGTACGACCGCGCCGTCACGTCGCCGTCGGGCCGGTGGACCGTGGTGTACGGCGAGCGGGGGACCGACGGCCTGCTACTCGACGGGCGTCGGGTGGTCCGGGAACTGTCCCGGGACGATTACCGCGCCGAGGACTTCGACCACCCGGTGGGCCTGGGGGCGCTGTCCGACGGCCGGGAGGTGCTGGTCTACTGCCCCGAGGGCTACAACCGGCTTCGGATCGAGGACGTCGCGACGGGCGAGCGGCTGGCCGGCGCGCCCGACGAACCGGAGCTGAGCCCCTTCCACTCCCGGCTCACGATCAGTCCGGGCGGCCGGTGGCTGATGTCGGCCGGCTGGGTGTGGCACCCGGCGGGCATCTGCCGGGTGTACGACCTGGACCGGGCGCTCACGGACCCCTCGGTGCTGGACGGACAGGGTCTCCTGACGTACTGGCCGCTGATCGACGCCGAGACGGACTCCGCCTGCTGGCTCGACGGCGACCGACTGGCCCTGGCGGCCGGCGACATCGGCGGGGAACCGGAGGAGGACGGCTCGGTCGACGAGGAAAGGGAGTTGGCCCGGCATCAGCTCGGCGTCTGGTCCTGCTCCACGGCGACCTGGCTGTACCGCAACGACCTGCCGGGCCCCATCGGCACGATCCTCGGATGCGGCGAAGCGGTCCTCGCGCTGTACGGGCATCCGCGCCTGTTCGACATCCGTACCGGCGAGCTCCTCGCGCAGTGGCCGGAGCTGACCCTGCCCCGGCGGCAGGGCGCGTACGGGGCGACCCACACACCGTCGCCCGTCGCCGCCCTCCACCCGGACGGGAGCCGGGTGGCGCTCGCCGTCAAGGGCGGGATCGCGGTCATCCGCGTCGGGTGAGGCCCGGCTCCGTCACGGGAGCAGCGGGCGGCGCAGGGCGCTGCGTCCCGCGCGCCAGGCGTCCAGCAGACAGTCCGCCAGCCGGTCCTCCAGGAGCACGGTGGCCCGGACGCCGAAGGCGACATCGGGCTCCAGATGGGGCTCGTCGGCCAGCAGTCCGGCGACGACCTCGTGCCGGACGACCTGCTCATGGACGGCGTCGGCCTCCACGTGCTCGGCGTAGAAGCGCTCGGCGGCGGCGCCCGCACCGGTCCGCCGCATGGCGTGGGCCAGCCTGCGGGAGCCCGGCGACGACGTCACCTCCACCGCGGCGAAATGACCCACGAGCGCGCCGCGCGAGGACCGCCGCAGTCCGAGCGCGGACATCAGATTGACGGTGGCCAGCGCCTGCGCGGGCGCGACGTCCACGTACCGGCCGTAGCGGATGTCGAGATCCAGGTCCGCCATGAGATCGGCGAACAGCCGCGCGTGCAGGGCCTCCGCGCGCCCGGCGCCGTACTCGTCGTACTCGACGGCCACCATGCCCGCCTTCGCCCGGCCGTGCAGCCGGGGGATGACCCACGCG
>NZ_MDCR01000162.1:37566-37755 GCF_001723055.1 Streptomyces niveus
ATGACCCACGCGTGCGGGTCGCCCTCCTTGAGGTGGTAGAGCGAGCGCAGCGCCGCGTACTCGCGCAGCTGCTCCCGGGTGCCGATGCGGTCCAGGAAGTGGGTCATGCTCGTCCCGTCGTCCCCCACGGGCTCGACCAGCAGCTCCGCCAGCGCGTCCTGCGCGCCGGGCGGGGCGCACACCCTCCTC
>NZ_MDCR01000163.1 GCF_001723055.1 Streptomyces niveus
GGGCAACACTGAAGAAGCTCAGTGCTCCGATCCATCCCCGATTCAGGACCTCGCCCTGTTGCGGATCGAGTGGCATGTCCTCGGAGTACTCGGCTGCTGTCGCACTGCCTACTCGATTCACGCCGGTTACCCAGTCACCGCGCCAAGGTGCACTTCGCCCTGCCGTACTCGCCCCGGCAGACGCTCGGGTCAGAGTCGATCCAAGAGCTCGCACGCCGTCGCCGATACTCATTCGCCCACGGCAGACAAGAAGGAACCTCAAAAGACTGGATACCTCTGCCGAAACCATGTCAACGTACAACGTCCGGGAAATTGTCAGGTCAGAAGATGCAGTGATTCGATTCCGATGGCATGCGGTTGATTCGCAGCCTCGCGTCAGATTGCCTCGCCGTCGTGGCCTCTAAGCAGGAGGCCACTCTGCTGGATTCCGCTATTCGATCCACCCGCTTCACGTCCCCCGCCCTCTTTCCACTCGGCGCGCTGAGCGTCTGGTCCAGCCAGGTGGCGGGTGCTGTGTCCAGCGGGCAGTGCCTTTGTGTCTGTGCGGTCGGCCTGTTCGGCGAGGACCTGCTGCAACGCGGCTACCGTCGCGACAGCGCCGTCCTCGTACACGTAGCGGCATACCCCGGAGCTGCAACTCGCCATGTGGCTCGTCCATTGCGGCCCGAGCGCGTCGTAGCGCGACACCTCGACCGCCTAACGGAAAACTGCCTGTTGGCACTTGTCACGGACTGCGCGACCCTGGCCCTGCGGTCATACCGGCTGGCTTCCTGACGGCGGTCGGCCCGAGCCAGTTCGTCTGATGCGGTGCGCAACATAGGCGACGATCGCCGGTTAGCCAAACCGGCGATTCTCCGGACCATTGGAGAAGTCCGGTCGCCGTGCTGCATGCGATGGCCGGACGTCTGTGTCTATCCCCACCCCTCACTTCAAGGAGCTTTCCCATGGCCGCAGTTGTTAGTGAAGGAACGTTTCATCTTTCCGATCGTCAGTGCTTCCCGATCCTGGACTGGGCCGCCGAACAACCACAGAGCTGCCTCGTTCTCCGCGCCTTCCTGGCCTCCATCGCTCTCGCGGCACTGCGTCCGGAGGAAGCCCTGGCGCTGCGCGTTCGAGACGTGGAAATCGCAGAAGACGGCGCCACCTGGCTCTTGGTCCACCTCAGGCACAAGAGTGCCGCGAGAAGGATTCGGACTGCGCGGGCGCCGTACGGCGTGTTCTCGTCTGCTGCGCGTTGGCGGCGATCCTGAAAGAGGAGACCATCCGTCGCGATCTCCACCCGGATGATGCGATATTCGTTCTCGACGATGGACGGCCGCTGACCGCCGAGGTCTACCGGAAGGTCTGGCGGCAAGCGCGGGCGGCGGTTCAGCAAGCGCATGAACTCGACTCGCCGCTCGGCAGGCATGTCTCGGCACTCCGTGACGCACGCATCGCGGCGTGGCTGAAGAACGGAGACCAGACAGCGGCGCACATCCTTGCGGTGGCCGAATGCGCCGGAATGAGCACTCCCCGCCTCGCAGAACGCTTCGCCTACTGCCTTCGCAAGTCGACACAGGACGAAATCCCTTGGGACCGACTCGAAGCCGCCTTGGCCCTTGCTGACCTGCCGAGCCAGCCGATTCCGACCGCACGGCGTGCGTAGTGGTACTCCGGGCCGCGGTTTCTCCGCGATTCTTTCCTGCCTCACGACAGGCAACGGCTGGGCGGAGTACTCGTTTCCGCCCAGCCAGGCTCCCCTCCCTCGTCCCTCACAGAGAACCCCAGATGCCTGCGCGACCCTTGCCTACCTCCACTGCGTCCTCCAAGGCCGTACGCACGGCCTTCCTGACCGTGAAGGACGCCGCCGATTACCTCGGCCTCTCACCCCACACCCTCTACGTCTGGCGCCACCGCCGTCAGGGACCGCCGAGCTTCCGCATGGGCCCCCGCGGTCGCGTCATGTATCGAGTGGAGGCCCTCGACGCCTGGGTCCGCGAACAGGAGCAGGCCGACTCCCGCTCCAACCCCGCGCTCAACCCACTCAGCGTCCGGCCGCAGGAGCGTTCCGCCCGATTTACCACCGCCTGACACGGCCTCCTGCGCCGTAGGGCCCCGCCGTCACCCTCATCACAAAGGAGTTCCACTTGGCCGGCTACATAGAAGACCGATGGCTGAAGAAGCGCCCGAACCCGAAGACCGGCAAGCGCGAACGCACGGCTATGTACGGCAAGTGCACCCGCTACCGCGTCAAGGGCATCCCCGGCGTTAAGGACCGCTCCTTCGATGCCCTTCAGGACGCCAAGACCTGGCTCGCCCAGGCCCAGACCGATGCACGACGAGGCGAGTTCGTCGATCCACGCGACGGGGCTATCTGCCTCAAGGACTACATCGCGACCCACTGGTGGCCCACACAGAGCGGCGACCCATCCACAATCGAGCGAATTGAGCAGAGGGTCCGGCGGCACATTGTTCCCCACCTGGGTGCTCAGCCGCTCAACGCCATCGGCGCGGAAGTCCTACGCCACTGGAAGAAGAGGCTGGAGAAGAACCTCGGTCCGACTTCTATCCGTCTGGTTTGGGCAACGCTTTCCAGCGTCCTCCAGGCGGCCGTCGAGGACCGTCGCCTCGGGCGCAACCCGTGCCGGTCGAGCACGGTCGGCCCTCCGGCCGCCGCTCCCGGCAGGGTCGAGGCGTGGCCGCCCGAACGGGTCCTGGCGGTACGGGAGGCCCTGCCGGATCGCTATCGGCTCCTCCTTGTGATCGGGGCGGGTCTCGGTCTCCGCCAAGGGGAGGCGCTCGGTCTCTCGGTGGACGACATCGACTTCGGGAAGGAGGTCGTGCACATCCGGCGGCAGGTCAAGATGGTGCGGGCGAAGCTGTGTTTCGCGCTTCCGAAGGGGCGCAAGGTCCGGGACGTGCCGCTGCCGGCGAGCGTGGCTCGTGCCATCCGGCAGCACGTGGAGCAATTCGTGCCAGTGCCGGTCACGCTGCCCTGGGACGACCCGACTCCCGCCAAGACGCGGGTGGAGGCCAAACACCGGCGGCCGAGGACCTACAACCTCCTGGTGACGGGACGCGAGCGGAAGGCCATCAACCGGAACTACTTCAACTCCTACGTGTGGAAGCCCGCTCTGGCCGAGGCGAGTGTGATCGCTCCGCTGGAGGAAGGTAACGCTGCCGGGGCTCGCGTGTGGGAGCCGTCCCGGGAACACGGCTTCCACGCCCTGCGCCACTTCTTCGCCTCCGAGGAACTGGAGGCTGGCGAATCGGTCGTCTCCCTGGCACGCTGGCTGGGGCACTCCGACCCGGGGTTCACACTGCGGAAGTACTCCCACTTCCTGCCGCGAGCCGGCGCACGGGGCAGTGCCGCCATCGACGCGATCTTCGCGTAGCCGCAGCCGGTCGGCAGGGCCCGTAGAGCGCGGCCCGTACCCGCCCGCAGGCCCAAAGTCCCAGAGAAGTCCCAGAGATGCCGCCGCACCCTATCCTGGCCCGCTAAATAGCAGGTCAGACAGGGTGCAGCGGCATTCGCATATCAAATGTCGCGGAAGATCTCGATCTGCGCGCCCACCGAGTTCAGCCGCTCCGCCAGGTCCTCGTAACCACGGTTGATCACATAGACGTTGCGCAGCACCGACGTGCCCTCCGCCGCCATCATCGCCAGCAGCACCACCACCGCGGGCCGCAGCGCCGGCGGGCACATCATCTCCGCCGCGCGCCAGCGCGTCGGGCCCTCCACCAGGACCCGGTGCGGGTCGAGGAGTTGGAGCCGGCCGCCGAGGCGGTTGAGGTCCGTGAGGTAGATGGCGCGGTTGTCGTAGACCCAGTCGTGGATCAGGGTCGTGCCCTGCGCGACGGCGGCGATCGCCGCGAAGAACGGCACGTTGTCGATGTTCAGGCCCGGGAAGGGCATCGGGTGGATCTTGTCGATCGGCGACTCCAGCTTCGAGGGCCGTACGGTCAGATCCACCAGCCGCGTACGGCCGTTGTCCGCCGGGTACTCCGGCGTCAGGTCGTGGTCCAGGCCCATCTCCTCCAGCACCGCGAGTTCGATCTCCAGGAACTCGATCGGCACCCGGCGGACCGTCAGCTCGGACTCGGTGACCACGGCGGCGGCGATCAGGCTCATCGCCTCTACCGGGTCCTCGGAGGGGGAGTAGTCGACATCGGTGTCGATGCTCGGCACGCCGTGCACGGTCAGCGTGGTGGTGCCGACGCCCTCGACCCGTACCCCGAGCGCGTCCAGGAAGAAGCACAGGTCCTGGACCATGTAGTTCGACGACGCGTTACGGATGACGGTGACGCCGTCGTGCCGGGCGGCGGCCAGCAGCGCGTTCTCCGTGACCGTGTCGCCGCGCTCGGTCAGCACGATGGGCCGGTCCGGTGACGTCGAGCGGTCGACCACCGCGTGGTACAGGCCCTCGGTCGCCGTGATGTCCAGGCCGAAGCGGCGCAGCGCGATCATGTGCGGCTCGATCGTGCGCGTACCGAGGTCGCAGCCGCCCGCGTACGGCAGCAGGAAGTTGTCCATGCGGTGCAGCAGCGGGCCGAGGAACATGATGATCGAGCGGGTACGCCGCGCGGCCTCCGCGTCCATGGCGGCCATGTCCAGCTCCGCCGGCGGCACGATCTCCAGATCCATGCCGTCGTTGATCCAGCGCGTGCGTACGCCGATGGAGTTGAGCACTTCGAGGAGCCGGTAGACCTCCTCGATACGTGCCACCCGCCGCAGGACCGTACGCCCCTTGTTGAGCAGCGAACCGCAGAGCAGCGCCACACAGGCGTTCTTGCTCGTCTTGACGTCGATGGAGCCGGAGAGCCGGCGTCCGCCGACCACGCGAAGGTGCATCGGCCCGGCGTATCCGAGCGACACGATCTCACTGTCGAGCGCCTCACCGATGCGCGCGATCATCTCAAGGCTGATGTTCTGGTTGCCGCGCTCGATGCGATTCACGGCGCTCTGGCTGGTGGCCAGCGCATCCGCAAGCTGTGTTTGTGTCCAGCCCCGATGCTGACGGGCGTCACGGATGAGCTTGCCGATGCGTACGAGGTAGTCGTCTGCCATGGCGAAAGGCTATCTCATATGTGAGATGAGAGAGCGGTTAGGGTCCGCCATTCGTGGAGCCCCTGCCGAGGGCCCGCACGGCGCGCCTCGCTCCTCATGCTGGCCCGACGGCCCCGTCCCGGCGAGCGGAGTACGGCCGTTCGGGCGTAACCCACTCGCCGGTCCGGGTCAGTGACCGCGACGCTTGGTCGTGGTCTTGCGCCAGCCGAACGGGCCGGGCAGATCCATCGAGGTCGTCCGCCGGCCGGTGCTGCTCGTGGTGCGCTTCGGGCCCTTCCTGCCTCCACTGGTGATGGACCACGAGCGCTTGTTGATGTTGAGCCGTACGCCGGGCAGGATCCGGAAGCTCTTACGGAAGGTGATCGGCACGGTGCTCTCCTCAAGTCGGTCTCGGTGCGGCCCTGTTGGGAGTACGGGTTACCCGTGGACGCCCATGCATGTCTGCCGGCGCCAAGATTGACGTCCGGACGTCGAGGGAGCACCGCCGATCCGGCGGGCAACGGCTCCGGGTACCGCGTCCTCAAGCAGCCAGGAGCCGCGGGAGCGCGGCCTCGGACGCGGACCCCGGCTCGGCCCCGTACACCGCCACCCGCTGCCCCTCGTCGTTCGGCAGCGCCATGAACTCGACCATCAGCGTCATCGTCCCGGCCTTCGGGTGGTGGTACGTACGGGTGTCGGTGCCGCAGTCGCCCACGGCGTGCGCGGCCCACAGCTCGGCGAACTCCGCCGAGGCGGCGGTCAGTTCGCCGACGAGCCGGGTCAGGCCGGGGTCGTCGGGGAAGCGGCCCGCGATCAGACGCAGATCGGCGACGGTGGCGCGCGCCTTCCGCGCCCAGCCGTCATCACCGGCTCCGTACAACTCGCGCGTGCGCGGGTCGAGGAACACCAGCCGGGCGATGTTGGGACGGTCCCCGCGCCGGTCCGGGGAGCCGATGTCGAGATGGCCG
The DNA here is from genome assembly GCF_001723055.1 of Streptomyces niveus. Classification (GTDB taxonomy): domain Bacteria; phylum Actinomycetota; class Actinomycetes; order Streptomycetales; family Streptomycetaceae; genus Streptomyces; species Streptomyces niveus. The sequence continues at coordinate 5,995 of NZ_MDCR01000163.1, forward strand.
GCGAGCAGCGCGTGCGCCGCCCGATTCCAGTCGAGGACGTCGCCGAAGCGCCCGAGCACCAGGGCGGGTACGTCCGCGAACGACCGGATCATGTTCCGTACGCCCGGACGCACCCGCTCGGGCTCCGTCTCCCGGCGCGGGGCCTTCGGCCGAGGGCGGGCCAGCGAGTAGAGATGGGCGCGCTCGTCGTCGTCCAGGCGCAGCACGCGCGCGACGGCGTCGAGCACGGAGTCCGACGCGTTGGGGCTCTGCCCCTGCTCAAGACGCGTGTAGTAACCGGCACTCACCCCGGCGAGCTGCGCCAACTCCTCGCGGCGCAGACCCGGCACCCGGCGGCGGCTGCTCCCGTACACGGGCAGCCCGGCGTCCTCGGGCCGCAGCAGCGCCCGCCGTGACCGCAGGAACGCGCCCAGGTCCCCGTGTGTCTCCATGCGCCCCAGTATCGCGACGCGGCGCCTCCATCCTGCACCTGCCAGGGGTGGGCCCGGCGGATGGCTGGGTACGGCCGCCGGAAGGCTCCAGCATGGCGTCATGAAGATTCTGGTGATCGGTGCCACGGGCACCATCGGCGGCGCGGTCGCCGACGCGTTGGCCGCGCGAAACGGGCGCGACGGGCCGTACGACATCCTGCGCGCGGCCCGCCGAAGCTGCCCGCTGCGCGTCGACCTGACCGACACGCCCTCGATCGACGCCCTCCTCCAAGCGACCGGCCCGCTGGACGCGATCGTGTGCTGCGCGGCGAGCGGCGCGATGACCCCGCTGACCGCGCCGTCCGACACCGAGTTCTGGACCGGCCTCGACGGGAAGCTGATCGGCCAGGTCAACCTCGTACGGCGCTCGCTCAGCCACGTACGCGACGGCGGCTCGCTCACCCTCACCAGCGGCCGCTTCGCCGAGCCCGTACCGGGCAGCTCGCTCGGCCATCTGGTCAACGCCGCACTCGAAGCCTTCGTCCACGCGGCGGCGGCCGAAATGCCGCGCGGTGTACGGCTGAACGCGGTCAGCCCGGGTTGGGTACGCGAGACGCTGACCACCCTGGCCATGGACCCCGCACCGGGCACCCCCGCGGCCGACCTCGCGCGCGTCTATGTGAACGCGGTCGAGGGCAGCGCGAACGGCAGCACGCTCACCCCGCCGACGACACCCTCACGACCCTCACGGTGAGCGATGGGCGACGTGGTCAGCGCCCTCGCGCCGGACGAACCGTTCCAAGCGGCCGCAGCCCCTCCATCGCGAACGACAACAGCCGTTCCGCCTGCGCCGCCGACGTCTGCTCACCCGCCCAAGCAACCGAGTTGACCAGCGCGTAGAGGTCGGCGGCCGTGGCGTCCTCGCGGGTGACGCCGGCCCGCTGCGCCCGGCCGAGCAGGTGCTCGCCGGCGTCGAGCACCGACCGGCAGGCCGCGTGCAACTCCGACGTCTCGTCCTCCACCGCGCGCATCAGCGACGTGGCGAGACCTCGGTACGCGGTCGCGTGCGCCACCGCGGCGCGCGCCCAGAGCAGCAGCGCCTCGTGCGGCGACGGATGGTCCATCAGCTCGTGCGCTCTTCCGGCGAGCGCCCGCATGCGGTCGCCCAGCAGCGCCTCCAACAAGGCCTGACGGGTGGGGAAATGGGCGTAGAGCGTGCCGTTGGCCACCCCCGCGCGGCGTGCGACGTCCTCCAGCGACGCGTCGGTGCCACGCTCGGCGAAGGCCGCGCCCGCTTCGGTGAGGAGCCGTTCGTAGTTACGGCGCGCGTCGGCGCGCATACGGCGCCGGGGCGCGGGTCCGGCGGTACTCATGTTTCCCTCCGCTGTTCGCACTTGCCCACTTGTTAAATCGAGACAGTCTCAATATCTTTTCCGAGACGGTCTCATCTTATCCGGCGGCGTTGAGGAGTGAGCGGAGTGAGCGGAGTGAGTGGAGTGAGTGGCGTGAGCGGCACCGACGGGACGATCCTCGTGACCGGCGCGACCGGACGGCAGGGGGGCGCCACCGCCACCCAACTCCTTGCCGCTGGCCTCCCCGTTCGCGCCCTCGTACGCGACCCCTCGGCCCCCGCGGCGAAAGCTCTGACGGCGGCCGGTGCCGAACTCCGTACGGGAGACCTCGACGACCCGCACTCGCTGGCCGCCGCGCTCGACGGCGTCCACGGCGTCTTCGGAGTCACCCCCGACGACCTGGACGCCGAGCGCGAGATCCGCCGGGGCCGCGCCCTGGTCGACGCGGCGGTCTCGGCCGGGGTCGGGCACTTCGTCTTCGCCTCGGTCGGCGGCGCCGAGCGGGGGACCGGCATCCCGTACTGGGAGAGCAAGTGGCAGATCGAACGCCATCTCGCCGCGACCGGCCTGCCGTCCACGGTCCTGCGCCCGGTCCGTTTCATGGAGAACCACACCCTGACCGGACTCCCCGTCGGCGGCATCGTGGACGGCGTCCTGACGCACCTCTTCGCACCGGACACCCCGGTCCAGCTCATCGCCGTGACCGACATCGGAGCCTTCGCGGCCCTCGCGTTCGCCCGACCGCAGGACTACCTGGGCCAGGCGCTCGAACTGGCCGGCGACGAACTCACCCCCGAGCGGACCGTCCAGCTGATCACCGACCGCCTCGGCCGCGAGGTCCGCTACCGCCAAGTCCCCGCGGCCACGCTTGGCCTGACTTCCGGCGCGGCGCGGGCCTTCGCCTCCGGACGTGGCCTCTGGCAGGCGGACATCGCGGCCCTGCGCACCCGTCACCCCGGCCTGCTGGACTTCACCACCTGGCTCGAACGGGGTGGCGCGGCGCGCATGTCCACGCTCTGGCCGGACGGCCCCTGACGGCGCCCGTCAGTCAGCCGGGTCGACCAGGTCGACCGTCAGAGAGTCCGCCCCGGCATCGGCTCAGCGAGCGCCGCCCGCCGGGGCGACGCGCCGAAGGGGTCCGCGAAGTACTGGGTCTCGTGGACCACGTGCCCGTCGGCGAATTCCATGACGCTCACCGAGTACGAGGGCGCACCGTCGTACGTGATGACGCACTCGCTCACCCACAGCCGCCCGTGCCCCGTGATCCGCCGGACGCTGAAGTGCCGGTCGGCCGGGTGGCCGCCGCGCTGGGCGGAGATCGCCGCGCGGCCCCGGAACCGCTCACCCGACTGCGGGTAGTCCAGGAGCGCGTCCGTGGCGTAGATGGCGTGCTCGGCCTCGGTGTCGCCGCGCTCCGAAGCCCGCCAGTGTTCCTCGATCGCGGCCCTGATCAGGGAGTCAGTCTCCATGGCACCGCCCCTTCCGTGGCGGTGCCAACGTAGCCCCGCCGCGACACGGTCGGCTCTTCCCGCCGGCCGGCGGGAGCAGGTCCGGCGCCGAACGACTCGATTGGACGACAATTGTGAGGACAGCGAACGACAACGAACAACGGGAGAACAACAGCGCCCGGGCATGACCCCGAAGCGGTCATGTACTAGAGTTATCTCGACATCGAGATATCTGCCGAAGGCGTACCGCAGCCGCCAGGCAGTAAGGCGAACCTAACTAAGCCTTACCTTAGCGGATCGGCGAGCAGCCCGTTGGCGGCACCGCGCGGCGTCAGCCGCACATGCGTCGCGGCGCGGTAGTACGCGCACATTCATGAAGGAGACTGTCGTGTCGGCGAACAGCTTCGACGCCCGCAGCACGCTGCGCGTGGGCGACGAGTCGTACGAGATCTTCAGGCTGGACAAGGTCGAGGGCTCAGCGCGCCTCCCTTACAGCCTGAAGGTGCTGCTGGAGAACCTGCTCCGTACCGAGGACGGCGCGAACATCACCGCCGACCACATCCGCTCGATCGGCGGGTGGGACTCCCAGGCGCAGCCGAGCCAGGAGATCCAGTTCACCCCGGCCCGCGTGATCATGCAGGACTTCACCGGCGTGCCCTGCGTCGTCGACCTCGCCACCATGCGCGAGGCCGTCAAGGAGCTCGGCGGCGATCCGGCGAAGATCAACCCGCTGGCCCCGGCCGAGCTGGTCATCGACCACTCCGTCATCGCCGACAAGTTCGGTACGCCGGAGTCCTTCGCGCAGAACGTGGAGCTGGAGTACGGCCGCAACAAGGAGCGTTACCAGTTCCTGCGCTGGGGCCAGACCGCGTTCGACGAGTTCAAGGTCGTCCCGCCCGGCACCGGCATCGTCCACCAGGTCAACATCGAGCACCTGGCCCGCACCGTCATGGTCCGCGGCGGCCAGGCGTACCCCGACACCCTCGTCGGCACCGACTCGCACACCACCATGGTCAACGGCCTCGGTGTGCTCGGCTGGGGCGTCGGCGGCATCGAGGCCGAGGCCGCGATGCTCGGCCAGCCCGTCTCGATGCTCATCCCGCGCGTCGTCGGCTTCAAGCTGACTGGCGAGCTGACCCCGGGCACCACCGCCACCGACCTCGTCCTCACGATCACCGAGATGCTCCGCAAGCACGGTGTCGTCGGCAAGTTCGTCGAGTTCTACGGCGAGGGCGTCGGCGCCACCTCGCTCGCCAACCGCGCCACCATCGGCAACATGTCGCCGGAGTTCGGCTCCACCGCCGCGATCTTCCCGATCGACGACGAGACCCTGAAGTACCTGCGCCTGACCGGCCGTGACGAGCAGCAGGTCGCGCTGGTCGAGGCGTACGCCAAGGAGCAGGGCCTCTGGCTCGACCCGGCCGCCGAGCCCGACTTCTCCGAGAAGCTGGAGCTGGACCTCGCCACGGTCGTCCCGTCCATCGCGGGCCCCAAGCGCCCGCAGGACCGTATCGTCCTGGCGAACGCCAAGGAGCAGTTCGCGCTCGACGTCCGCAACTACGTGACGGACGACGAGGAGGCGGGCAAGGAGTCCTTCCCGGCCTCCGACTCGCCGGCCTCCGCCAACGGGGTGCCGACCCGCCCGACCCTGGTCACCACGCCGGACGGTTCGACGTACGAGATCGACCACGGCGCCGTCACCGTCGCCGCGATCACCTCCTGCACCAACACCTCGAACCCGTACGTGATGGTCGCCGCCGCGCTCGTCGCGAAGAAGGCCGTCGAGAAGGGCCTCACCCGCAAGCCCTGGGTCAAGACGACCCTGGCGCCGGGCTCGAAGGTCGTCACGGACTACTTCGACAAGGCGAACCTCACGCCGTACCTCGACAAGCTCGGCTTCAACCTCGTCGGTTACGGCTGCACGACCTGCATCGGCAACTCGGGTCCGCTGGACGAGGAGATCTCCAAGGCGATCAACGAGAACGACCTGGCCGTCGCCGCGGTGCTCTCCGGCAACCGCAACTTCGAGGGCCGTATCAACCCCGACGTCAAGATGAACTACCTGGCGTCCCCGCCGCTCGTCGTCGCCTACGCGATCGCCGGCTCGATGAAGGTCGACATCACGCGCGACGCGATCGGCGTCGACAAGGACGGCAAGCCCGTCCACCTCGAAGACATCTGGCCGACCGAGGCCGAGGTCAACGAGGTCGTCGCCTCCGCCATCGGCGAGGACATGTTCAACAAGTCCTACCAGGACGTCTTCGCGGGCGACGCCCAGTGGCAGGCGCTGCCGATCCCCACGGGCAACACCTTCGAGTGGGACCCGCAGTCGACCTACGTACGGAAGCCCCCGTACTTCGAGGGCATGACGATGGAGACGACCCCGGTCGCCGACATCACCGGCGCGCGCGTGCTCGCCATGCTGGGCGACTCGGTCACCACCGACCACATCTCCCCGGCGGGCGCGATCAAGGCGGACACGCCGGCGGGCAAGTACCTGACGGAGCACGGCGTCGAGCGCCGTGACTTCAACTCGTACGGCTCGCGCCGGGGCAACCACGAAGTCATGATCCGCGGCACGTTCGCCAACATCCGCCTGCGCAACCAGATCGCGCCGGGCACGGAGGGCGGCTACACCCGCGACTTCACGGCGGCGGACGCCCCGGTCTCCTTCATCTACGACGCCTCGCAGAACTACCAGGCAGCCGGCACCCCGCTGGTCGTCCTCGCGGGCAAGGAGTACGGCTCGGGCTCGTCCCGCGACTGGGCGGCGAAGGGCACGGCGCTGCTGGGCGTCAAGGCGGTCATCGCCGAGTCGTACGAGCGCATCCACCGCTCGAACCTGATCGGCATGGGCGTGCTGCCGCTCCAGTACCCGGAGGGCGGCTCGGCGCTGTCGTACGGTCTGACGGGCGAGGAGACCTTCACCTTCACGGGCGTCACCGGGCTGAACGACGGCACGACCCCGGCCACGGTCAAGGTCACGACGGACACCGGCGTGGAGTTCGACGCGGTGGTCCGCATCGACACCCCGGGCGAGGCGGACTACTACCGCAACGGCGGCATCATGCAGTACGTGCTGCGCAGCCTGATCCGCAAGTAGCCCCCCCGGGCCCGAGTCGGGCCCGACGGACGGCGCGTGACGAGGGGCCGTACTCCCCGCGCGACAGCGTGGCGAGTACGGCCCCTCGGCGTTCGCGGCCGGGCCGCGGCGTCCCTACCGCAGCAGCTCCACCTCCGACAGCTCCGCCTCACCCTTCGTCACCAGGCGGTAGTGCTCGTACGACCCCGGCGAGGCGACCGTGAACGCCCGTGTCTGCTGGTCCCACTTGAAGGACTGGCCGGACCGCTTGTCCAGGGTCTTCCAGGTCTTGCCGTCCGCCGAGCCCTGGAGTTCCCACCCGGCCGGCGACGTGTCCGCCGTGGCCGACGTCAGTGTGTACTGCACCGCCTTCGTCGCGGACTCCACCGGCAGGTCCACCGAACCGCCCACCGCGCCCTTGGTCTTCGACGTGTTGTCGAAGAGGGCGCCCGGGCCGGACAGCGCGTCCGCGCGCGGCGACGGCACCTTGTCGTCCTTCGCGATCGACACCGGCGCAGCGTCCTTGCCCGAGCCCCATGTCGACGGCTTCGGGCCCATGTCGAACTCCAGCGTGCCGCCCTTGGCCAGCACGTCGTGCGGCAGCCCCGTGGAGTTCCACGCCTTGCCGTTGACCTTTAGGCCCTGCACGTAGATGTTCTTGTCACTGTTCTTCGGCGCCGAGACGACGAGCTTCTTCCCGTTCTCCAGGTGCACCGTCGTCTTCGTGAAGAGCGGCGAGCCGACCGCGTACTCCCCGCTGCCCATCACCAGCGGGTAGAAGCCCATCGCGGAGAAGAGGTACCAGGCCGACTGCTCGCCGTTGTCCTCGTCGCCGTGGTAGCCCTGTCCGATCTCGCTGCCGGTGTAGAGGCGGCTCAGCACCTCGCGGACCTTCTCCTGCGCCTTCCAGGGCTCGGACGCCGCGTTGTACATGTACGTGGCGTGGTGTGCGACCTGGTTGGAGTGGCCGTACATGCCCATCCGGACGTCCCGCGCCTCCGTCATCTCGTGGATGACACCGCCGTAGGAGCCCTTGAACTCCGGCGACGCGGTCTCCGGCGTCGCGAAGTACTCGTCCAGCTTCTTCCCGAGACCCGCGCGCCCGCCGTACAGGTTGGCGAGACCGCGAGAGTCCTGCGCCGCCGTGAAGGAGTAGCCCCACGCGTTCGTCTCGGTGTAGTCGTAACCCCACACCCGCGGGTCGAACGTGTCGCTCGGGACCCGCCAGTCGCCCTTCAGGTTCCGGCCCTGGAAGAAGTCGGCCTCCTTGTCGAAGAGCGAGACGTAGCTCTGGGCGCGGTTGAGGAAGTACGCGGACTCGTCCTTGTACCGCTTCTCGCCCGTCTCCTGGTAGAGCTTCTCGCCCATCTTCGCGATGCCGTAGTCGTTGAGGTAGCCCTCCAGCGACCAGGACAGGCCCTCATGGGTCTCGGTGGAGGCGTAGCCGAGGAACGGCGACGTCTCCATGCCCTTGCGGCCCACGCCCGAACTCGGCGGCACCACCGTCGCGTTCTTCAGCGCCGCGTCGTACGCCGCCTTCGCGTCGAAGTCGACACCCTTCACATACGCGTCCGCGAAGGCCACGTCCGAACTGGTGCCGGTCATCAGGTCCGCGTAGCCGGGGGAGGACCAGCGCGAGATCCAGCCGCCGTCCTTGTACTGCTGGACGAAGCCGTCCACCATCTCCCCGGCCTTCTTCGGGGTCAGGAAGGAGTACGCGGGCCACGTCGTCCGATAGGTGTCCCAGAAGCCGTTGTTGACGTACACCTCGCCCGTGACGATCTTCGCGCCCGTGTGCGTGGGGGAGTCCGTGCCCATCTTCGGTACGAAGGGGCTCGCGTACTGCTGCCGCGGCTTCTTCTTCGTCCCCGTGTTCTCGAAGCCGGAGTTGGGATACAGGTAGAGCCGGTAGAGGCTGGAGTACAGCGTCGTGAGCTGGTCCTTGGTGGCGCCCTCGACCTCCACCTTCCCCAGGATGCCGTCCCAGGCGCGCTGCGCGTCCTTCTTGACCCGGTCGAAGCCCAGGTCGGCCGGCAGCTCGTCCGCCAGGTTCTTCTTCGCCTGGTCGACACTGATCAGCGAGGTCGCGATCCGCAGGTTCACGGTGCGGTCCTGGCCCGCGTCGAGGCGTACGAATCCGGTGACGTCCTTGCCGCCACCGCCGGGCAGCTTGCCGCTGTCCTTGACCGCCGCGTCGAACACGCCGTACACGAACAGCCGTGTGGCGCCCGCCGATCCGCCGCTGCGCACGTCGGAGAAGCCGGTGAAGGACCGGTTCGCGGCGTCGATGGTCAGACCGCCGTTGTTGTTGACGTTGTCGAGGACGATGCTCGCGTCGTCACCGGGATATGTGAACCGCATCGCCGCCGCGTGGTCCGTGGGGGTGATCTCCGCCTTGAGGCCGTTCTCGAACGTCACGCCGTAGTAGTGCGGCCTGGCGATCTCGTTCTCGTGGCGGTAAGGCAGCGCGCGCGCCTTGCGCGAGGCGTCCGGTGTGCCGGCGGCCGTCGACGGCATCAGCTGGAAGGTCTGCCGGTCGCCCATCCAGGGGCTCGGCTCATGGCTCGCGGACAGCGCCTCCAGCGCGGGGAGGTTGGCGTCGTTGTTGCGGCGCGAGTACTCGTAGATCCAGCTCGTCGAACCGGCGTCGGTCACCGGCGTCCAGAAGTTGAAACCGTGCGGCACGGCCGTGGCCGGGAAGGTGTTGCCGCGCGAGAAGGAACCGCTGGAGTTGGTGCCGCGCGTGGTCGACGCGTAGTCCGAGAGGTGCGCGAGGCGCTTCTCGGGAGCCTTCACCGCCAGTGCTATGTCGTCCACCCAGCCCTGGAATTTCGCCGGGCCCTTGGGGGAGTCGTACGCCACGAGTATCCGGTCCACCGTCTTGCCGGCGGCGACGGAGCCGATCCGGGAGGCGACCGCGTTCCACTGGTTGACGTACAGTCGCTTGGCCTCGCCCTGGCCCTGAGGGCTCATCAGGCCGCCGTGCGAGTCGAGCGCCTTCAGGTCGCTCAGATACGTGCCGTCGGTGAAGGCGAGGTCCACCGAGACGTTGGTGGCCGGGTAGTTGAGGTCCGTCTCCGTCATCGAGGGATAGATCTTGTACGACAGCTCCGTGTCCGCGCGCACGGCCGTGTTGACGTCGAAGACCTTGTTGTACGAGTAGCCCCGGCCGTCCGCCTCGTGCGAACCGGCGTACTCCAGCGCGCGCTTGCCGGTGAACCCGGCGTTGGACTTGGCCGTGGGGGAGCCGCCCGGGCCGCTGTCGATCTGGCTGCGCATGTCGCCGGCCGGCGGCGTGCTGGTGTCACCGTTGGAGAACTGGACGTCGGCGAGCTGGGTGGCGTCGCCCGCCCCGTTGTTCTTGGTGATGTCCAGCCGGTAGTGCGCGTACTCGGTCGAATTGTCGAAGTCGTATGACTTTGTCTGGAATCGTTCGCCGAAGGTCTGGTCCACTCGGCTGTCGAGCGTCTTCCAGTCCTTGCCGTCCGTCGATCCCTTGAGTGTCCACTCCTTCGGATCGCGCTCGGCGTGGTCGTTCGCCGACGTCAGCGCGTAGGTCGACACCTTGACCGGCGCGTCCAGGTCGAACTCGATCCAGGCGGTCGGCTCGAAAGCCAGCCACTTGGTGCTCGACTGGATGTCGACCAGGTTCTCCTTGCCCTCGCCGCCGTTCGTGTTCTCGTCGCTGGCGCGCAGTTCCACGACGCGGTCGGTGACGTTGCCCGGGATGCCGGCGTTGAACTCGCCGTTCACGCCCGAGGATCGCTTCTCTCCATCGGGTCCGGTATCAACCGTATTGCGCCAATTCGGCTGCGTATCGCCCTCTTCGAAAGAGGACGCGAACGAGTCCTTGGGGGCCGCCGCCTTGGCGGGCTGTGCTACAGCTGACGAGTGTGCGGTGACGACCAGCAGTGAAGCGGCGGCCACCAGGGCGGCGTTGCGGCACTGCGTGAGCCGGGGTCTGGGTGTGCGCTGCATCCCGAGCCTTCCTCTTCCGGAAGCATGATGGACAACGTTGTCAAAAGTCATGCGCCGGTTAAGTAGTGGTACAAGAGAGGCAAGGTGTCAAGGGTGTTGCCGGTGTGAGATGACAAGAACCGGCCATTGTTCCGCACGCGATTCGTGGAATGGGCACACAACTGCCCGCGCCGAGAGCGCGCGAGAGGTCCGGATATCGCGCCGTGCGCGATCCGGAAAAAGCGGCGAGATCCGTACGGATGCCGCGCGGCCCTTCTGAAACCCTCTCCAGGTCTCAACTCGGGAAAGACTCCCGCCCAAACCTGCTTTCGATCTTGCTCACCCGACCTGAAGTGGACTATACCTGTCGGCGTCCGCCTCGCCAGGTTTCGAACGGTGAAGGACCAGGAGACGGGGGAGGGTTGGGTGCCGCGATGCCGTGACGCACCCCGCCGCCAACCATTCAGGCCGTCCCTGCTGTAATCACGCATCACGTACGACGCATCACTCAACTGGCATCACGCAACAGGCAACGCAGCGCACGCATCACGCATCACGCATCTCGTACGACGCTCGACAACACGCTCAACGCGAAGCACGGCAATCAGCACCACAATCCTGAACGACCAGCTTCATTTGACCGCGGTGGCGGGGCCCTTCTGCCTCAGGCGAGAAGGACGGGCGACCGGTACACCGCCTGAGTCCTGGAGAAGGCGAGGACTTGAGCATGGGATCCACCTCCGCTCACAGCAATGAGGGCCTTGGCCGTCGTGATCTGATCAAGCGTTCGGCCGCGATCGGCCTGATCACCGTCCCGACCATGAGTTTCCTGGCGTCCTGCGCGAGCAGCGACAGCGGCACCGAGGACAAGGTCGAGAAGGGCAAGACCTCGGCGAAGAACCCCCTCGGAGCCAACGAGACGGCGCAGCTCGATGTCGTCATCTTCAACGGCGGTTTCGGCGAGCAGTACGCCATCGACGCGGAGAAGCGGTACAACGCGGCCTTCCCGAAGGCCCCGAAGGTCAAGCACGCGGCGACCGAGAAGATCCAGTCCACGCTCCAGCCGAGGTTCAACGGCGGCACCCCGCCGGACCTGATCGACAACTCCGGCGCCGAGCAGATGGACATGGGCGTGCTGGTGGGCAAGAAGCAGCTCACCGACCTCACCGCGCTGATGGACGCCCCGTCCTACGACGACCCGGCGAAGAAGGTGCGCGACACCCTGCGCCCCGGCATCGTCGAGATGGGCCAGTTCGACGGCGACCCCGTCTGGATCATGTACTACGCCTACACGGTGTACGGCGTCTGGTACTCGCAGAAGGCCCTGGAGGACCTCGACTCGGCGTACCCCGAGACGTGGGACGACATGCTGGCGCTCTGCGCCAAGGCGAAGAAGAAGGGCATCGCGGGCTGGACGTACGCGGGCAAGCACCCGTACTACATCCCGTTCTCGCTCTACCCGCTGATCGCCAAGATCGGTGGCGTCGAGGTCCTCGACAAGATCGACAACCTGGAGCCGAACGCCTGGAAGGACCCGGCGGTCAAGACGGCCTTCGAGGCGTACTACGAGCTGTTCAAGAAGGGCTACATCCTTCAGGGCACCCCCGGTCTGGACCACATCCAGTCGCAGACCGCGTGGACGAAGGGCAAGGCGCTCTTCATCCCGAACGGTTCGTGGGTGGAGAACGAGGCGGCCAAGACGATGCCGGCCGACTTCAACCTCGCCGTCGGCGCGCCGTCCAGCATGGACGCCTCCGACAAGATGCCGTTCGGTACCCTCTGGGCGTCCGGCGGTGAGCCCTTCATCGTGCCGCAGAAGGCCAAGAACCCGCAGGGTGGCATGGAGTTGCTGCGCATCATGCTCAGCGAGGAGTCGTCGAAGAACTTCACCTCCCAGGTGAAGTCGCTGACCGCCCTGAACGGCGGCACCGACGGCGTCGAGCTGACGCCGGGTCTGAAGTCGGCCGTCGCCGCCCTGGACAAGGCGGGGACGAACGTCGTCAACCCGCGTATGCAGGACTGGTACGTCAAGCTCCAGAAGGAGCAGATCGGTGTCGCCGGCCTCGGCGAGATGATGGCCGGGCGCGCCACCCCCGCCGAGACCATCAAGAAGATCCAGGGTTACGCGGATGCCGCCGCGAAGGACCAGTCCATCAAGCACTACAAGCACCAGTGAGCAGGCGTCACCAGCGGCGGCATCCGCACACAGATCGGGGTCGGATCCATGCAGCACGGTAAGTACCGGTTCATCGTGGGGTTTTTGATCGCCCCCTTGGCGTTGTACGCGATCTTCGTCATATGGCCGTTCATCCAGTCCATCTACTACTCGTTCACGGACTGGACGGGGCTGAGTTCCGATTTCAAGATGGTGGGCTTCGACAACTACAAGAAGATGTTCGAGGACGACATCTTCTGGAAGTCCTTGCAGCACAGCGTGTTGTTCGTGCTGCTGCTGCCGCTGGTGACGCTCGCCCTCGCGCTCTTCCTCGCCTTCATGATCAATGTCGGCGGGCGGCAGCGGAAAGGCGCCGCGATCACGGGTGTCCGTGGTTCGGGTTTCTACAAGATCGCGTATTTCTTTCCGCAGGTGCTCTCCATCGCGATCGTCGCCCTGCTTTTCCAGTTCGCGTACAACCCGGAGAGCGGCGCCATCAACGCGGCGCTCGACGCGGTGGGACTGGACAGCGTCCAGCCGCTCTGGCTGGGTGACCCGGATCTCGCGCTCTGGTGCGTGATGGCGGTCCTGATCTGGAGCACGGTCGGTTTCTTCGTCGTCCTGTTCTCCGCCGGAATGGCCTCCATTCCGAAGGACTACTACGAGGCGGCGCTGCTGGACGGCGCCGACCGGTTCACCACCTTCTTCAAGATCACGCTTCCGCTGCTCTGGGACACGGTGCAGGCCGGCTGGATCTACATGGGCATCCTGGCCCTCGGCGCCGAGGCGTTCGCGGTCGTACAGATCATGACCGTGGGGCCGGGCGGTGGCGGACCCGACTACTCGACGACGGTCCTGCCGCTGTACGTCTACCAAACGGCCTTCCGGGACGCCCAGGCCGGTTATGCCACAACGATCGGTGTCGCTCTGCTCGTGGTGACGCTGTCCTTCGCGGCAGTCGTGACGAAGCTGGGCCGGCGCGAGCGGCTGGAGTTCTGATGAAGACCACTGACACACCTCCGGCCAAGCTGCCCGAGGAGCCGCAGGACCGGCGGCCGGTGACCAAGGTGGACGCCCCGCCGGTGAAGGAGAAGCGCGAGGGCACCGTCCTCAACGTCTTCTCGCACGGTGTGCTCGTCATCTGGGCGCTGCTGGTCGTCCTGCCGCTGCTGTGGGCGGTGATGTCCTCCTTCAAGGACGACAACTCCATCTTCAGCTCACCCTGGGCGCTGCCGGACAAGCTCCACTTCGAGAACTGGTCGCGGGCCTGGAGCCAGGCCCACATGAGCGACTACTTCTTCAACACCATCGTGGTGGTGGGGGGTTCGCTGATCGGCACCCTGGTGCTCGGCTCGATGGCCGCGTACGTGCTGGCGCGCTTCGACTTCCCCGGGAACCGCTTCATCTACTTCCTCTTCATCGGAGGGATGAGCTTCCCGATCATCCTGGCGCTGGTCCCGCTGTTCTTCGTCATGAACAACATGGGGCTGCTGAACACCACGCACGGTCTGATCCTGGTGTACATCGCCTACTCGCTGCCGTTCACGGTGTTCTTCCTGTCGTCCTTCTTCAGGACGCTGCCGAGTTCGGTGGCGGAGGCGGCGATCATCGACGGCGCCTCGCACACCAGGACCTTCTTCCAGATCATGCTGCCGATGGCCAAGCCGGGTCTGATCAGCGTGGGCATCTTCAACTTCCTCGGGCAGTGGAACCAGTACATGCTGCCGACGGTGCTCAACACCGACCCGGACAAGAAGGTGCTCTCGCAGGGCCTGGTGCAGCTCGCGGTCAGCCAGGGTTACAAGGGCGACTACTCCGGGCTGTTCGCCGGACTGGTGATGGCGATGCTGCCGGTGCTCGCCGCGTACATAATCTTCCAGCGCCAGGTCGTCGCCGGCCTGACGGCGGGCGCGCTCAAGTAGCGGGCGCGCTCAAGTGGCGGAGCGCGGCCTCCGCTTCACCGTTCCACGGCTCCTCCGAACCGCCCTCCGGCCTCTCGCCGGGGGGCGGTTCGTGGTGTTCCGGGCCCGCGCGGAGGGGGTTCGTTCGGTATCCATCCCGAGCCGAAGGGGCACTTTTCGCCACCGGTAGTGGCCTGAAATCGACAGAACGGCGATGTTCGCAGGTCAGATGGGTAAGTACGGTGCTCATCCGAGGTCGGCACTGCTCAAGGTCTTGACGGGAAGCGACCCGAAAGGCTGAGGTTAGAGTTCACAAGTTGGAGAAACGTCGGGGTTTCACAGGCGCGACCCCGGCCGGGGGCGGTGGTCGTGCCGCCTGCCAAGGGCAGGAGTGGATCAGTTGTGGAGACTCCAGGGTCGCAGTCGTCTCTGCACCGGGCGAATCTGGAGCGGGTCGTGCGCGCGGTGCGCATGGCGGGCTCGCTCACCCAGGCGGAGATCGCCCGGAGCACCGGACTGTCGGCGGCCACGGTCTCCAACATCGTCCGCGAGCTGCGGGAGGGCGGCACCGTCGAGGTGACGCCCACCTCGGCGGGTGGCCGCCGGGCCCGCAGCGTCTCGCTCAGCGGCGACGCCGGCATCGTCATCGGCGTGGACTTCGGCCACACTCATCTGCGGGTGGCCGTCGGCAATCTGGCCCACCAGGTGCTCGCCGAGGAGTCCGAACCGCTCGACGTGGACGCCTCGTCGGCGTACGGCTTCGGCCGCGCCGAGGAGCTGGTGGAGCGGCTCATCGAGGCCACCGGGATCGGCCGCCAGAAGGTCATCGGCGTGGGCCTCGGGGTGCCGGGGCCCATCGACGTCGTCTCGGGCACGCTCGGCTCCACCTCGATCCTGCCTGGCTGGACGGGAATCAACCCCAGCGAGGAGATGGCGGGCCGTCTCGGCGTGCCGGTGTACGTCGACAACGACGCCAATCTGGGCGCCCTCGGCGAGCTGGTCTGGGGCAGCGGCCGGGGCGTGAAGGACCTCGCCTACATCAAGGTCGCCAGCGGCGTCGGCGCCGGTCTGGTCATAGACGGTCAGATCTACCGCGGACCGGGCGGTACGGCGGGCGAGATCGGGCACATCACGCTCGACGAGTCGGGCCCCGTCTGCCGCTGCGGAAACCGGGGCTGCATGGAGACCTTCACGGCGGCCCGCTACGTCCTGCCGCTGCTCAGGTCCAGTCACGGCCGCGATCTGACCATGGAGCGCGTCGTGCAGCTGGCCAGGGAGGGCGACCCGGGCTGCCGCCGGGTGATCGCCGACGTCGGGCGCCACATCGGCAGCGGCGTCGCCAATCTCTGCAACCTGCTCAACCCCAGCCGGGTGGTGCTCGGCGGTGATCTGGCCGAGGCCGGGGAACTGGTGCTCGCGCCGATACGCGAGTCCGTCTCCCGGTACGCGATCCCCAGCGCCGCCAGACAGCTCTCGGTGCTTCCAGGAGCCCTCGGCGGGCGCGCGGAAGTGCTCGGCGCACTCGCCCTCGTACTGAGCGAAATGGGCGATTCGACCCTGCTGGAAAGCACTCTGCCTGTCGGCTCCGCTGTCTTCACTTAGATAACGAATGGCACCGTTGTCATCTCGTTAAGGATTTACTCCTTGACGCTGAGTCCGCATCGGAGTTGACTTCCAGCCACCTCGGCCGCAACGTCGCGGCCTCGTCAGGGAGGTTTCTGAAGTGAACGCACATCTCCGACGTGCTGCCGTGGCCGCCGCTGCCACCACGATGGCCGTCTCGCTCGCCGCCTGTGGAAGCGCCAAGGAGTCCGGGGACTCGGCGAAGGAGTCGTCCAAGAAGTCGGACGGCTCGCTGACCATCGGGCTGCTGCTGCCCGAGAACCAGACGGCGCGCTACGAGAAGTTCGACAAGCCGCTGATAGAGAAGCGCGTCAGCGAGCTGACCGACGGCAAGGGCAAGGTCGTCTACGCCAACGCCAAGCAGGACGCGGCGACGCAGAACCAGCAGGCCGACACGATGGTCACCAACAAGGTCGACGCCCTGATCGTGGACGCCGTCGACTCCAAGGCCATCACGGGCTCGATCAAGAAGGCCAAGGACGCGGGCATCCCGGTCATCGCCTTCGACCGCCTCGCCGAGGGCGACATCGACGGCTACGTCTCCTTCGACAACGAAGAGGTCGGCCGCGTCCAGGGCCAGGCGCTCCTGGACGAGCTGGGTCCGAAGGCGAAGGACGGTGACATCGTGATGATGAACGGCGCGATCACCGACCCGAACGCCGCCCTCTTCAAGAAGGGCGCCAAGTCCGTCCTCGAGGGCAAGGTGACGATCGGCAAGGAGTACGACACCAAGGAGTGGAAGCCGGAGAACGCCAACGCCAACATGGAAGGCGCGATCTCGGCCCTGGGCAAGGACAAGATCGTCGGCGTCTACTCCGCCAACGACGGCATGGCGGGCGGCATCATCACCGCCCTCAAGGGCGCCGGTATCTCCCCGCTCCCGCCGGTCACCGGCCAGGACGCCGAACTCGCCGGTGTGCAGCGCATCGTCGCCGGTGAGCAGTTCATGAGCGTCTACAAGCCGTACCCGACCGAGGCCTCCATCGCCGCCGAGATGGCCGTCGCCGTCGCCAAGGGCGAGTCCCTGGACGCCATCGCCAAGACGAAGGTCGACAGCGCCACCACCAAGGGCATCCCGTCGGTCCTCGTCCCGGTCGTCTCGCTGACCAAGGACAACATCAACGACACGGTGATCAAGGACGGCATCTACACCGTCGACGAGATCTGCACCGCGAAGTTCAAGGCCAAGTGCGACACCCTCGGCGTTAAGTAGCACGACCGCGGAAACCCGCCCTGAAGCCTGTCCGGCGCCCCGCCCGGTAGCGGGACAGTTGAGGGGCGGGGCGCCGGACAGGCT
>NZ_MDCR01000164.1 GCF_001723055.1 Streptomyces niveus
GTCCGCCGTCGCGTTCGGGGCGCTTTTGAGCGAGGGGATCGGGGACACGATCCGGGTCTCCCTGTCGGCGCCGCCGGCGGAGGAGGTCAAGGTCGGTATCCAGATCCTGGAGTCGCTGAACCTGAAGCAGCGCCGCCTGGAGATCGTGTCCTGCCCGTCCTGTGGTCGTGCGCAGGTGGATGTGTACAAGCTGGCGGACCAGGTGACCGCGGGCCTGGAGGGCATGGAGGTCCCGCTGCGGGTCGCGGTGATGGGCTGCGTCGTCAACGGTCCGGGCGAGGCGCGCGAGGCGGACCTGGGTGTGGCGTCGGGCAACGGCAAGGGCCAGATCTTCGTCAAGGGCGAGGTCATCAAGACGGTCCCCGAATCCAAGATCGTCGAGACCCTCATCGAAGAAGCCATGAAGATCGCCGAACAGATGGAGAAAGACGGCATCGCCTCGGGCGAGCCCCAGGTCTCCATCAGCTGACCACCGGTGATCGGTCGGTGATCGATCGGACCGGTGGGCGGTCGTCCGCCCCAGGTGCCTCGGAGCCGTATGCCGGACGTGCCCGTACGCCGTATGTGGCCGTACGTCGCACATCCGACCGGCCTCCGCGCCGTCCGCCCCCCCCGCTTCGGTACGGGCCCCGCACCCCACGCCTCAGGGCGTCCGGGGAGCGGGGTCCTTCCGTGTGCGCGGCAGGCCACAGAAGTGGCGGGTACAGTGCGGAGAATCAGCAGACGTACGGTGAGGCCCTCTCGTGTTGACGCAGACCACCACTCGGGTCCTCGACCCAGGCGAACTCGGCGCCGCGCTCGCCATTCTTGAGAGTGAGCCCGTCGCCAACGCGTTCGTGGCGTCCCGCGTCCAGGCGGCGGGACTCGACCCCTGGCGCCTCGGCGGCGAGATGTGGGGCTGGTACGCGGACGGGCGGCTGCGCTCGCTGTGCTACTCCGGCGCCAACCTGGTGCCGATCTGCGCGTCCCCCGAGGCCGTACGGGCCTTCGCGGACCGCGCCCGCCGGACGGGGCGACGCTGTTCGTCGATCGTCGGCCCCGCCGAACCCACAGCCCTCCTCTGGCGGCTTCTGGAGCCCAACTGGGGCCCCGCCCGCGAGGTTCGAGCGAACCAGCCGCTCATGGTCACCGAGCGGGTGCCCGACACGGTGCGGCCGGACCCTCTCGTACGCCGCATCCGTAAGGAGGAGCTGGAGACGATCATGCCGGCGTGCGTGGCGATGTTCACCGAGGAGGTCGGCGTCTCACCGCTGGCCGGCGACGGCGGGCTGCTCTACCAGGCGCGCGTGGCCGAACTCGTAGGAGCGGGGCGGTCGTTCGCCCGGATCGACGACGGCAAGGTGATCTTCAAGGCCGAGATCGGCGCGGCCACGTCGCACGCGTGCCAGATCCAGGGCGTCTGGGTGGCCCCGGAGTTCCGCGGCCAGGGCCTCTCGGAGAGCGGCATGGCGGCCGTCGTACGGTACGCGCTCGCCGACGTCGCCCCCGTCGTCAGCCTCTACGTGAACGACTACAACACCCCGGCCCGCGCCTCCTACCGACGCGTCGGCTTCCGCGAGGTGGGCGCTTTCATGAGCGTCCTCTTCTGAAAGTAGGGTTCGGCCATGCCGAGCGTGCCGAGCTTCCCCGGGAGCGACTCCCAGATCCCCGACGTACACGTCGGGCCGATCGATCTCGCGGCGCGCGTGGACGAGGCGCTGGCTGTACAGGCGCTCGCCTTCGGGCTGAGCGAGGGCGAGATCGGTGTACGGCGCCAGATCGTGCTGCGGCATCTCCTCGCTCCCGGTGCGCGCGCGTACGGGGCGGTCACGGCGCGGGGGCGGCTCGCGGGGTTCGTCTACGGCATGCCGAACGACCGCTCCCACTGGTGGTCCACGGTCGTAGAGCCGTATCTGCGCGCCGAGGGCTGCGACGACTGGCTCGACGACTCATTCGTGATCACCGAGCTGCATGTCCACCCCGCGTACCAGGGCCGGGGCATCGGACGCACGCTGATCACCACCATCACGGATGTCGCGCGACAGCCCCGCTCGATCCTCTCCGCGATCGACACCGAGAGCCCCGCCCGCGGCCTCTACCGCACCCTCGGATACCAGGACCTGGCCCGCCAGGTCCTGTTCCCCAGCGCCGCCAAGCCGTACGCCGTGATGGGCGCCCCGCTTCCGCTGCGGCGGCGCTGAGCGCCGTACGGCGCGGGATTACTGATTTCCGCCTGCCGGTGTGCCCCGGATAACCTCCTGCCAACACCCGAGAAGAAACGCAGGAGTGCTCCCCATGTCCCAGGTCCAGCGCATGTCCCGTTTGATGGCCAAGACACTGCGCGACGACCCGGCGGACGCGGAGACCCTCAGCCACAAGCTTCTGGTCCGTGCCGGGTACGTACGCCGCACCTCCGCCGGCCTCTGGAGCTGGCTGCCCCTCGGTAAGAAGGTGCTCGACAACATCTCGCGCGTCGTGCGCGAGGAGATGGACGCCATCGGGGCGCAGGAAGTACTGCTGCCGGCGCTGCTTCCCAAGGAGCCCTACGAGGCGAGCGGTCGCTGGGACGAGTACGGCGACCTCCTCTTCCGTCTCAAGGACCGCAAGGGCGGCGAGTACCTGCTCGGCCCGACGCACGAAGAGATCTTCACCCTGGTCGTCAAGGACCAGTGCACGTCCTACAAGGACCTGCCGGTGATGCTCTACCAGATCCAGACGAAGTACCGGGACGAGGCCCGCCCTCGCTCCGGCGTGCTGCGCGGCCGTGAGTTCCAGATGAAGGACTCGTACTCCTTCGACACCACGGACGAGGGTCTCGCCGAGTCGTACGCGCTCCACCGCGTGGCGTACCAGAAGATCTTCGCGCGCCTCGGACTCGACTACCGCATCGTCTCCGCCATCTCCGGTGCGATGGGCGGCTCGGCGTCCGAGGAGTTCCTGGCCCCGGCCGCCGCGGGCGAGGACACCTTCGTCGACTGCCCCAACGGCGACTACGCCGCCAACACCGAGGCCGTCACCTTCGCCCTCACCCCCGTCGACGGGGCGGCGCACGGGGCGCTGGAGGAGCTGGACACCCCCGACACCCCGACCATCGAGACGCTGGCGGCGTTCCTGGGCGTGCCCGCCTCGGCGACGCTGAAGAACCTGCTGGTGAAGGTCGACGGCGAGATCACCGCCGTCGGCGTCCCCGGCGACCGCGAGGTCGACCTCGGCAAGCTCGGTGAGCACCTGGCGCCCGCCGTCGTGGAGCTGGTGACAGCCGAGGACTTCGAGGGCCGGCCCGAGCTGGTACGCGGCTACGTCGGCCCCCAGGGACTGAAGGTCCGCTACATCGCCGACCCCCGCGTGGCGCCCGGCACCGCCTGGGTCACCGGCGCGAACAAGGCCGACACCCACGCCCGCAACGTCGTCTGCGGACGCGACTTCGAGGTCGACGAATACCTCGACGTCGTGGTCGTCGAGGAGGGCGACCCCTGCCCCGTGTGCGGCGCCGGGCTGAAGCTGGGGCGCGCCATCGAGATCGGTCACATCTTCCAGCTGGGCCGCAAGTACGCCGACACCTTCCAGCTCGACGTGCTCGGTCAGCAGGGCAAGCCGGTGCGGGTGACCATGGGCTCGTACGGCATCGGCGTCTCCCGCGCCGTCGCCGCGCTCGCGGAGCAGACCGCCGACGAGCAGGGACTGTGCTGGCCCCGTGAGATCGCCCCGGCGGACGTGCACGTCGTCGCGGCGGGCAAGGCGCTCCAGACGGAGCTGGCGGTCGACGTCGCGGAGCAGCTGGCTGCGGCGGGGCTGCGGGTGCTGGTCGACGAGCGCGCCGGTGTCTCGCCGGGTGTGAAGTTCACGGACGCGGAGCTGATCGGCGTGCCGCAGATCCTGGTCGCGGGGCGCCGTTCGGCCGAGGGCGTGCTGGAGCTGAAGGACCGCCGCACGGGGGAGCGCGAGGAACTCACCGTCGCCGAGGCGATCGAGCGGCTGACGGCCACCGTCACCGCCTGAGGCTCGGCGCCGCCCTTCGGCGCCGGACACGGCGGCAGGTGTGCGCGTACGACGGCGTACGAGGGAGTGTGGAGCGGGCGGGCCGGATCCGGGTGACGGGGCGGCCCGCCCGCCCCGTGGCCGCGCTCCCGCCGCCCCGTGAAGCGCCCTGCCGAGGAGGAGCCGCCGCCCGGCGGGCGGTGCGAGCCGCCGTGGCGCGGACCGGGCCCACTACAGCCAGTCGGCGAACTCCAGCAACAGTTCCCCGTCTTGGCGGCGTCCGGCCTCCAGCGCGCGTACTCCCGACTCCACCGCGCGGAAGAGCGTCCAGCCACGCAGGCGCTCGCGGTCGATGTCCAGCGAGTCGGCCAGCTTGTTCACGCGGCGTCGTGTCGCGGACGCGCCGGACGCCGCCGCGACGAGGTCCTCCACCCGGTCACGTACCAGCCGCGCCAGGTCGTACGCACGCTCACCCACCACGGGCACGGGGCCGACCGCGAGCCACGGTGCCCGGTCGCCCGACAGCACCTTGCCCTGGCGGAAGGCGCCGTGGAGCAGCATCAGCTCCGCCGGCCCGGCCGCGAGCAGTTCCTCGCGTGCGTCGAGCGCCGCCGAGACGAGCGGAACGACCTGCGGGTCCGTCGAACGCCGCATCGCCTGTGCCTGCCCCGCCGTCCGCTCGGCGACCGTCTCGAAGCCGTGATCGGCGACGGGCTCGACCCACAACTTCCGCACCGTTCCCGCCGCTTCGAGCAGTGCCTTGGCCTCGGGCAGGGAGCGCAGCGACGTCTCGGTGTGGAGCCGTTCAAGAAGCAGCGCGCCGTCGGAGCCCGAGATGAGCTCCACGCTGCCCCAGCCCTTCCACTGCGTCAGCGCCGCGCTCTCCGCCTCCGGGGCGGCGAACGGGGGGACCACCTTGAGCGCGGCCGGGGCACCGTCGGGGCGCCGTACGAGCACCACGAGGCTGCTCCCGCCGCCCGGCGCCACCACCCGCTCGACCGTCAACTCCCGCCGCTCCAGCGCCTCCTGGGCAATCACGGGCAGCCGTCCGAGCCACTCTCCGGCGACGGACTCCCCGTACGTCTCGCTCAGGGTGCGCACCAGCCGCTGCGGCGGTTCGAAAGCCATACGTGCCTAGATCCCTTTCGGAGCGAGCGGGCTCACAGACGCTCGGCGAGCCCAGGAAAGGCTACGCCGCTGCCCCGCCAGCGCACCGCCCGCACCGCCGCCTCGCGCAGAGCCCCCGCCGCGTCCTGACGCAGCGGCCCCTCGGCGGCCCGTACGAGGTCGGAGTAGACCCCCGCGATCCGGTCCTCTATGTCGGTGGCGAGCCGTACGGCGGCGGCCGAGTCGGGCACCTCGAACGGCAGCGCGTACGCCGCGGCCGCCGCGAGCGGCTTCCCGCCGAGGTCGCGCACCGTACGCGCGAGAATGTCGCGCCGGGCACGGTGCGCGTCGTAGGCGTTCGTGGCCTCCGGGCGACGCTCGTCGCCCACCCGGCCGCCGACGACGCCGTATCCGTACACCGCCGCGTGCTCCGCGGCGAGAGCGGCCTGAGCGGCGTCCAGCGCACGGTCCTCGCTCACGAGGAGGATCCTTTCGTCAGCAGGTACGCGTGGGCGGCGCCGGCCGCCGCGAGGGACGCCAGCAGCCGGGCCAGCTCGGGCGGCGCGTGCACCAGCGCCTCGGCGTGCGCGTCGGCGCTGCGGCGCTCCGCCGCGGCCAGCTCCCTGACAGCCTTTCCGGGGTCGGCGGGCACGAACGGCGTCGGCCCCGCGCCCCCTACGTCCCCCACAGGCGCCCCGTCAGGCGGCGCGGACGCCGATGCGGACTCCGACGGTGAGGGCTTGGGCTTCCCCGACTCGTCCTTCTTCTTAGGAGGCGGTGGCGACAGGGCGGTCACATGCAGCGCCACGGAGTCCCGCAGGGGCGTCAGCCGCGTCGCCTGATCCGGATGCAGCTCAAGCACCGCGTCGTACTGTCGCAGGAGTTCACGGCTGGTACGGGTGGACCTCACCCGTAGCGCCTTCTCCGCCCTGACGGCCGCCGCGGTCCCCGGCTCGTCGGCCCCGTCGTCGTCCCCACCGGAGCAGGCGGTCAGCAAACCCCCCGCGGTGGCCCCCACCGCCTTGAGAGCACCCCTCCGTGTCGTCCCCGTGCGCCTCACGCGTGTCTCCCTCGGGCCTCGCAGTGATCACCGCAGGCGAGCGTACCTGCGGGTCACTCGCAGGTGGACGGCAACACCCCCCGCGACCGGATACCCTTTGCCTGACACGCGACGATCCCACAACAGCACACACGCGGCCGAGGAGTCACCCGGATGAGCACCACCCACAGCGAGAGGCTGCGCGGACTGCTGGAACCGCTCGTCAGCGAGAAGGGCCTGGATCTCGAAGAGATCGAGGTGTCCCGGGCGGGCAGGCGTCGTGTGCTGAGGATCGTGGTCGACTCCGACGACGGCGTGGACTTGGACGCGTGTGCCGAGCTGAGCCGCACCATCTCCACGACTCTCGACGAGACGGACGTGATGGGCGAGGACGAGTACCAGCTCGAAGTCACCTCCCCAGGAGCCGACCGCCCGCTGACCGAGCGCCGTCACTACGAACGCGCCGTCGGCCGGCTGGCGAAGATCCAGCTCCACGAGGGCGATGGAGACGGCGGCGGCGAATTCGTGGCCCGCATTCTCGCGGTGGACGAGGAGGGGCTCGACCTCGAAGTGCCGGGCGTGAAGGGGCGCAAGCCCACCGCCCGCCGCGTCGAGTTCGCGTCGATCGCCAAGGCGCGCGTCGAGCTGGAGTTCAACCGCAAGGACAAGAAGGAAGAGGAGGCGTAGCCATGGACATCGACGTAAAGCTCCTGAAGGGCTTGGCACAAGAGAAGGAGATCCCCTTCGACCTGTTGGTCGAGGCGATCGAATCCGCCCTCCTCATCGCCTACCACCGCACCGAGGGAAGCCGCCGTCTCGCCCGCGTCGTGCTCAGTCGCGACAACGGTCATGTAACGGTGTGGGCCAAGGAGGACGCGTCGGAGCTGGAGGAGGGCCAGGAGCCGAAGGAGTTCGACGACACCCCGTCGGACTTCGGCCGTATCGCCGCCACCACGGCGCGGCAGGTCATCCAGCAGCGGCTGCGGGACGCCGAGAACGACGTCACCTTCGGTGAGTACGCGCGCCGTGAGGGCGACGTCGTCGCCGGCCAGGTCCAGCAGGGCAAGGACCCCAGGAACGTCCTCGTACGTCTGGACGACAAGCTGGAGGCCATCCTCCCGGTGCAGGAGCAGGTGCCGGGCGAGGAGTACACGCACGGTCTGCGGCTGCGTACCTTCGTCGTCCGCGTCGCCAAGGGCGTACGGGGCCCGTCGGTGACCCTGTCGCGCACGCACCCCAACCTCGTCAAGAAGCTCTTCGAGCTGGAGGTGCCGGAGATCGCGGACGGCTCCGTGGAGATCTGCGCGATCGCCCGTGAGGCGGGCCACCGTACGAAGATCGCCGTACGGTCCACCCGTTCCGGCCTCAACCCCAAGGGCGCCTGCATCGGCCCCATGGGGTCGCGGGTGCGCAACGTCATGGCGGAGCTGCACGGCGAGAAGATCGACATCGTCGACTGGTCGGACGACCCGGCCGAGATGGTCGCCAACGCCCTGTCGCCGGCCCGGGTCAGCAAGGTCGAGGTCGTCGACCTCGGTGCCCGTTCCGCGCGGGTGACGGTGCCCGACTACCAGCTGTCGCTGGCGATCGGCAAGGAGGGGCAGAACGCCCGCCTCGCCGCCCGCCTCACCGGCTGGCGCATCGACATCCGGCCCGACACGGAGCAGACCGACGGCGCGGACGGCGGGAACGGTGCGGACAGGGCGCAGGACAACGGGGCCGGCACGGGGCCCCGGTCGTCCCGCGACGACCGGGGCTGATCCGGCGGCGGTACGGGGCGGGCGTACGCGACCCGGGTGGAGCGACGGTGACTTTCGCGGCCACCACCGTGGGTCGCCCCCGACGTACCCGCCGACCGCACCGTATCCGGCCATCGATGGCCACTCGTCGGCCACCGGCGGTCGCGGCCGACCCCCGGCGATCAACTCCGCCCGGGGCCCGCGACGTGCGGCGACGTGGGACGACGCACCGCACGGAGATCAACCGAGTCTTTTTGGCCAGCAGGCGTTCGACCCTTGCCCCAAAGGGGTGAGGGCGGCGCGGGGAGGTAGACTTGAGCATGTCTGGCCGGACGCACGCCCGCGCCTGCCCTGAGCGAACCTGCGTGGGATGCCGGGAGCGAGCGGCCAAGAGCGATCTGCTGCGCATCGTGGTGGTCGAGGGTGCTTGCCTCCCTGATCCACGCGGTACGCTGCCCGGCCGGGGCGCTTATGTACACCCCGCCTCGTTCTGTCTCGATCAGGCGGTTCGCCGCCGGGCGTTTCCCCGGGCCTTCAGGGTCAAGGGACCGCTCGACAGTACGGAACTGCTGCTCCATGTCGAGCAGACAGCAATGCACGAAGACGTACGGCACGGAACCCCGTGCGATTCAGGTACCTCGCGAGTTGGAAGTAGGTCGAGATTGCGATGAGCACTCGATGAGTACGCGATGAGTACGCCCATGAAGTAGCGACGGTCCGGCGGTAACCCGGACCTAAAAGGAGCGAAGTGGCTAAGGTCCGGGTATACGAACTCGCCAAGGAGTTCGGCGTGGAGAGCAAGGTCGTCATGGCCAAGCTCCAAGAACTCGGTGAATTCGTCCGTTCGGCGTCGTCGACGATCGAGGCGCCGGTTGTACGCAAATTGACTGACGCTTTGCAGGGCCCCGGCGGCAACGCCGCCAAGCCCGCAGCGAAGCCCGGGGCGCCTCGTAAGGCGAGCCCCGCCAAGCCCGCCGCGCCCTCCCCGGCGCAGGCGGCACGTCCGGCTGCTCCCAAGCCCGGTGTCCCGGCCCCCAAGCCGGCCGCCGCCGAGGCCCCGCAGAGCAGCACCCCCTCCTCTCCGGCTCCGGCCGCGACGCCCGCCTCCGGCCCGCGTCCCGGTCCGAAGCCCGCGGCGGCGAAGCCCGCACCGGCTCCGGTGCCCGCGGCCGAGTTCTCGGCCCCGGCTCCGGCCCAGCCGCAGGCGCCGCAGTCCCCCGCGGCTCCGCGCTCCGGCGGGACCACCGG